>QHNJ01000099.1 GCA_003218395.1 Verrucomicrobiota bacterium
GGATTCACTGATCAACATCACTTCATCACTGGAATCCTGTCGGAATTGTCTCGTGATGAACTGCAGCAAAATGTCGATGGAAAGGCGAAACGCGCGCTCCAAACACTGCTCCATCCAGAAATGCTTGGCCGCAGTTTTCAAGTTCTCGCGCTGGAAAAGGATGCACCTGCGCCTGTCGGAGTTGCCGCGCCGTTTGCGGGTTTCAAATTCGCGCGTGAACCGCGCTCCGCGCTGGGGCTGTGCCATGCATGACTGTAGAAGTAGCCGTGCTTGCCGTGCCGAAACCTGGCGAAGGAGGTCGGCCGTGGTTCTTTATTTTGCGCTCTGAATTCCGCGCTGGGTGGTCAGATAAGCCGCAAAACTGCCAAGCCAATGTCCGCCTTCATAATGCTCCCCGGTCACCGCTGCCAGTCCCGCGCGACGATGGGCCTCAGCCGCGGCAGAGAGCGCTGCGCGGCGTGGATCATCCGCAGGAAGCGCTGAGCTAATTCCCTCTAACATCCACGCGCGACTCAAATTCAATCCGTCAAGGTGCGCGAGTTTTGGATCGCTCGGATCGGGCGAGACCGTGACCGGCAGCCAATCCGCATTTGGCGTGGTCGGGATTTGCGGCATGAATTCTTTTAACCAGCTCGCGAATTCCGCGGGGAAAAGCACACGGCGCATCACGTCAGCTTCAGCGAGACATGGCGAGAGGAAATCTTCACCGGAAGGTTCGTAAGAGAGCGGACAATCCTTATCGGCAAGAAAGAATTTTTTGGCCGAATCGGTGACCAGCTTGGCGATGGATCCGTTCTTGGTTACCCGCGCGTAATCCAACATCAGCCCGAGCCCGAATGCCGTTTGATCGTGTTCCCCGATGCGCACCGGATGCGAGAGTTTCGGCAGCCATGTTTTCAATCGCTCGATTGCAGCTTCTTCAAGCGGGCGCAAGTTCGCTGACAACTCCCGCGCTTGGTCATCGTCCCACTCGCGCAGCTCGGCGCATAATTGGAGTAGCCACGCTAATCCATATGGACGTTCGAAACTCGCGCGACCCGCTCCGCGAAGATAAGCGGCTTCCTGGTTCAGATTTTCCGCGGTGAGGCTTTTCCGCAGCGCATCACGCGCTGGTGTAGCAAACGATGCGTCGGGAAATGTGCGTACCAGCCTGACGAGCAACCAATGTCCATGAACGGATGAATGCCAGTCGTAACAACCGTAGAATGCAGGCGTCAGCTTACGCGGCGGCGCGACATCTGCATCGCCGTTCAACACGTGACTGATCTTGTTCGGATACTCTTTCTCGACGCACGCCAGCGCCAGACGTGCAAAGCGCTCTGCGCCATGAGCGTCAAACTTTGGAGCCGTGTTCTTTTCCGCCGCCGCAGTAGTGCTTAACGGAAGCAGTAGAAGAGTCCAAAAAAGATTTTTCATCGGTGCCCGATTATCGCCAGTGGGCCGAGATGAAGCCAGCCTTCAGCGGGCCGACTGCACGGTTGAAAAGATCACTTGCAAAATGCGCTTTGATTGCTCAATATCTGCCCAGCGATTTCCCTCGGAATGAAATTTTCGATCTTGCGCGCTGCCGTTTTCATTTTCGTGGTGCCAGCGTGTGCGTTTGCCGCCAGTAACGTAGTCAATCTTTCGCACTACGACCTGATGCGGCCGGACTTTGTCACGATGAGAAGCGAGGGCATTGTCGGCGTCATTCATGAGGCGAGCTATCCGCGTTTCGATCGCGATTCGCAATACGCCGCAAGGCAGCAGGCCGCGACTCGCGCGGGTTTGCTCTGGGGCGCTTATCATTTCGGCGATGCGACCGATCCTGTCCGACAGGCGGACCATTTCGTGAGCGTTGTCTCCAATGCCTGGGAGCAAGCCGATCCGTTGTCGCGTCCAGCTGGTGTCTTGCTCGTGCTCGATTTCGAAAAGAATGGTCATTACCCCGGCGGCACGATGCGGGTTGACCAGGCAGTTTCCTTCGTGGAGCGAATTCGCGAACGCACCGGCCAATATCCGGGCCTTTATTCGGGCGAGTACAATCTGGCGCGAGTTCTGAATAACCCGAAAGTGACTAATGGGCAGAGAGCTGTCCTAACGAATTGTTGGCTATGGATTGCAAATTATCATTACGAGCCGCGTGCTACGGCGCCGTGGGGCCACTGGGCTCTCTGGCAATACTGTGGCGACGGCAAATGCGGTCTTCCGCGCTCGGCTTATCGGACGAGTGTGGCCAACATTAGGAAGGCGGAACTCAACATTTTCCGCGGGACCCGAACTGCACTGGAAGATTTCTGGCAAGGACGCGCCTGGCAGCCCGGAGGAGGAAAGCCTCGCCGCGAAGCGGAGCGGAGTCTGACTGCGGATATGCAGGTAAGCCGGCAGCCCGCTGAGTCCGCTCTGAGTGAAACCCTGCGCTAGGCCTGTTTCTACGAAGTAGTGTTGAGGCGGCTGTCTCAGCCGCAACGTCTTGCATTTGCGCGTGGGGACACGCCGCTGTTCCTCTGACGGCTCGGACTTTCCTCTGGAAAAATCGACAACATTGCCTGAGATTGCTTAGCCGAGGTTTTATAATTTTGCCCGAAGACACTTCCACTCCTGTTTTGACCGAAGCCGGTGCTGCAAACAGCGTTCCGAGTGGCACTCTTGCTCCGGATCGGGCCGATCTGCGTCCTGAAAACATTCAGGATGCCGTGATCCGTCTCGCGGGCAATTCGCAGGACGGCATCCAGACCGCCGGCGCCTTTCTCGCCCGACTCGCCGGGCGCAGCGATCACGACGTCATGACTTACATGACGATTCCGTCCACGATTTCCGGTGGGCCGTCGATCTTTCAGGTCCGCATGGGCACGGGCGAAGTGTTATCGGCGGGGGATGAAGCCGATTTTCTCGTCGCGTTCTATCAACACAGTTATCAGGATCATCTCGATTTTCTGAAAGAGGGCGGCGTGTTGCTTTACGATTCCGACAACGTTGAGCCGAACCTCGACGACAGACGTTTCGTTTATGTCGGCGTGCCAATCACCGGGCTCACGATCGAAGCGCTCGGTGGTACCGCCAAAGACAAGGGCAAAAACATTTTCGTGCTCGGTCTGATCGCGAAAATTTTTAATCTCGACGCCGAGAAGCTGAAAAAGTTGATCACCGAAAAATTCGCCGGCAAAGACGAGAGCATCGTCAACACCGCATTGATGGCGTTCCAGGCCGGCTACGCGTATCCGGTTGGAAATGTCCTGACGAAACATTATCGATTTGAGCACATCCCGAAACCGAGCGGACGGGCGCAGATCACGATGGACGGCAACCAGGCGCTCGCCTACGGCTTGATCGCCGGCGGCGTGCGGTACGGCGCCGGTTACCCAATCACGCCGTGGTCTTCCGTGATGGAAACGCTCCGGCGCGAACTGCCGAAATACGGAGGAATATTCGTCCAGGCCGAGGACGAGTTGGCGTCCGTTTCGATCGCGCTCGGTTGTTCGTATTCAGGATACCTCGCCGTGACCGGCAGCGCCGGCCCCGGCATTTCATTGAAAGCCGAAGCAATCGGTTGGGCGTCGATGGCCGAAATCCCGCTCATCATCTGCAATATCCAACGCGGAGGACCGAGCACCGGCTTGCCAACCAACGTCGAGCAGAGCGACCTGCATCAGGCGATCTTCGGCAGCCATGGCGACAGTCCGCGCGTCGTCCTCGCCCCCTCGACAGTGGAAGATTGTTTTTATATCGCGATCGAAGCGGCCCGGATCGCCCGCAAATATAGCACGCCGGTATTCATCCTGAGCGACACCTCGCTGGCCACGCGCATCGAAGCATTCGACGAACCGGATCTTTCGAAATTGATGGCCGATCCCAAGCCGGATCTGACGCCGCGCCAGACGTTCAAGCCTTATCCGATCGATCAAATCACACACCATGTCCCGCCTGGCACGCGCATTCTTGATGGAAAGTACCCGCTTCTCGCCGGGCTCGAGCACGACGAGATGGGCCATCCAACCGGCAGCCCGAAGCTACACATGGCGATGACCGCGAAACGCCGCAACAAATTACGCAAGCTCGCCGAAGAGATTCCGGTGCCGGAGGTCTATGGCCATCAGGAAGGCGACACTTTGCTCGTCGGCTGGGGATCAACCTACGGTCCGATCCACGACGCCGCGAAAATGGCGCGCGAGCAGGGCGAAAAAATCGGCGCGCTGCATTTGCGACACTTGCACCCGTTGCCGAACGGGCTCGAAAAAATCTTTGCCAAATTCAAACGCATCGTCACGGTCGAGATGAACGACCAGGGCCTTTATGGGTTCGGCCAGCTGGCGACCATTCTGCGTGCGCGCTATTGCGAACCGAAAATCCAGAGCATCACCAAGACTGACGGCCTCACCTTCCGCGTGAAAGAAATTCTTCAAGGCGTTTTTCCGGGCGAGTTCGTTTCGGCAAGGGGCTATTCACCGAATCGTCCCGTTGCCGGAAACGGCGAACAAGATGTCGATCTTGCCCGCTCCGAGTCTATCGCCCAAGGAGTTGGCTAATATGAGAGGGAAAACGCCGAACGCCCAACGTCCAACGTCGAATGACTGTAGAGGGGGCTGCCTCAGCCGCAGAGATGCTTGATGTTTGATTTAATGAATCTGGAAACCACGAAATCAGGAATGGAATTGAATCCTAGAATCCTTTTCCTGGGTTCCTGGCTTCCTGATTAAATTTTTATGAGCGAAACAACCACAACCGCACCTCCCCCGGCCGAAGCGCCACGGGAAAAATTAACCAAAAAAGCAATTACCGCCGATCACCCGACATGGTGTCCCGGCTGCGGCGATTTCGCCGTGCTCGCCGCGTTCTACAAAGTCCTCGAGAAACGCCAGCTCGATCACGAAAAGATCGTCACTCTCGCCGGCATCGGTTGTTCATCGCGCTTCCCTTATTTCGTCAACGGCCACGGCGCGCACTACATTCACGGCCGCGCCGTCCCGCTCGCGTCCGGCATCAGCCTGGCCCGACCCGATCTCCACGTCTTCCTCTTCGGCGGCGACGGCGACGGTTTCTCAATCGGCGGCAACCATCTCGATCACGGCGCGCGCAAGAACATCAACATGACCTATTTCATCATGGACAACTTTGTCTATGGCCTGACCAAGAAACAGACCTCGCCGACGTCGCCCATCGGGTTCAAATCCAAGACCGATCCGACCGGCGCGATTGATCAGCCGGTCAACCCGATGAAAAAATTGATCTCCGCCGGGGCCACGTTCATCGCGCGCACCCACGCGACGCAGGTTAAACACATGATGGAAATGATCGAGCGCGCGTTCGATCACCAGGGTTTCAGCGTCATCGAATGTCTGTCCGAGTGCGTCGAATTTTTTCCCGACGTATTCGATCCAGCCGATCCGAAAAAAGGCGGCAGCTTCGAAGTGATCCACGAAAAGAAATGGGATAACACCCCTGAGGACGAGCTGCGGCACGACGTTACTGATGAGCTGGCCGCCTACAAACTCGCTCAACTACCCTTTCCGGGAGTGTTTGGAGTTTTTTTTCAGAATGAAAGGCCAACGAAGAATTCGTTGGAGAAGAAGTGGATAGAAACTACCCGCGACAAAACCGGCGGCGCCTCTGATTTGGAGTTGCTCCAAAAAACATTTGATCGCATGAAGTGATTGGGGAGCGCACGCGCCTCGCGTGTTGTTTTCGCCGCCCTCGCCGAAAATCGGTTTTGCTGTAGCGGCGGCCGAGCCGCGCGGAAAACTCGCCTATGCTTAAGCCAGATCCTCGCGAATACGAAACCCGCATCTGGTATTCGGCGGAGAAAGGTGACGAGTGCTTCGTCGCCCAAGTCGTCGAATGGCCAGGCATTATGGCGCATGGGATACGCGCGAGGAAGCCGCGCGCCAAATTCAAGTCGCATTGGAAGGCGCTCTCGAACTAGCTGCCGAACAAGGTATCAAGCCCCCGGCACCTGCACTCGCGCACGCCTCCTGAACCGATTCAACGATTCAACGCCTTCAACGAATCACGTGGTAAAGCTCAAGACGTTCGACCGAATAAGATGAGGCGTCGAAAATTTCCTAATTCATCCTTCTTAATTCTTACTTTCGTTTGTATCTCACTCAGCCTCTCGGCAGTCTGGCTCAATGCGGCTGCCACCCCGGCGCCAACCTCTCAACCGGACCAGGCGTCAGCCATCGCAACGATCGTTCAGAACGCGATCAAGACCGAGCACCTCCGCGCGGTCATCGTCAAGGTCACGCAGGACGACAAGGTCATCACGAGCCAGGCGTTCGGCGAGTCGATGAGCGGCGTGCCCGCGACCACGGCGATGCACTTCCGCAACGGCGCCGTCGCCTTCGCTTACCTTGGCACGCTGCTTATGGAGTTCGTGGACGAGCACAAGGTCACGCTCGACGACACGATCGATCGCTGGATGCCGACGCTGCCTGAGGCGAACAAGGTCACGTTGAAAATGTTGG
>QHNJ01000318.1 GCA_003218395.1 Verrucomicrobiota bacterium
CATTTGGCCAACCATGACGTGATGCTCTGGGCGTGTCGCGTGCGCCGCTCGCGAAGCTGCAGACGTACAGGCGGCGGATGGGTTGGACGTTTCCCTGGGCGTCCGCGCACGCCAGCGACTTCAACTTCGACTTCAACGTCTCGTTCACCGAGGAGCAGCAGCGCGCGGACGCCGTCGAATACAACTACGAGCGCGGCGGCCACGCAATGGATGCGGCGCCGGCGCCGGAGCCCGTCGCCCAGTTGGGGGCCATATGCGGAACCGACGCGCCCACGTATTCGCGCGATAGGCCAGGCATGAGCGCGTTCGCGCTCGAAGACGGCGTCGTCTACCACACCTATTCCACCTATGCACGGGGAGTGGACTCTCTGTGGGGCATGTACCAGTGGCTTGATCGCGCCCCCAAAGGACGGAACGAGACCATGATACGAGGAATGGGTGATCTCCGAGGGCCCTTCTGGTTCCGCCGCCACGACGAGTACGGCAAGTCCTGAGTCAAGTTGTGGTTGTTGTCGTTGACGCAACGGGACACTTGAGACACATGATTTCCGAATAACCATTCGAGCGAGCCTTCTTCGGCCGTATCGACGCTCTACGTCGCCGGAGAAACTAACAAGAAAAGAATTCTTTTGATGGGAGGTAATACTAATGGTTCATGAAATGATTGATGGAACGTATCGTCAAACTAATCTGCCGAACGAGTCGCAAGAATACCTTGCAAAGCGAGAGGAGTTGCGGCTGGCGGAAATTGAATTACTAAACACGCGTGAAAGGGTCGCCGCGCTGCGGCGGAGCCTGCCAAAAGGTGCGACGATTCAGGATTATGAGTTTCTTGAAGGTCCACCGTCGCTTGACGACGGCGATGCGCCGATAAAACAAATAAAGCTGAGCGATTTGTTCACTGGCCCGGATCGTTCGCTCGTGATTTATCACTTTATGTATGGAAAGAAGCAAGCCAATCCTTGCCCGATGTGTACCGCCTGGATCGATGGCTTCAATGGAATTGCTCATCACCTCGCGCAAAACGTTGACCTGGCGATTGTCGCAGCGGCTGATCCGTCCACGTTACGCGCGCACGCTCGAAAAAGAGGCTGGGCCAAACTGCGTCTGCTGAGCGCCGGCAATAGCACTTTCAAATACGACCTCGGCAGCGAAGATCGCGAGGGACATCAAGACTCGACGATTTCGGTCTTCACCCGAGACAGTGATGGCACGTTGCGCCATTTTTACAGCAGTCATCCTCGGCTGGCCGAGGACATCAACGAGCGCGGCATTGATGAGTTGAATCCGATTTGGAATGTGCTGGATCTGACGCCTCAGGGACGCGGCAAATGGTACGCATCGCTCGAGTATGGGACGAGAGTGCAAGCATCCAGCGGCTGAGAGAGATGCACGACAGCGTTGAACCCGGAAGAGGCGGACTCAAAATGAACCGCTTAAACCATAGAGATCTGCTTGAGAGGAGCACTCCTGGGCCTTCAATCGAATATTTCAAAGATACGATGGCTTCGGAGCGAGCTTCTCAGCAAGCGTTTTTCGGCGTCTCAGCCCTGCTCTTCGCAGCCAGCACGCACTAACGATCGTCTGGTGCACGTCCATGTCCGCGATGGGCGAGATGCCGATGCCCGGCGGCTGGACGATGTCGATGGCGTGGATGCGGATGCCCGGACAGACGTGGCCCGGCGCCGCGGCGTCGTTCCTCGGCATGTGGGTCGTGATGATGGTTTGGAATTTTTCGACTATCCAATCCTGCGTATCATCTGCTACAGTAGAATGGTTTTCTCAGGTCCATTTTGTTTCAACGGAACCCGGTCCGAAGCGAGCGCATACGAACTTTCTTTCTGTTATGGCAGATTACGCGCTGAATGATATCTCGGATCCTGAAATCATTCTGGTTCCGGGGGGAACAAAGGGAACAATGGTCGCGGCCGAAGATCCGCGCATACTCTCCTGGCTTCGAAAAGCACACGAAACTTCGAAGTGGACTACCTCTGTCTGCACGGGATCACTGATACTCGGCGCGGCAGGCATTTTAAAAGGGCTGCAGGCAACAACGCATTGGTATGCCCGAGATTTTCTGCAGAAGTTCGGAGCTCAGTACCTGAGTGAGCGAGTTGTTCGGCAAGGAAAAATCATCACCGCGGCTGGCGTTTCCTCGGGGATTGATATGGCTCTTCAGCTTGCGAAGGAGGTCTCAGGTCCGGAGATGGCGAAGACCATTCAATTGATTATCGAATACGATCCAAAACCGCCTTTTGATTCTGGATCCATCGCAAAAGCAGAACCTTCAATTGTTCAA
>QHNJ01000100.1 GCA_003218395.1 Verrucomicrobiota bacterium
ACCGGCAACCCCCAGCAAGATGAATAAGGAAACATGTCGCATACGTTCCATACTGGAAAAGCTTGTCGGCACTTTGTCAACCGGCGGCGATGTGAAGGCGCTCGTGCCAAACGCCCGCTCAAGCTCGCTCGCTGGCAGAGCCGCCGCTGTCACATAAGGAACGACTGACGGGCCGCCGTATGGTTTCGCTCCCGCAGCGACGGCCATCATTTTTTAGCTTGACGAATTAATGAGATCTTTTCAAAACTCGACGTCCTTCGACGGATGTGAATCGGGCACGGGAGTTTCCTCCCGGTCGCTTCTTTGCCCGTTTCAACACTCCAATTACAAAACCAGGGCCGGGAGAAGAAAGAAGATCCCTATGTCTCAGCAGATTCAGCTCACAAAGAGAATCCCATCCGCAAGCACTTCGATTAGCCTTTCGTTTTTGCGGTGCAGGTTTGTTTTCGTCGCGCTCACCTGCGCCCCTGCTTGGCTTGCGCTTTCGCCGCCGGCCCGAGCGGTGTATCTGCCGCCGGACGGAGGCTATCCCGACTTAAACACCGCTGATGGTGATCGCGCGCTCTTCAGCCTCACAACGAGCCTCGCCAACACGGCAATAGGTTATCAAGCGCTCTTTTCCAACACGACCGGCGGCTTCAACACGGCCAATGGTGGGACTGCGCTCTATCACAACACCACCGGCAGCAGCAACACGGCCACCGGTGTTAGAGCGCTCCTGAACAACACCACCGGCAGCAACAACATCGCCTTGGGCGACTCAGCCGGTCTTAATCTCACCATGGGCAGTAACAATATCGATATCGGCCACTTCGGTCATGCCGGCGAGTCCAACACTATCCGCATCGGCACCAGCGGAACACAAACCCAAACCTTCATCGCTGGGATCAGTGGAGCAGCGATCTCGGGCACAATAGTCGTCGTAAACGGCAACGGTAAACTTGGCGTAGCAACCTCGTCAGAGCGTTTCAAGGAAACGATTAAACGCATGGACAAAGCGAGCCGAGCTATTCACGCACTGAAACCGGTCACTTTCTACTATAAGAAAGAGCTCGACCCCGATGGCGTCCCACAGTTCGGCCTCGTGGCTGAGGAAGTGGAAAAGGTGAACCCAGCCCTGATCACACGCGACGCCGACGGAAAGCCCTACACCGTCCGCTACGAAGCGGTGAACGCGATGTTACTTAACGAGTTCCTCAAGGAGCACCGCAAAGTGCAAGAGTTGGAAGCAACTGTCGCGCAGCAACAGAAAGGAATGGAAGTCCTCGCCGCGCAGCTCAAAGAACAGGCCGCACAAATTCAAAAGGTTAGCGCCCAGCTTGAAGTGAGTAAGCCCGCGCCGCAAATAGTCGTGAACGATCGGTAGAGCCTACAAAGGTGTAGTAACTGTGTTGATTTCAAGCTGGGTTTAGTGTTGGAGCGAGAGCGCTATTGAGAGCGAGGAGCAGTTTTCGCATCACGGCAGTGAGAGCAACTTTGGGCGGTTTACCGGCAGCGCAGAGGCGTTGATAAAAAGGAGCCAGGATATGGTTGTAGCGTGCGGCGGCTACAGCGGCCATGTAGAGGCCGGTGCGCACAGTGCGGCGGCCACTGAAGATAGTTCGTTTGCCACGCATCGAGCCGCTGTCGCGGTTAAATGGAGCTAGCCAGCCAGAGCGGCAGCTTGACCCCGATTGAGGCTGCCTAGTTCGGGCATTTGGGCCAGGAGCAGTGTGGCTGTGCGAGGGCCCACACCAGCAATGGAAGTGAGCTTTTGTGCCTTGGCGCAGAGATTTTGGTCTTGCGCGATTAAGGTGGTGATGCGCACGTCAAGTGTGGTGATCTGCTTTTTGACTTTGCTGATGAGACTACGACTCAAGCTGCGCAGCTCTGCACAGGATAACTGAGCCAGGCGGTTTTGTTCTGCGCTAAGCAATCGGCTTAAGTGCCGGCGCTGTGCATCCAATTCGCGCAAACGAGCGATTTGCTCCGACTGCGCAGCGCTGGGAGGCAGGCGCATGGCCATACCAAAGCTCACCAGGATGCCAGCGTCGATCTGGTCGGTCTTGGCCAAAACGCCAGCTGCGCGCGCAAACTGTCGCACGCGGTTAGCTTGCACCAGGCTGACCGCCAGAGCGCTTTTTTGTAGAGCCGTTACGATGGCTTTTTCATAACCGCCACTAGCTTCGCAAATCACGTGCAGCTTGAGCCGCTGCCCGCTGAATCGCTTTAACAACCGCGCGATGCCCTCCTTGGTATTAGGCACTCGCCAGCGCTCTTGCCCCAGAGCGACATCCAGTTGCTCCTTGGCCACATCAATCCCGCAGTAGACAACTTTCTCCTTCATATGAGAGACTCCTTCTTGTAAATTCGAGCTGATCCCGCACAGAGGGGACCGCTCAAGTAACTGTTCGAGTTCGAAAGAACACGGCGGCTGTGGATCAAACTACACCACGGTCTGGGCAATGAGCTCCGACCCGAAGCGCTTAGGATCTCGCAGCCGCTCTGTTTTGCAGCACGACGGCTCAAATGCCAAGATACAAGAGGCGCGTGTCCTCACGCGCATTCGAAAGGATTTGCAGCTGACACAGCCGCCTCCACACCCAGACCTAATGATCAAGGGACGACCACCGCGCTTATCACATATTTTCCAATCCTACGGCGCCATTGTTTTTCCTCACCGCATGCACATTGCATCGCCGCAGGTTTCCCTTTTTGAAAGCAGCTCACAGAGCTCTCATGCTGTATGGCACGCGAGCGATAAAGGAATTCAATGTCGCAGTAGGCCGATACGTGATCATGCCGGATCATTTGCATTTCTTTGTTCGTGGCGATCAAAGCTTTGTTCTCGGTAATTGGGGAAAGGGCTTGAAACGCGCGATATTGGAAGCATTTCCCGGCCAGTCAAAGGCGTCTTTTTGGCAGCCCGGTTTTTTCGATCATCTATTGCGCAATGACGAAAGTTACGCACAAAAATGGGAGTACGTTCGACAGAATCCCGTGCGCGCCGGATTGATTAAATTTGCAGAGGATTGGCCTCATCAAGGCGAGATCGTTTATATCGATCGCGCGTAATGTAGAGGCGCGTGTCCTCACGCGCATTCGAAAGGATTTGCGGCTGAGGACAGACCGCCTCTACAACATTCTCCAATGAACCGTCACGCCTCACCGCGTGGTGGCTCTTTGCTTGGTTCGTCGCGCTCAACAATGTCTTCGAACGGTCGCAAAAAATTTGCGTAGAAGGGATAAGGTCGGTCGGGTTTTGCGGGAAGGTATCGCCAATGTTTGTACATCCAAAGCCATGGCGCTGGATTTTTTCGCACATAAGGTTCAAACGAATTCCAGCATGCTTGCGCGATCTGTTGATGGCTCATCCCGGCAGTAATGTCGATCTGTGGGTGAAAAATGAGCCGATAACGCCCGTCCGGCAGAGGCTCGCAGTGCGCGGGAACGATCGGGACACCGGTGCGTTCATGCAGCCAGGCGTGCGCTGCAGTCACACTTGTTTTTAATCCAAAGCAATCAATCGCGACTGCTCCTTGACTCGGCGGCACAGTCAGATCGACGAGCAACGCCGTGCGCCCTTTTCGGCGCAAGACTTTGTAGAGCCGGATGAGTCCGCGCTCGCGCGGAATGAGTTCGTGACCCGATTGTTCGCGCAATTTCTTGAAGATTGGATCCAGCAGCGAATTCTTGAATTCCTGCGAGATAATCGTGCCTTTCAGATCGAGAAAACCGCACGCCAGACTAAGCCACTCGAAGTTGCTGTAGTGATAGCATGCGATCATCACGCTGCGCTCCGATCCGGTGCCGCGAGCGGTTTCCTCAAAATTCCGCAACTCGATGTAGCGAGCGAAATTCTGCTGCGTCAGGCGCGGGCTCCAGAGCAGATCAACCATCGTCCGTGCGAAATGTTGAAACGATTTACGCGCAATTTTGCGCCGCTCATGCTTCGAGAATTGATCGCCAAACGCGACCTCGAGATTGTTCAACGCGACTTTGTAATGATGCCGATCGAAGGTTGGCATGAGCGCTCCGGTCGTTTGAGCGAGGTAGTAGCACGCCCTCCGGGAAAGCAGCGGGATAAGCTTCGCGGCGAGGACGAGCCCGACCCACTCAAGACGGTAACGGATCCGCTTCCATCGCGAAGGCATCTTCCATTCTAAACACGGCTCTCCGCGAAAGGCTAGATCACATCACTGGTTTAAACAATCGCTCAGACGGTGGATCGCGCGCTCCGTCACGCGATATTAAGAATGCCGCCTAGGCCGCATTATTTAGCGTCGAGCAAGGGACTGCTCGATTGACCTAATCGCACTCCGCTATTTTGAAAGCGGCGTTTTCACTGGTCTCGGCCGGGATTCGTCACCGGCGGAAGACTCTTTCGAAAATCAGCCTGTTGTCGCTCAGCTTGCCTTTGTTCATCTGCCTCGCGGGCCTGCTGCTCGGGACTCGGGCCTTGGTTTGCACAGCCTGATAAAAAAACGACAAAGACCGACGCGAGAAACAAAAAGACTCGAAGCTTTTTCATAGAAGTGCTAACAATAATCAGGCCAGGCCATCCGGCAATCGCCCCTAGGTTTAGAAACCATCTCCCGCTTTAGAGTCGCCTAGCTTTTGATCCGCAACGGTTTTCTGTGTCAGCCGCAAACAATCCTGCTCGAGGACTTTCAAACGTTGAAGAATCTCGTTCAACGCGAGTTCGTTCTTCAAGTTAATTTGATAATCGATTTCAGAGCGAAGCCGGTCCTTGTGTCGAAGCCCCTGTTCGCAAGCAGCCAGGTGTTTATCAGCACCCACGAGTTGAAAAAGAGCACCGCGGCGAAGATGAATTTCCAACTGCCGCCAAACTCCGCGATAATGTCGGCGGCGCGGTCTGCAAGTGTAAGCTGTGCCGCCTCCTCCACATTGACGTTGCGCGTGGCGCTACGACGCAAGAGTTCATCGGTGTGCCGCAGCCGATTCGCGAGCGCGGTCAGCATTTCCAGCGCAACGTCGGGACTGCTGCGCATAAAAGAAAGGAAGTGCTCGCGCGAGAGGATAGCGAGCCTTGCGCCATCCGCCACGACCGCGTCGGCTGAGCGCCGCTGCCCATTGAGCAATGCCATTTCGCCAAAGAAATCGCCGCGGCCCAATTCTGTAAGCGTCACTTCGTGTCCATCCGTGGCCCTTACACAAATCCGGACTTTCCCATGTTCGATCACGTACATCGCGTCACCCGCATCCCCAGCGCGGAACAAGAATGTCCCGGTTTTGCAGTCGAGGGTTTCCAGCAATTCACACAACTTCTTCGCGGCCGCGTCATCGAGCGATTCAAATAACGGCACCTGGCGCAAGGTCTCGATAGTCATCGGCGGAAAACCCGTTGAACGGCGATGCAGATAGCGAAGAGCATAGGGTCAAACCGGCGTTAAGACTAGCGACAATTGGGACTGGCGAGAAGCATCAATTCGGCGGCGATTTCAAAGAGGTCGTGGCGACACCTTATGGCGTGACAAGCAGCAGCCTGACCGCGCGTTGACGTGTTCGCGGTAATTTATCAAGCATTGGTTGAATTTTTGCATCGCTTCCGACCGCCGCCCCCTTGATAATCTGAGTTTCATCTTCTAAATCGCACGATTCAAAAGGGAAATATGCTTCACCTCATCTAGTATGTCGTTGTCGGTTTCGTCGCGGGGTGCGTCGCTAAGGCGCTCATGCATACGCATCTGACGATCATGTGGACAATCGTGCTTGGTATGGTCGGCTCAATTATTGGCGGCGCTGTCACACATCTATTTTCCCCGCCAGGCGGAAAAGGCCGATTTCATCCAGCGGGCCTAATCGTTTCCATTCTTGGAGCAATTGCAGTTCTCTACATTTGGCACAGCTTCAGGCTGCAACTGCCTCGTGGGTAGAATTTCGATCAAATGGATAAAGAAGAAATGGGAACTGCAAGTTCCAAATCCCAAGCACCGGATCCCAAATAAAGGATCAAATCCCAAGTTGCAAAATGGAGGACGACGCTAAACCACGCGACCTGGAGGACCGAACGTTCGAGTTTGCACAATCAGTGCGAGCGTTTGTTAAGCAATTGCCGTGAACAGTAAGCAACACTGAAGATGTTCGACAATTGGTGCGAGCATCGGGCTCAGTCGCAGCCAATTGGATCGAAGCCGATGAAGCTCTGAGCAAGAAGGATTTTCTCATGCGCCTGAAAATCTGCCGCAAGGAAGCGAAGGAGAGTCGTCTCTTTTCGCGATTAGTCGATGCGGGGTTATCTAAAAACAATGTTGCCGCACGCGAGAGTTTAGGAACCGAGGCGCGCGAGTTGACCTTAATTTTTTCACCAATCATCTCCAAAAGCGGATGATCGCCTGTCCTTTTTTTGGATTTGGCGATTGAGTCTTCCCTGGGGTTTGGGAATTGGGATTTGGAGCTTCGGGAATGCGCGGTTCGAGGACTCCAGACAGGTTGCGAGGTTGCTCCCGCGTCGCCAAATTGACTTGGGCTTGTTCGATTCTAGGTTGGAATCGCGCGCGCTCGCGCCGCCAGAATCGTGAAAAACGTCCTCTTTGTCTGCACAGGTAACATTTGCCGCAGTCCTATCGCGGAAGGGCTATTTCGGCGTTTGCTTGGAAATCGGAGAGACATTGAAGTTGCCTCGGCTGGGGTGCACGCCGTGCGCGGCCAACCACCAAGTCTCTATGCGGTGCAAGTCTGCGAAGAGGAAGGCGTGGACATCAGCGGTCTTCGCAGCCAGCCAGTTACGCCCGCGCTGATCGATCGTGCGACACACATCTTTGCCATGACCGGCGCGCATCTGGAGACAATCCAGATGCTCTTTCCGCACGGCGGCGAAAAATCCTTTTTGCTCCGCGAATTTGAAGAGCCCGGCACGACAGTTTGGCGCGATGTTCCAGACCCGATCGGCCTTGGCCGGGATGTTTACGAAGATTGTGCGCGCACGATCAAAAACGCTTTACCCAGCGTGCTTGCGTTCGTAGAACAAGGTGAGCTCGTGCGGCCAGGTGGTCCGCGAATGCGCGATGTATCTTCTTACTCGATGGGCGACCTTCCTCCTCGCATTGAAACTGGGTTTGGTGGATCGATATCTTCGCCTCGGTACGGCGATGCTTTGCGCAGAGTCGATCCTGAAATTTTCGATGCGATCGCCGCGGAAGAAAAACGGCAGCGTGAAAACATCGAATTGATTGCGTCAGAAAATTTCACGAGTCGGGCGGTCATGGAAGCGCAGGGTAGTGTCCTTACAAACAAGTACGCCGAAGGTTACCCCCGGAAACGCTGGTATGGCGGCTGCGAGAATGTCGATGTGGCCGAGCAGCTGGCCATTGATCGCGCAAAGCGATTATTCGGCGCAGAACATGTGAACGTACAGCCGCACAGCGGCGCACAAGCAAACATGGCAGTCTATTTCGCCGCGATTAAACCGGGCGACAAAATTGTGACCATGAACCTCGCGCACGGCGGCCATCTCACACACGGGCATCCAGCAAATTTCTCCGGCAAATTTTATCAAGTCACTCATTACGGCGTGGATCAAAAAACCGAGATGATCGATTACGACGCGCTGCAAAAACAAGCGGAAGACGTGCGCCCAATCATGATCACCGCAGGTGCGTCGGCCTATCCGCGGACGATTGATTTTCCTCGGCTCCGGCAAATTGCCGATTCCGTTGGCGCGATTCTTTTCATCGACATGGCGCATATCGCCGGACTGGTCGCAGCCGGTCAGCATCCAAACCCGATTCCGCATGCGCAGTTTGTGACAACAACGACGCACAAGAGTTTGCGCGGTCCGCGCGGCGGCATTGTGTTATGCGAAGAAAAGTTCGCCAAAGCAATCGACTCGACGCTGTTTCCGGGAGTGCAAGGCGGTCCGCTCATGCACGTGATCGCAGCAAAGGCGGTTTGTTTTCACGAAGCGCTTCAGCCGCAGTTTCGCGAATATCAGCGGCAGGTTGTCATTAACGCGAAAGCGCTCGCCGCCGGCCTCGCCAAACATGGTTATCGAATTGTTTCAGGCGGCACGGACAATCACCTCATGCTGGTCGACCTTCGGCCCAAGGAGATTAACGGCAAAGAAGCGCAGGAAGTTCTCGACCGCGCGGGTATCACCGTGAATAAAAATGCGATCCCATTCGACACCTATCCAATTTTCAAGCCTGGTGGGATCCGCATTGGTACACCAGCTGTCACCACACGCGGCCTGAAAGAAGAAGAGATGCTGGAGATCGCGGATCTGATTGCCGAGGCGTTGAGTAATCGAAGCGACGCCGACGCCCTGGAGAGAGTGCGCCGAAAAGTGCTCGATTTAACGAGAAGATTTCCGCTGCCTATCTAAGAGTCGACAAATGAATGCGTCTAAAGTTGTTGGCCACCGAAAAACGCCGCGGACACCGGCAGAATTTTATGCGCTGGGAGCGCGCCTGGATCGCGAACTCTCAGTCGTTAGGCCATTCGAACGCAAACGTGGTTTCGTTTTTAAAGCGCGCACTTGGGATGAATTAGCGCAGTGGGAATCGCAGCGACTTATTAAGGAACATCGCCAGCGCCATCAATGAGCGAACAGGCTCCGTTGTTGCGCGTGTGTTCGCTGCTGAATAATCGCGGCGAAATACTTAATCGTCGGCGCGCGCGCCTGCTGGTTGCACGGTTACATTCGGGCCACGATGGATGTGGACATCCTGGTTCCCGAGGACCTGGAAAACCACGCGCGGATTATCGCAGCGCTTTCGGAGCTCGAGGATCACGCCGCGGCAGAATTGACGCCACAGGATTTGGTCGAAAACGTTGTGGTGAAGATCGCCGACGAAGTGGAAGTCGATGTGAGCACTCGTGCCTGGAAGGTAAGTTACGCCGACGCGGTTGGCAGATCACTCAAAGCAACAATCGAGAATGTGGAAGTTCCATATGTCGATTTGCAAACCCTGATCAAAAGTAAAAGCACCCGGCGGGAACAGGATAAAGTCGATCTTCAACGATTGCTGTCGCTGAACCAGCCAGAATAGCTGGCCCTGGCGAATTTTCTTCCTACCTGGTTGGCGAAAATCTGCGTAGTTTGCGAATCATTCATGAATCGAGCCGCAGATCAACCTGAACCGAATCCGTTACGCGAAGGTTTGTCCACGCGCGCCGTGCCACAGCCATGCACCATTGTGATCTTCGGTGCAACCGGCGATCTCACCCACCGCAAACTCATTCCTGCGCTTTACAATCTGGCGGCCGATGGCGACCTGCCGCCTGCCGTGGCAATCGTCGGGTTTGCCCGGCGGGAGAAAAGCGACGACCAATTCAGGAGCGAGCTTGAAGAAGCGACTCGCAGGTTTTCGCGCCAGGCCGTGCGCGACGAAATCTGGAAGACCTTTGCCCAATCGATTTTTTATCATCAAAGCGAGTTCGGAGACGAGGCTGGCTACAAGACATTGGCTAAACGTCTCGACAAAATCGACAAGGAGTCCGGCACGCGCGGCAACCGCCTTTTTTATTTCGCGGCTGCTCCTGACCAATTCGAACCAATTCTAAAGCACTTGAAAGCCGCCGATTTGAATGAGACCTGCAAGGGAAGCTGGGCTCGCGTGATCGTCGAAAAACCGTTCGGCACTGATCTGGCGTCAGCGCGCGATCTCAACCGAATCGTCCGCAATTCATTCACGGAAGAGCAGACTTACCGCATCGATCATTTCCTCGGCAAGGAAACCGCTCAGAACATTCTGGTATTGCGATTCGCGAACGCGATTTTCGCGCCGCTCTGGAACACCCATTACATCGACCAGGTGCAAATCACTGCAGCGGAAACGCTCGGGGTTGAGACTCGCGCCGGCTTCTACGAACGCGCCGGCGCTTTGCGCGACATGGTGCAGAATCATTTGCTCCAACTCCTTTGCCTTGTCGCGATGGAACCGCCCACGGATCTGAGCGCTGATAGTATTCGCGACGAAAAAGTGAAAGTGGTGCGATCGCTGCGCCGTTTATCGCGCAACGATGTCGCCGCCAATGTTGTGCGTGGGCAATACGCCGAAGGCGCGATTCACGGCGAACCGGTCGTGGGTTATCGTCAGGAGGAAAATGTAAAATTGGATTCGCAAACGGAGACCTTTGTCGCATTGCGTCTTTACATCGACAACTGGCGCTGGGCCGATGTGCCGATCTACATGCGTGTGGGGAAACGCCTTCCCAAATCTGCCACGGAGATTTCCATCCACTTCAAAAAAGCGCCCGCCGTCCTGTTCAACAAAGGTTTGAGCGATCGAAATGTGCTCGTCATTCGAATTCAGCCAGACGAAGGAATTTCTTTGCGAATCCATGCAAAGGTGCCCGGAACGAGCTTTCGCATCGAACCGGTCAAAATGGATTTTCATTACGGGACCTCGTTTGGCAAAGCCAGTCCTGAAGCGTACGAACGTTTGCTGCTCGATGCGATGAGCGGCGACGCCACGCTGTTTGCACGTCGCGATGAGGTCGAGGAAGCCTGGGCTTTCATCGATCCCATTGAGGATGCGTGGCACGCAAAAAAAGATGCGCCCAGCTTGTTTTTTTATCCTGCCGGATCCTGGGGTCCGGAAGAGGCCGACGATTTGCTCGCGCGCGATGGGCGAGCGTGGAGAAGATTATGAGCGGGAGTGATTCTCCGGGTGGCGCACGCGTCTCGCGTGCTGGCTTCGGCGTCGCGCCGAAACGATCTTTCATTATAGAAGCATCGCACAGTCCGCGTAGCCCAGTTGGAGAAAAGTCCGCGATGGTGAGGACACAATCGTCAGCACGCAAGCCGCGTGCGCTACCCAATCCTTCGTCCTATGCCTGCCGTAACTGAAACTTATTCGCTCGGCGTTCCAGTCAAGATCGGCAGGATCGATCAGGAGCTGAAGAAACTATGGGAACAAAGCGAGGGAGCAATGACTCGCGCTTCCCTGGTCAACCTTGCTGTTTACAGCGAAGCGCCCGGTTCACTCGAAAAGAACACGCAACTCATCGCAAAGATTACCGAAAACCACGCCTGCCGCGCTATTGTTATCGGAGCCGATTGCAAGGCGAAACAAAATCGGGTGGGAGCCTGGATCAGCGCGCATTGTCACATTAGTCGCGCGGGCAGCAAACAAATTTGTTCCGAACAAATCTCATTCCTGCTCGAAGGACCATGCACGAAGCTGTTACCAAGCATCGTTTTCTCGCACCT
>QHNJ01000101.1 GCA_003218395.1 Verrucomicrobiota bacterium
CACCTTGATCGCGATTGTCGTGGCTATTTCGGTTTACGGATGGCGTCGTCTTCGTCGATCGCACGTTCCATCGCGCGATGTTAATCATGGCACCGGGGTCGCGTCGTCTTAGCGTCGAGGGCAGAGCGCGCGATCCCTCGCGAGAATTTCTGCCTTGTGCTAGAAGACCGTTGTGCGCGTCGAACTGCCACTAGATTATCTGAGCGAACTTTGGCCGCAAAAATTTCGCGGTGCGCGCGTCGGTGCGCTGCTTCACCCGGCATCGGTTTCGGCAAAGCTCGAGCATGCATCACATGTTCTCGAGAAGCACAACGGAGATCTCTTTCGCCTCGCAGCGTTTTTCGGTCCGCAACATGGTTTTCGTGGCGAGACTCAGGACAACATGGTGGAATGGAAAAGTTACCAGGATGCGCGCTTGGGCATTCCCGTTTGCAGTCTTTACGGCGAATACCGCGAGCCAACTGCGGAAATGCTAAAGGAGCTCGATGTTCTGCTTGTCGATCTTCAAGATATCGGTGCGCGTTATTACACGTTTATCTGGACGATGTATCTCTGCATGTCCGCCTGCGAAAAAGCAGGGGTCGCAGTCCTTGTTCTCGAGCGGCCAAACCCGATTAATGGCGTAGCGATAGAGGGACCGCTGCTTGACCCCAACTACAAATCGTTTGTCGGATTGCATCCGATCCCGGTACGCCACGGAAAAACAATCGCTGAACTGGCGTTGCAATTTCGAGACGAAGCATTCCGACATTGCCGTTTGTCGATCTTGCCAATGAAGAATTGGGAGCGCGCAATGTGGTTTGATCAAACCGGATTGCCATGGGTGATGCCATCCCCAAACATGCCGACGCTGGAGGCAGCAATCGTTTATCCAGGAATGTGTTTGCTCGAGGCGACAAACATTTCGGAAGGCCGTGGCACGACACGACCGTTCGAAATTTTTGGCGCACCGTTTATCGATGCGCAGACGCTCTGTCGAGAGCTAAACCATCTGAAGCTGCCGGGCGTTTTTTTCCGCGAGAATTATTTTCAGCCGACTTTTCACAAGTTCGCCGGAGATCTCTGCGGCGGCGCTCAACTGCACATACTCGATCGCGAAAAATTCCGTCCGTTTCTGACGGGAGTGGAAATCATCACGTGCATTCGCAAAATTTACCCTGAGCAATTTCAGTGGAAGCAGCCACCTTATGAATACGAATGGAAGCATCTTCCCATCGAAATCCTAATTGGCGGACCTATCAACTCGGTTTTCGCCGATTGATCGCGAAGATCGCAGGCTTCAGCATTTTGGCTGCGCCTTGCTCGGAGCTCCGGGCGGATATTCCGTGGCCTGAAGTTGTACAGCGGCTGGCGTACGAAAATGAAAACCTGGCGCGCCGTCCTCAAGGGCATAACGGTGAGTACTTCGTCGTCTGCACACTCTACTACACGCCAGTTGAGTCTGGCTTTACTTTTAAGCGCGGCTTTGATGCAACGCCTGTCACAAAGCCCGGACTACATGGCCGAACGTATGCGCGCGATTTCCTTCGCTCAGTGAAAAAGGAAGGGTTTGGTCGCATGGTGACGCCTGTTAGCGGGCATCATTACATTCGTTACAACGGCGGCCATTCATTCGCGTTCGCTTCACATCCCACAGGCGGTGGCGGCGTCTTGGTCGCGCGCTATTCCGCCGCAGCAAAACTGGGCCAGAGCGGATTGCGTCACGGGGCAATCATTCAGACGGAGTCTCCAACGGTGCAAAAAGTCTTCGGCAGCGCTCGGTGGAAGATTATGGATACCGGAGGTGGTCTGCGGCGATGGCAAATGGACTGTTACTACGGCGAAGATGAGCCGCTCGGACCAGGTAAATTCATGGGACGACCGCGTGCAACCACCTTTGAGTACGCTTACGCCAACGCGCGAATCATGAAGTAACGTGAAGCCGTTCACGGTTCGGCTCAATTTCCATGGTGATCTTACTTTTTTCTTGGGCCGCAAAACGCGCGTCGAAATCATCGAGCGTAGTCTTAGCGAAAAAACGTCGGTGAAAGATGTGGTCGAGTCGTGCGGTGTCCCACATCCCGAAGTCGATTTAATCCTGGTTGACGGGCGGCCCGTCAAATTTGGTTATGCGCTCGAACGGGGCGCAGATATCGAAGTGTATCCGGTGCAATCAGCGTGCACGTATGTCGAGAAAGATCGATTGCAAAGCACCGGTGCTAAACGCTTTGTCGCAGATGGGCATCTTGGCAAACTTACACGCAACCTCCGCCTGCTCGGTTTCGATGTCGCTTATGATCGCCAAGCGCAAGATCGGCAATTACTCGGCGTAATGGAAAGCGAAAATCGGGCGCTTCTGACGCGCGACCGGCGCCTGCTTATGCATACGGTTGTGAAAGCCGGCTATTGCCCGCGTTCGCAAGATGCTAATGAGCAAACCATCGAGGTGATCCGTCGTTTTGATCTTTTCCGCTCGATTACTCCCTTCACGCGCTGTCTTCGTTGTAATGCGCCGCTTCAAAAAGTCCGCAAAGCCGATGTGATTAACAAGCTCGAACCGCTTACCAAAATCTATTACAAGGATTTCCGGCGTTGCGCTGGCTGCAGCCAAATTTACTGGGCCGGATCGCATTTCTCAAAACTCCAGAAACGTCTCGACGAAATACGTGCCAATTTTAACGACTGAGCGAACTGTTGCCTCGGAACTCTTCTAGGCAAGCCGCGATTCAATCGTATTGTCGCCGATTGCGAAAATGAAATCCGCATGTCGCCGCGCTCTGCTCCTGACGGTTTCAATTAGCGTCCAACTCGCCACTGCCGCGCGGGCTTACGGCCCACTGGGGCATGAGATCGTTGGTGGGATTGCAGACGAGCGACTGGCGAACACGCCGACCGCAACGAAGGTCAGGATGCTGCTCGACGGACTTACTTTGGAGAAAGCAGCTGTGATCGCGGATGAAATCAAAGGCTGGGACAAAAAGGGAGTGGACGATCCAAGATCGTTCCGTTATTCCGCCTATCGTAAGATTGACAAACAACTCCGCGATTTCTGGCGGGCAAATCCGCCAATGCACGACACCAATCCAAGTGCGCCTTCGCATCATTGGTTTCATTACACCGACGTCCCCGTCACGCCGCCTCAAAGATATCGTGACGGCAATGCCGGCCGCAGCAGATGGGACATCGTGCATATGATTCCCTACTGTGTCGAGGTTCTGCGAGGACGAGTTCCGGAACAAAACGAGCGAAAGATCACGAAGGGGGTTGCGCTCATTCTACTCGCCCATTACGTCGCGGACATTCACCAGCCGCTGCACGTCGGCGCGGAGTATTTCGATGCACAGGGTCGGGTGGCTGATCCCGACAGAGACAAATCAGCCTTGCCAGATGAAGGCGGAAATACGTTTACGCTAGAACTAAGCGACGAACCGCCGCGTGGGCGCGGTGTACATAAGAAAAAACTTCACGGGTTTTGGGACTATGACGCTGTAAATGCCCTATTCCCAGAGGTGCCGGGCACTCTGCGAAAAAGCGAAATTCAGGCGCAGATCGCGCCGCTAACAAAACAGCTGGTTCACGAGATGGCGACACATGAACCAAAGAACTGGCGGATGCCGGCAAACATGGACATCGAGAATTACGCGGAAACCTGGGCGGACGAGATTTTGCCGATTGCGCGCGAGGGACATGAGCGGTTGCAATTTACGAATGTGCACCCGCAACGGGAAGAAGATCGTGTCGTCGCTGCCGGCGAGGCGGACGAAAAGCCTCAGCCGGATCGCATTAGTTACCGCGCGTGGACGGCGGGTATTGTCCGAGAAGAACTGCACAAGGCTGGCTGGCGGCTTGCCGATTTACTGCAAAAAATCTTGTAAACGATCTGTGCCGACAGGCCAGCAGTGTCGCCTCCCTGCCAGCGCGCCGGATTAAACAGTAACAGATGCCTCGACTCCGCTCGACATGACAAGCGGTAAGCAACGCGCACGCAAAAGCAATCGGAAAAATCCAGGCGAGATGACGGACTACCACGAAATGTTGGACGCGGTAAAAGGTCAACTCGCAGAAGTAAAGTTTTCCGGCCAGGATTCCTCGGACGGATTGACAAGATTTAAGTTTTCCGGCCGCTCGAAGACATGGTCGTTGCCGAAATCGCGCGCCTGAAAATCTCGAAGCTCGCTCGCGAATATTAACTCGAGGTGCAGTTCGTCGCACTGGAGCTGATTCTGCGCGCGCTCATGACGAAGGAAAAAATCAATCGCTTCGGTATTCACTGGAGTGAATTCTCTTCGATTTTTTTGCCAACCAATTTATCGACCCGACGAATTCCGGCACGAAACGAGTCGGCGTTGATAAAGCTGAAGATGGAAGTGTGCGGGTAGCACCAACGCCCGAGCTCGGGGCAGCTTGCTAAAGTCTGCTTTCCCGAAGAACGAACGTCGAAGCCGGTGTCGCGTAGATTTCACACAGCCACGAAGAAGAGCAGTCTCACAGCGGAATTGCGCAACGTAACAAAACTGTTACTAGATTGTGCTTGCAAAGAGGTCATTCGGGTCAAAGCCTTCTACCGACTTTTATCTAACCATTCGTTTGTCCTCATATGCCTACCATGATGGCATTCAGATTTTGCCGGGCATTCTAGAAAGGATGCGCGCATGACCTCAGCGGATCCGATCGGAAGGGCACTTGTGGTGAGCCTTGGCGTCGCGGGTTTGTTTATCTCGGCCGCCTCCGCCGTGGGCGGAGCGACTGCATGTCGACCGGCTTGGAGCGAAATGCCCACGCCCCCGGGAGCAAATTCCTTCTACGGTGTCGCGGCCATTACGCAGAGCGACGTTTGGGCCGTTGGATCCCACTACGATGGTGTCGATGATCGGCCAACGGCCGAACACTTTGACGGCATCCAGTGGGTCATAGTAAACGTTCCAACTCAAGGGCCCAGCGGCGCCTACTTGCGCGGAGTCGCCGGAGTGTCGGGGACCGATGTGTGGGCAGCTGGTTACTGGATAACTACTTCAGGTCTGAGCAATACTTTGATCGAGCATTACGACGGCATCTCATGGACGATCGTGCCAAGTCCGAACCCCCCATCGTCGGCCAGCTACCTCGGCACGGTCGCCGCCGTCGCAACGAACGACGTTTGGGTTGCCGGTCATTATCTCGATAACAGCGGTGTTTATCGGACGTTGGTTGAACACTGGGACGGGACGTCGTGGATGATCGCTTCGTCTCCCAACGCGGGTAATGGCGACAATGCCCTGAACGGGATCGCTGCTGCAAGCTCAAACGACATCTGGGCAGTCGGCTACCAATCGAGTGCCCCGGGAGCTGCAAGTTCGACCCTGGTTTTACACTTCGACGGTACCATTTGGACAATCGTTCCGAGCCCGAACCCCGGCGGCCTAACAAGTTCTCTCGCTGGAGTTGTCGCGATGGCGGACGGACGGATCTGGGCTGCGGGCTTCTATTACGATGGAACGCAGGGACGTACGCTCCTATTGCACGGTGACAGCTCGGGCTTCGCGGCGGTACCCGGCGAAGACTTTCCCGGCGAGGGCAATGTGCTGAACGGGATTGCTGCGTCTGGATTAGGCGACATATTCGCCGCGGGCTATCACTATCCGAACGGCACCAGCGACTATCAAGGTCTGATCGAACACTACGACGGCAAACAGTGGAGGCGCGTTTCGAGCGCGCAGGGAGCTTCGTACACTTATCTTTCCGGAATTACGGCGCAGTCAGGCGGAGCGGCTTGGGCGGTCGGCAACACCCTGACCGCAACGATCGCTGAGTCGGTCTGCGAGATCCAAGTCAGTGAAGCCGGCTTCGTCCCCGAGGCAGCTTCCGCGACTTTAGGCGATACGGTTGGCTGGACTATCACCGGCAGCAGCTCACACCGTCTGGTTGACGCCTCTGGAATGCAGTTATTCGATTCCGGATCGCGGGCTCCCGGACGACCGGCGTGCCGTTCACGGTCACATGGAGCGCGGCACCGCCATCCGAAGGCTTCCTATTTGACGTCCAGATCCGAACCCCGTCGGATCGAGGCTTTCGCAACTGGCGAGTAGGGCAAACCGATATTTCCGCGACCTTCGTCCCCCCAGCATCAGGCGCGTACGCGTTCAGAGCCCGTTTGCGAGACTCAGTGACTGGGAAGTTCTCAAAGTGGTCGCCGTCGGCTGTCGTAACCGTCGCGAACCCCTAGGTTTGGGCGCGGACCATAGCCTTGTTCTGACCCGAAACGACAGCTAATAACCGTGGGCGCGAGGCGCGATAGAATCATTACGCTGATTCGGACGACCTGATCAGCCGCCAGAAGACGCGCTGGTCATCAGCGAAGTGCTGGCTGACAAGCAAGAATCGTTTTAGGCAAAAGCGCGATTTCGGGCGTGGATTCGATATGACATTCCCTCGCGTCCGTGCTGCAGGATTTGCCAAAATAAAAATCGCGCCGGCGTTCCCACCGGCACGATCACCGTCGAGAATTGTTAGATCGATATCTAAGGCGCGATCAGGTTTCAGTTTTCTTGGCGTTCGCGGACTTTTTGCACTCTGCTTTGAGTTGAGCGAACTGCTCCGCGGAAAGAATTCCTTTCGCCTGTTTGAGGAACGTTCTCCTACTCTCCTTTGTGCAGCCTGCCTTCACGCATTCGGCCTGCCACGCTTCGATTTTTGCCTTTTGATCGGGTGTGAGATTCAGTGTGGTCAAATCAACGCATGCCGTTTTATCCGTGTTCGACACGCCTTTGACGCAACACGCCCTGTCTCCCGCGAACGCGCTGGATGCAACGAGCATCGCGGCCGCAACCAAAGCTGTAGTGGTAAATTTGATCATGATGAATGGTGAGACACAATTGTATCTCAAAGCGTTCAATTGTTCAGCGCCTGGAAATATCGCTGGCACGAATTCAATGAGGCATTAGAACAAGATCGACAATGTCCACGACGCTGGAAGCTGTTCGTCCCATCGAACTCTCCGAGATCCGAGAAGCTCGCAAGCGTATCGAAAAGACAATCGTGCGCACGCCGCTGGTCTGCCTGGAATTAGGCGCGGGATTTCCCGACATCCGTTTGAAGTTAGAAAACCTGCAACCGATCAATGCCTACAAATTGCGCGGCGCCGCAAACGCTGTTGCGATGCTGCCTGAATCCGAGCGCAGGCGCGGCGTGTGGACGATCAGCGCGGGAAACGCAGGCCAAGGTGTTGCCTACGCGGCGAAACAAGCGGGCGTTCCGTGCACGGTTGTGGTGATCGAGACAGCGCCGGCATCGAAGATCGGGCGAATGCGGACGCTCGGCGCAAAACTAATTCCAGTCCGGTACGACGTCGCCTGGAAAGCGCTGGAAGACCGCTCCTTCGCGGGAGCCGAAGGAACATTCGTGCATCCGTTCGATGACCACAATTTCATCGCCGGCCACGGAACATTGGGCCTCGAGATTTTAGAAGACGCGCCGGACACGGCGGCGATCATCGCCAGTATCGGCGGCGGAGGTTTGATCACCGGCGTCGCCAGTACGATCAAGGCGCTCAAACCGGAGATAAAGGTTTGGGGCGTCGAACCGGAGACGGCTGCACCCGCTGCGCTGTCGTTCAAAATGGGATCGCCGCAGGTATTTAAGGATTGGAAAGCGTCGTTCGTCGACGGCGCTGGTGGCCAAAGCATGTTCCCTCGCATGTGGGAGCGAATGAAATCGCTAGTGGACAATTACATCGTCGTCAGCCTGGACGAAACGAAAGACGCGATGCGCCTCATGGCGGAAAAGGTGCGAATTATTTCCGAAGGCGCCGGCGCGCTGCCAGTCGCGGCGGCGCTAACCGGAAAAGCAGGCAAAGGTCCGATCGTGGCCATTGTCTCCGGCGGCAATATCGACATGCAAAAATTCTGTGAACTGATCGCGTCAGCGAGGAATTGACGTTTCATTCGCTCGGTAGAATTTTTCGACCGGATCCAGCTGGAAATAGCTTCGTAATTCCGCGTCCCAGGTTCAGCTGATAAGTGCGGAGTGCGCAGGGGGGCGGCGACATAAGGATATTGACTTTCGCGCGGCAAATTGAAATGAATTGTCTCCAACGAAAATAATAAAGGAGGAAAAATCAATGAAAATTGGCGATACAGCACCAGACTTCGAGGCGGAAACCACTGAGGGGAAAATGCGCTTTCATGACTGGATCGGCGATTCTTGGGCCGTCCTGTTCTCACACCCCAAGGACTTCACCCCCGTCTGCACGACTGAACTCGGCTATATGGCCAAAATTAAGCCAGAGTTCGACCGCAGAAACGTGAAGATCATGGGATTGTCGGTCGATTCGACCGGCGATCATCAAGGCTGGGCGAAGGACATCGAAGAAACACAGGGGCACGCGCCGAACTACCCAATCGTCGGCGACGCTGATTTCAAGGTTTCCAAGCAGTACGGGATGCTCCCGGCCGATACCGCAGGCGATGCCAAAACGCGCAAGCCGAGCGATAACGCCACCGTGCGCAACGTTTACGTCATCGGGCCAGATAAGAAAATCAAGCTCATGCTTGCCTACCCGATGACAACGGGCCGCAACTTTGATGAGGTGCTGCGAGTGATTGACTCGCTGCAACTGACCGCGAAGCACCAGGTGGCTACCCCAGTTAACTGGAAACCAGGCGAAGAAGTGATTATCGCCGGTTCCGTCTCCGACGAGGAGGCGAAGCGGCGTTACCCGCAAGGCTGGAAGGCGCCGAAGCCTTACATTCGGATCGTGCCGCAGCCGCAGTAGGTTGCTGACAGAGCGGTCGTCTCGTGGCTGCCGCTCTTAAAAGCAACGCTCCGCTTCGTTGGCATGCATCTGAGATTTTTTCTTCACTCGGCAGAATATTCGATTGGATCCTGGTGAAAATAGGTTCGGAATTCTGCGTATAGTCTTGGATGACGAGCGCGCAGCGCACGTGGCTGCTCAAAGAACGCCTCGACCGATACGGCGAAAAACTCGGCGGGATCAGTGGCTCCGTACGTATCGAGCAACGTCGGTATCCCGCTCTCATCGGCAGCGCGCAGCGACGCAAACTCGTTTCTCATAACTTCGCTCCAGGCCAACTGCTGTTCAAGGATCAGCCGCGCCGTGTTTGACGGCGCCCCAGGCCAGGACCAACGAACCCATTCTACGGCCAGTCTCGCCAAGACGACTCACGGTCCCCTCTTCCCAAACATGCTCACCAACCTGCCGTTTTTCTTCCACCATGTATGTCAATGGATAAACAAGAATCGTGAGGAGACCGGGGAAATAGTCCGTCCTGCGATGCAACAACAGAAGACAAGCTTGCGCCGCGATAGTCACGCGGACCTCATCCGTGATCGCGAAACCGCCACATCCTTCGAAACGTTTTTCGGCAAGAAATACCTGAATGTGACCAAGCAGTTCCGCGCGGTCGCCCGCGGACAGTTTATGAAAAAATACGACATGACGCTGAATCAACGTCAGCCATTCTTTCGGAAACGGCCGCGCTCGCAGGCGACCTCGCCGCCACTGCTTCAGGAACTCAAAGATCATATGAAAATGTTAACAAAACGTTTCACCACATTCGCCTCAGTGGGTGCGCTTCGGTATTAAAGATGACTTTATCGAATTGCAAGGTTTCTGGTGGTGCGAAGAGCAAATAAAAATATTTGAAAGTCTCGGCCAGGACGAAACTCTCCATTTCGTCGCGCTGTTGTTTACTGATCACATCGGCGAGCGCAGCGTAACCCGCCTCGGTTCGGCAATATTTAACAAAGTCGTCGAACATTTTCTCGCCCATGCGCCGATAGTCCGGGTCATCGGTGTAATGATAAAGATAATAAGTGGACTCAACGATTTCGGGACGCAGACGGTAACTTCTGGCGACCACGCGCATCGTTTTGTAATCGAGAGTTTCCGGCTCGATGCCGTGCAGCTTCCACATCTTGAACGATGAAGCTTGCAGGCGACGCGCGCGCTTCAGATCACCGGACAAAGCGAGTAATCCAGGGAAGAATGCATCGAGCGCACCGTAAATTGTCTTGGTGCGCTTACCTGTTTGCATGTCAGCGTGGCCGTGCCACAATCCGCCGCCGATCTCGTCCGGCAGATATTTGTTAACGGCGGGAATGCTGGCGTCCCACATATCGCGACAATCTTTATCGCCGAAAAGAAGCCAACACTTCCAGAGGTACTCGTAGTACGAATCGATTCCGCCGCTGATGTGACTGTCCGTGCTCGTCCACACGCCTGTCTCGACGTTGATGCTTTCTCCGACGAGGCCGAGCGGCGAGCGCCGCTTGAAGGTCTCGACTAAAGCGCGTTTTGCCTTCTCGTAGAAAACGGGCCTGCCAGTTAACTTGCTCAGAGTGCCAAATTCCAACAGCAGCGTGCCGGTTTCTGCCGGATTCGTCACGGCATCGCGCGTCTGACCAGTATGGAGATTGACATAAACATAGGGGAGGCCCGTGGGTGAATTGAAAACCGGAAGCAATCGGTTGCCCAAATCCTCCGCCAAACTCAAGAGGCGTTTGTCGCCCGTCAGTTGATAGCTCGAGAGAAGGCCGCCGAGCAGGCGTATCGTGATCTCGAAATTCTTGACGTAAATATCGCGATCGAACGAGAGATCACTAACGATGAGCGATCGCGCCCTTGCAGCTTCGGCGTCGAGACGCATCAGGACGAGTGTGTCGAGTGCATCGACTGGCGTCATTAAGAGCGACTGTCCGTACCAATCGTGCGCGGTTTTACTTAAAGGCCGCAACACGTCGTGACCCCACGCATAACGCCCGTAATTATTCCAAGCATGCAGAAATTCGGTTCGCACACGCGCAGCAATCTGCCGAGCATGTTCGTCTTGCCGTGATCTGCCGCATCCGTGCGTCGCGAAAGCCGCCACGGCAGCCAGCAAGAACGCGATCGGTGCAATTCGGGCTGGCATTTGGTTCGGATCAGCCTAACAATCGACTAAGGGGGTTCAAAATGAATACAATGTCTGTTTCTCGACGTAAATTTGCGCAGTTGCTAGGCATAAGTGCGGCAGCGGTAGTCGTTAGGCCGTCGCTTTCTTTCGCAAAACAACCTGAGCACGCGACTGGAACTGCCGGCATCGTGCGGTTGAGCGCGAACGAAAATCCCTACGGACCTTCTCCGAAATCGCACCGAGCAATGCAGAATTCGTTCGAAGTGTGCTGCCGTTATCCTGATGAAGCAAACGACGTGCTAATCGAAAAGCTGGCGAAACTCAACGGCGTTAGCCGCGATCAAATTGTCCTTGGTGATGGTTCGAGTGAGATTTTGAAATTGTCCGCCGAAGCCTTCACGGGCCCGACCCAAGGTAAACTCATCGTTGCCGATCCAACTTTCGAAGCGATTCTCGAATACTCGAAGGCGAACGGCGCCGAGGTCGTGAAAGTTCCGCTAACGAAGAGCTTCGCGCACGATCTGCCAAAAATGTCGAGTGCCGCAAAAAACGGCCTCATTTACATCTGCAACCCCAACAATCCGACGGCGAGCATTACGCCCAAGAATGAGCTGCGCGAGTTTATCGCAAACACTCCACGCGAGACGATGATTCTCGTGGATGAAGCGTACTTTCATTATGCCGACAGCCGGGACTACGAAAGCATGATCCCGCTGGTGAAAGATCATCCGCATCTGATCGTCGCGCGGACGTTCTCAAAAATTTACGGGATGGCCGGGCTGCGCTGTGGGTACTGCGTCGCGCAACCTGAAACGATTAAGCGGATGCATCCGTTTCAAATGTGGGACAGCGTAAACGTAATGGCCCTGGCCGCGGCGAGCGCGAGTCTGGACGATGTCGATCAAGTTGCAAACGGCCGGAGTTTGAACAGCGAAGCGAAAAACTTCGTGACGGCCGAACTCGATAAGATCGGCTACAAACAGATTCCGTCGCAAGCCAATTTCATCATGTTCGATTGTAAACGCCCGGTCGTTCCACTAATCCAGGCGTTGAAGCAACATAACGTCCAAGTCGGCCGTTTATTCCCCGCTCTCCCGAACTACATGCGCGTCACCGTCGGCAAGAAGACCGAGATGGAAACTTTTCTGACAGCGTTTCGAGAAGTAATGGCGAGCTGATCGTTAGGGAAGCGGCTCGATCTTCGCCGGTCGTTGGAAATTCGATGCAAGCTGAAATGCTTCTCGCAATTCCTCACGGTCAAGCTGCGCCCATTCGCGAACGAGTCTTAGCGGTGTCCCTTCAATTCCCAACTGGACAATCGCTGATGTTTTGTTTGGTCGACTCGGAGAGTTTGGAACAGACCTCAAAAGTCATGATGGGTATATTTGGTTCGCTAATCTTGAGACGCGAATCATTTGAGAGCCATCCACGGAAAACGGTCGAAGTTCAATCGTTAAATCGGCCCTCGCTGTAACATTTGTAACGTCGTAACAGAGTTTCGACGCCTGAGCGGGGCGCGCGATCGCAGCGCATGGCCAAGCGGGCAAGGTTCCATGACCCGGTTCGCAATAAATAGACAAAGGGCAAGACCGGATTGAAGGCGAGCTTCGATTACAGACTGAACGAAAGGAATTAAAATGAAACTCTCCTTCCTCAGTGGAATGCTTTGCGGCGTGATCATGTCGGCTGCCGCCACATTTACGCTCACAATCCCGGGCACCAATGATCATTGGCGCATGGAGATCGTGAACCGTGGCGGCGGAACCTGGTACTTCGATAAAAATGGTCATCTGGGTTGGAGGTGGACTGTTCGGCCGATCTCCGAGCGTGCCCGCTCAGTGCGGATTTCCTTACCCCAACCTCAACCGAGTTCCGATTCTTCTCGCGAGCGGTTGTGAATTTCGGGACGGAATGAAACACTCTATCGGGCTCGATACTAAAAATAATGCCCCTGCGGCGCGCTAATTAACATTGCCCGTCCGTCAGGCCCGCGCCGTTTCGGCGAGAACGCCTTCTAGCCGCCTCGCTCTGTCGAGGCGCCGTCTCCGGAAATAGCCCAGCGTTTTAACGCTGGGTAAACGGATCCGCAATAAATTAAGTCCCGGCAGGGACGACAGAATTCGTCAACCGAAGATTTATTCGTTGTTCGCAAAACCGTGCTTCTTAAGCATCGCTACATGTTCCTCGCGAAAGGATCGCGTTCGATGATGCTCCGTCTGATTTCGAATGTACGCCACGGTAGCGTCCACGCCTGAAACGCCGACGCTAAATGCACCGTAGCCTTCCTACATTAATATCCTGTAAGGATGTTGATGTAACGACATAGCCGGAATACCAATGAAGGCGCGGGTGTGATGGGTTACGGCAGGCGCTGGGGGGACGCATCCTTCCAGGATATATGCCCAATGTAGGTGCCCGGCCTCCACTTCGCTTCGCTACGTCCCGCCGTAAAGCTGGCGGACCCTACAAATCAAAGATTCTTTGTTTTGCGCCAGCGCCTGCCAGCCAAAAGAATGCATTGTCGGAAATATTTCTCGAATCCATTTAGATGAATTTCCCTTGAGAAGCTGCATAGCTTTGGCGACGGATGATGTTGCTGGCAAAGAGAGGAGAATGTGGACGTGGTCGCTCGCCCCGCCAATGGCCAGCGTCTTCATCTGATTTCGTTTTGCGATGCCGCCAAGATATGGCCAGAGCCGTTCGCGTAAATCCGGACTGAGGCAAGTTTCGCGATTTTTTGTGCTCCAGACGCAATGAACGAGGCAACCCGTGAACGAATGCATAGGCGATTGATTCTGTCGTCCGTGTCGGACTTAATGTGGTTTATATCATTTAAACCCAGCGTTGAAACGCTGGGCTATTATCAAAATAGAAAACGAAATCGGTCGCAACTACCGCGCCCTCGCCCGCGAGCGCAAAGGCCATTAACTACTGGTGCTGGATCGGCACACACGAAGATTACAACAATTTCAACCTTTGATCTGCGGCGGCGGCTGGAAGCTGCCGCAGCGGCTGAATACCAGAGCAGAAGGCAATTTCAGATTCGCGATCGCCAGGGCGCAGAAACGAAAGACGCACTGTAGAGGCAGCCGTGTCGGCTGCGCGATCGTCGTTCCTCTGCAGGCGATACGCCCATTCGACTATCGCTCGGGGCAGGCTCTGTCCATTACAACCAAACAAAAACGAAACGACCTTTTTCGAATTAGGGCAGATTAGGACGCTCGCCTCGGCGCGCGTCGGAATGCCAAGCGGAGCCGAGCGAAATTGACACCGTCGTCAGCTCCGTGAAATGTAGTTTCTTGTGTCAGCCAATGCATTGCGTGAAGCGATCGATTCTGGCAAGCCGTTTCGACTGCGATCGGGGGACGGCGCTGTAATCGATGTGCCAACACGCGATCACGCATTTCTCAATCCAACGGGTCGACTCGTTGTTATCTTCACCGATAACGATGGCGCCCGGGTGCTGGATGTTGCGCCCCTGACAGCGATTGATTACGCAAAGAATCTTGGCCGATAAGCGTGAAGAATCGGCAAATAAAAGCGCCCGATCGGTTCAACCACGAATTAACACGAATAAATTAGAAGCGATAGCGGTCTCATGAGCATGCAGCGCTGTAGCCACGGCGCTGGCGCCGTCTCCGACACATCGCCGCGGGACGTGATTAACGCCCCCACACGGACGTGGCTACAACATTTTGCTGTAGGGGCAGCCGCGTGGGCTGCGGGTCTTCGCACGCGACACGCGTACCACCACAGTTGTAGAGGCAGCCGTCTCCGGCTGCAGAACGAACGACCCAATGCAGGCGATACGCCCATTCGGATATCGCTCAGGGCAGGCT
>QHNJ01000317.1 GCA_003218395.1 Verrucomicrobiota bacterium
GTGCGTTCGATCGCTACCACGATGATGCCAGTTTCCGTGCCTGGATGTTCAAGATTTTGACCAATGAAATTTTCGCAATCAACCGGAAGCGCGGCCGGGTTGCGCAGTTCGAGATCGCCGTCGAGCCGCACGAGATTGAGGAGTTTGGTACATTGGATTTTGCTCCGGCAGCTGCCGGACCGCTCTCGTGGGAGACGCTGGCGGACGCGCTCGATGAAGAATTGCTCACTGCGCTGCAAAGCTTGAACGGGGCGGAGCGCGCCGTTCTGCTCATGCGCGGGATTGGCGACTTGCGTTATCGTGAGATCAGCGAATGCCTCGGCATTCCGCTCGGCAGCGTGATGGGCAATCTTTCACGCGCACGACAAAAAATGCGCGACGCAATTCTGCGGGCGCGGAGGCTTCGTCGCGCCGGAGTCCAGCCGCTGTGGAAGGAAGGCGGACCTGCCGCGCCGGAGCCTCGCGAAGGCGGGAGGTCATCGTTATGAAATGCGCCGAAGTGAGAAAATTTGTCCGGCTCTATCTCGATTCAGAGCTGGACGCCAAGCACAGCTTTGAAGTCGAGCAGCATCTCGAGTCGTGTGTGGAGTGTGCCGGTTTGTTTGAGGCGGAGAAAAAATTCGACGTGCGGCTCGGCCGATTTTTGCGCCGCGGCCATGCGACGCGCGCGCTGTGGGAAAATATCGAAGTGCAAATTGCGCCAGTCCGGCGTGGGAAACTAAGAGCTCTTTGGCCGATCGCGCTTGCTGCTTCCGTCGTCATCGCTGCGGGCGCCGTCTTCCTCACGAAATCACGGGGTCTCGATCTCGCGAACGCCGTCGAGGAATGCCACAGCGCATATGTTCATCAACTGACCGCGCCCGAGTTCAAGGGCCCTGTGCCGGACAAAATCGCGCAACAATTCGGCGGGCAGCTGGATACGGCGGCTTTCGCTTATCTTCCCTCGCAAACGACGTTCAGCTCAAGCGGCGCGCGTCTATGCCACGTTGAAGGCGTGCCGGTCGCGCTGATTCTGGGTCACTGCGGCGAGACCCCCGTGTCGATGATCGTTTTCAAGAAAAGCGAGATCGATCGTTTTCCGGAGACGAAACGAAAACTGGAATCCGGAGATCCCATCGCTTGCAGCCACTCGGGCCGTTATCAATTCGCGGCGCGCTTTGTCGATGATCACGTTGTGTGCGTTGTCGGCGACAGGCCACGGCCAGCGCTCGAAGACTTATTGAGAACTGTGCGACGCGCTGACGGTTAAAGCCGAAGCGATTCTTTTGTAATAAATCGCGGTCGCCGCGGCTTTACTTGCGCAGAAGCCGATGGTTAAAGCCGCGCTGAAAAATCCGCACGCCGTTATCGTCCTAGCGCTGGCGATCCTTGTCATCGGGCTGACGGCGATAGCAAAATTGCCGACGGACATTCTGCCAACGTTCAAAACGCCGGCGGTCCAGATCGTTACCTTTTATCCGGGCATGCCGGCGGAGGTGATGGAGAAGGACATTACCACGCGTCTCGAACGGTGGACTGGACAATCGAACGGAATCGCGCGGCAGGAAGCCAAATCGATGGTCGGCGTGAGCGTGGTGAAAGATTTTTTCCGTGAAGATATCGATCCAAACACGGCGATGTCCCAGGTCACGTCGCTGGCGATGAGCGACCTGTTTTATCTGCCGCCCGGCACGATCCCGCCGATGGTGATGCCGTTCGACCCGACCGCGACGATCCCGCTTTGCCTGGTCAGCGTGTCGAGTCCGCAATTCGACGAGAATCCGCTGAAAGCGCAAGCGCGCGGGCTGTTGCCGCTCGACGTCATCAACGCCGTCCGTGATTTCAACGTCATGATCCCGACCGGCACCGCAAAGTTCGGCGCGCTCGATTATCAGATCAACACCAATGGCATGGTGCCCCTCGTCGCGCAGCTGAATGATTTGCCGCTTCGAGTTGGCAACGGTCCGCCGACCTACATCCGTGACGTCGCAAAGGTCGAAGACTCGCATCAAATCCAGACGAACATCGTGCGCGTGCACGGGAAACGGCAGGTTTACATTCCGATCTATCGTCAGCCGGGTGCGAACACGATCGCGGTGGTCGAGAGCATTAAAGCGCAACTCAAGCCGATCCTCGAACGCATCAAAGGGATCAACCTCGATGTGGTGATGGACCAATCGGTTTA
>QHNJ01000102.1 GCA_003218395.1 Verrucomicrobiota bacterium
AGAAAATTGCGCTTGGTGCCCGGGTGCTCTGCTGTGCCCGTTCCTCTTCCAATTTTTGCGCGAGAGCGCGGTTTGTTCGCCATTCTGCTTCTATCACCACCGGGTCTGGCAAAAATTCCAGTGACGGCGCTATTTGTTCCATCGCACGATTCAGCCGGGCCTTGGAATTGAATTCGCATACCAGCGGAATGATGGGCACACCGCGGCGCTTCATCTCTTCAAGCTCGCGTTCGAGGAGCGGCAGACCGTTATCGGGCCAGCGATCGATCAGATACGCAACCGCCGCTGGCCGGAACATGGGGCTATGCCCTGTGTGCCGACCGGAGATGTTCTCCGCCGCCCCCAATCCAGCGGGTCGCAAACCCGCTGGGCGCACAGGCTGCAAGTCTATGTTCCGATGATTGCGCGCGGCACCCTCTATCAACCGGAGCAGTGGCGTGACAGTGTCTTCAATTCGGAAATGCTGCTCAATCCGCGCCCGCCCGGCACGGCCGTAACGCAATCGCAATTCAGTGTCGCGCAGCAACTGCTCAAGGGCCTGGGTCAGCGCGAACGTGTCCTCGGGAGAAACCAATACGCCAGTTTGGCCGCCCATCACTAATTCCGGAATTCCAGCAAGGCGGGTGGAAACCACCGGGCGCGCCGATGCCATGGCTTCCAGGATTACAGTCGGAAAAACATCGCTGGCGCCTTCAGCATCCGTCACCGAGGCGAGCGCGAAAATGTCGGCCGCTTGAAGAGCTTCCAATACCGCTCGTTGCGACAGAGAACCGAGCAGATTGATTCGCGACGAGAGATTCAACACGTCGATCTTTGCCCGCAGCGCGTCGTGCAGCGGGCCATCGCCAATGATATCGCAGGTAAAATCGACTCCACGGCTTGCGAGCTCGGCGCAGGCGGCGATGAGATGCTCAAACCCCTTGAATGCAACGAACCGACCGACACTGATGATGCGCGGCACGGGATTGATCGTGGCTGTGGCCGGCGTCGGAAAATGTTCGAGATCGATTCCGTTATGAACGCGGTGAATTTTCGCAGCGGAATCCGGACAGCGCTCGCAAAGAAGGTCGCGGCTGTAATCGGTTTCAGCCGCGACGAACTCGGCGGCAGCGCAGATTTCGCGAAGGAGATCGTCGCTGCCGAGGTCCTTCATGAAATCCTGCCCATGCGCTGTGACGCTGAATGGAATGCCGGAAATTTCTTTCAGGAACAGCGCCGTGTGCGCTGCCCGGTTTGCGAAATGAACGTGCACATGGTCGACGTCGTTGCGCGCGAAAAAGTCTGCGAAGTAGAGAGCATTGCGTGCGCGTAGGCCAGCCTTGACGCCCGGCCCGTATCTGCGCTCGTGCTGCTCGACCAGATCCCCCGGCCATCTGCCGGCAATTTCCGCGTTTTTTTCTGAGATTCTCAGGATTTCTTGCGGCGGGGCGTAATGAATGGGCGCGCGCAGGCAGGAGATATGTTCGTGGCGCAGACTGGTGAGCGGTGGATAAATCGAGCCGATCTCAAGTTTGAGACCGCGCCGCTCCAAGGCCAGCATCTCCGCATCGCAAAAGGTTTGCGAAATGACAGGATACCGAGAATAAAGATAACCGAGCCGCATCGAGATCGATGATTACGCGCAGCGCGCGAAAATAGCAACGATCTGTAGTGGCAGGCGTATCGCCCTGCATTTCACAAAACTGTGTAGCCAGCACGGCTGCCGCCACAGCTACGAAAAGCGAACGTCTTTGCCCGGATCCATCTCGAAGTCCAAGGTCAACGAATCGGCCGTGTTCGGTTTGATGATCTCCTCCATGAACTTCACGAAAACCGGGTCTTCGCGGAAGATGGCGTATTTGTCCATCGATTCAAAATCGATCGCGATAAAGAACGGCCATGGCAGCTCAGGATCGACTCGTTTTCCGCATTTAATGCTCAGAACCTCTGGGATTTTCAACAGCTGCATCCGCGTGTTCATCATCATCGCCTCTACACGGGCGGGGGTGACCTCGGACCTGAGTTTATAGAGGACAACGTGGTGAATCATAAAGGCTAAAGCTATTAGGCGGTTCCAGCGCGACGCGCAAGTGCGAATCCGTCGCCCGAGCGAAGTAAGGATGCTCCTGAATCATCCGACGCGTGTTCGTGAAGTTCCCATAGGGCAACATCGTGCGGACGCCGACAGAATGAACACCCGGTAACTCGTGCGCGCGTTGCGCGATGTTGAAACGCTTGCGCCGCTAAACCCATCCGATGTAACGCCTTTCACGATTCATCTTTTTGTATTTCTCATGCCAAAATTAGCATTTCAATTCCACTCTGGAGAATGATAAGGGCGAGAACGGCGAACGCGATTTTCTCTGAAGTTCGCGCGATTTTCCGATCGAACAGAAGAAAGGCAGCCCAGAAAAAATACAGCAAAGGTGGCAGGATCAGGCGCGGCGTCCAATAGCCGTAGAGATAGCCATAGTAAACAAACGGAATCGGCAGAAAGACGATTAGAAAGTAAGCCATTCCCAAAACTGCTGTGATATCTTCGCGTTGCAGTTGGTCTCGCCAGAGGTTTTTGATCGCAGCAAAAAAAATCCACGGCGTGCCGATCAAAGCGAGAAAAGTCCAAAGCGTTCCCAATGAAATTGACGCCATCATCAAGGGCGTCTTCCATGGGCGACGCGTTTTCTGGTCGGGGGTGAGCGTTATGTCGAGATGGTGAGGAACGCGCAAATCCTGAAACAGATTCATCGGATCGGTGAAAATGCTGAAATGCGACAGAGCCAGGTAGCTGTGTTTGTGCGCGACGCGAATGTCGTATTTCAAATACTGGGGCGCCCTGAACTGCCGCGCCCTGAAATACTCGGGTGCCAGGAAAAGCTGACCGTCACTGGGCTTGATTGAAAAGAGGTCCCAGTAATTCATTTCCGGCGCCATGCCTTTCGGAAGCCATTGCTTCTCAGTTATGTAGCCGTGCGTGTGGGCACTCGCCCAAAAACTATGCAGCGACAGGCCTGATGGAAGGACCAGGCTGAGACTGCAAATTGCAATGAACCGCTTTAAGCGCCACGCACGTTTCCTCCAGATGACTGTGAAAATGACGAAAACCGCGGGAAGGAGCGCCATGAAACTGTATTTGGTCCAGACGCCAAGAGCTAAGCTCAAGCCGAGAAATGCCGCATTCTTCGGCGTGGAGATTTGATCTTGCCGGAACCTATCGAAAAGAAAAAGGACCAGCACGAACAACGGAATCGTCATGCTGTCGGTTCCGATTGTCGTAGCGTGGATGACTCGAACGGGCAGGAACGTCAGGAAGAAAGTCAGCGCCAGATGAATGATAGGGGATCGTAACCGGCGCTCGGAGTAGAGAAAAAACCACCACATCGCCAGCGTGTTAATCGCGGCCTGAACGATCGAAAGAGTGATGGGAAAGGCGTTGCCGTTTCCGATGAGCAGGAAGACCGCGTGACCGAAAAGATAATAGATAGGCGGACTCGTGGTCGAGAAATCGAACACTCGTGACCACTCGATCAGCCGCGGCAGATGAATCCAGTAGTCGGGGCCGACGAAACCGCCGCGAAAGGCGGCGAAGACCGAGAGAAGAAATGAAACACCGAGGGCACAGGCCCAAAGAATCTTGGGCCATGACAGTTTCTCCGCCGAAGTTAGCCACACCTTCATCGATCCCGACGTCACTTCCGCTCTGCCGCCAGCATGAGCTAGCTCGTCAGACATGAATTATTTTTGCCCAGAGGAACTCGTAAACCGCGATGGCATTCACGGCGACGGAGACGATGAAGAGCGTGGCTTCCGATGCTGTTATCTTGCGACCGCCGTTCTCAACGATCAGCAGGAACATCCAGGGCAGCAGGATCATGCCGTATCGGTACGAGAATTGCCAGCCACCGGTGTTTCCATGGCACCAGAGAAAGAGCGTCAACACAGCGATCACGATCCAGCAGAGAGTCCTGCGTTTCGTAGGCGTTCCAGCGAATGTAGTGGAAGGAGAACAACCCATATCGGTACCACGGCTCGTTTAGGAGACCTGGAATCCTGGCATATCCAAAATCCGTGACGGAACCGAAACGCACCAGATTGTAGGCGGCGGTCAAAAGCAGGAGGATCATTGGAATCGAGAGGAAACGACTCAACGTTATCAACCGTGGACGGAGGGCGGCGAGCCTCCTCCAAATTGATTCTGTCCCAGCGGGTAAGCTGTCATAGCCTGGCCTTCCTGCCGCGGGTGAAATCCAAAAATAAACATAAACGGGCAGGGTTAAGATCAACTCCGTACGGTTGCCGAACGCGACCGCGAACCATACACCGGCGAGGAGCGGATTCCTGCGCACGAGAGTGTGATAAAGGCAGGCCGCCTGGCCAACGAGCGCGAAACCCAGGGCAATTTGCCAGGCGCCGGCAAACCCAAGATCACACCAACTCCATGTTGCGAAGATCGGAAACAAACCCACCAGAACGCGGCGCGACCTAGACATTTCCGCCACGTGAGACAAGCGATAAAAAAAATAAACGCACCCGCCCGCCAGCGCCGCGGCCAATTCGCGCGACGGCCACGAGCGAACCAGGCCCATTTTTTGCAGGATCGCGGTGGGAATATTTACCAGCACTGCGCCTAATGGAAAAACCGAATAATACTCCTTCCCAACCGGAACCAGCTCAGGCAACCAGCTCCCCGGCGATCCGAGCAGCCCAACGTGCCCGCTGAGAAGAGCCTGCGCGATACGGTGGGTGTAATCGAAGACGCGCTGGTCAGGACTGGTCGAAAAATAGAAGAAAATTCCGGCCAGCAATGAAATGGTGGCCGCAAAGCGTGTCTCCGACAGTTTTTTTAACACCGGAACGTAACACAAAAGGGCCGGAAAAAAGAGCCACGCAGCCAAAGGGAAAGACCTCATTTGTCCATGCGTCATGGCGTGCAGATAGGGAACCAGAGCGAACCGGCCCAGATCGCAGTACATGGCTCCGTGCATTGCCCCGACCACATTCACGAACATCGAATACAGGATGACGGCGATGACGAGCCCGCTTATCACAAACCGCAACGGCTTCAGGCGAATGTGTCGGAATCCAATGATGCCAATTGTTGCGAACGGCATGGCCGGGAGCAAATAGCGCGGGCCGTAGTTGCACGTTCCAACTGAGTCGATGTTCAGAACATAAAACGAAAGGACAAGAATCAGGGACAGGAACAACCCCGATTCGCGGACATGCTTTCGCGAGAGACAGATTAATCCGGCCAATCCCAGCCAGAACACCGGGACGTAAAGCGTAATGAACTTGGCGTAAAACCGCAGCTTGTCACTGAAGTTCGACCACTTGAGATGAAAGTAGGTGTCGGAATATTTGCCGGCGACGTTTGGAAGCAGGAACGGATTGCCAAAGCTAATTCCGTCGTAAAACAGGAGCGGCGCAATGCCGACGATCGCACCGGCTATAAATGCGGGCAGCAGTTTCCATTTCCCGAGGGAGATAAAAAAAGCTCCAACGACCAAGACCATGAAAAAAGGTAGCATGGATGTGGTCACCGTGAGCCCTAACAGCAATCCGGCGCCGCCGGCCGCCCATGTGGAAGCTCGCGGCGGCAGATTCGCGCGCGAGAGGCGCAACACCAGATATACCGCCAACACCAAATAAGCCGTGGCGATGGCATCATGATGCGCAATGCCGGAATACGGCAGCGCCGTCGTGGCGAGGCCAAAAATCAACGTCGCGATCAACGGCCAGCAGATTGACGATGGTTCGTCCTCAAGGTCTCGTGCGATTCTAAAAACCGCGACGGCAGCCAATGCCGTCAAAGCGGACGTCGTTAGGAAAGTGACCAGAGCGGCCGTGAGCAGATAATGCGTCACATAGTTCAGTCCTAGCTTGTGCAGGAAGAAATAAGCGACCGCGCCAGCCATGAACTGGCCCGGTTGCTTCGCGGCATAGATATGGCCGTCATGGGAGAAAGTATCGCCGATCGGCTGCAACTGCGGGGACTTCGATCCCTCCAGGTAAAAATGGCCACGCTCTCCGATGGCCTCCACTCCCATTTGCTGTAGCCCGAAGGCCTTGAGATTGTCGGAGTTGATCAAAAAGCCATAAATGAACCAGAGCGAGAGAAACAAAAAAAGACTCGTTGCTCCGACCAGACGGAAAGTTCTTAAGAATTGCGCTGATGGGAGCCACTGGCGTGGAAGAAGCTGCGATGGATCGGTGGCTCGGCTATCCATTCAAACTCAATTGCTCATTAAAATTTCGATGGATTGCACGTCACATCCGGCGGGGCCGCTTCCTCTTGAGAGAGGCGCTTCAGTTGTATTCGGCGACCAAATCTTCGGAAGGAACTCGGCAATTACGAGAACAAAATCTCTTGTTGAAGAGCTAACATCGACAAACTCTCGTTGCCCCAACCGTTAGAACGCGGAAAGCTGCGTGAAATGCCTTTGCGCCCGATGCCGGTGGAGCGTTTTGAATCGTGTCTTCGTTTGAATTTCGACACTGCCCTATTTCTTAAAGTCGAGGGCCCCCTTTTTGAGCGCGTAAACGTAGCCCACCATCAAGATCGAGATGTACATGAAGACGATCTCGAGGTCGAAAAGGATGAAGAGCATCGCCACGAGATAGAACTTCACGCTAAAGCGTCGCTGCGTTTCGCCCTGCGGCACCATGCCGCATTCGTAGGCCGCGTCTTTGGCTCGTGTGCGTCTTCCGGTTTTTCCGACCAGAACACTGACGAGCAGCGCCGAGCCGGCAAACAGCAACGCTACAATAATTTGCAGGAGAATCGGCAGATATTCTCGCAGCATCCGAAAATCCCCCGCTGAAGCTAAGTCTGGTTTGCTTGGGTCAGCTTTATTTTACACCGGCCAGCTGGCCATTCTGCGGGGCAATTGCGCTGGCCAAAGCCGAAGGCAGGCCCTTGTATTTCTTGCCATTCTTCTTGACCGCGCCGCGCGCCACGAGGTTCTGCAACTTTTCATAAGCTCGCAGTCGGAGCATTTCCTCGCCACCGCTCGCGGCATTCCGGGCCCGAAGATTCTCGTGCACGATGTCGAAAAGCTGCTTAAACTCGAACGAAGAACGCCGGGAGAGAACCGCAACCAACTCCTCAGTCACCAGGTCAGGAACTCGACGGGAAAATGCATTTTTCTTTAGAATAGCCATAAGGCAAAAAAAGTAGCACATTTTTGACGGAACGCAGCAGTTTTCTTTTGAGATCGCAGAAACAGTGCCGAAATGGCGCAGCGGCTTAATGGTCCGAGCCCACCGAAGTCGCGCTTCTACGGTTCGAAAGCAGGACACTTGCGCTGCCTTTACGGCGTAGGCGAAGGAGTCAACGTTGGCTGCGGGCTCGTCATCGGAGAAGAACCCCATCCGGTCAAGCTGCTGCCAGCTTTTTGACGTGCCCCAGCGCCAATGCTACTGAGAATGGCAAGGCCGATCACCGATTGATCGAGCGTTACCGGCCCGATGGATTCGGCCACGTAACCGTCGCGATCGTATCGTTGGGAGGAAACGATTGGGCTGAGGTGCTTCGTAATGACCTCCGGCGAGGGCAGCTTGCCAAGATCGACAGAATTAGTCACTGCCGGGATGAAAGCTGCCGCCATCAGCAATATCGGGCGAAGCGCGGCGTCAAGCCGCGAATAAAGAAACGCCATATCGAGATACGCAAAAAAATTGGTCGGCGGCGGCAGCAACCGTTCAGCGTCTTTGTAAGCTGGCGAGTCCGCCAGTTCCGATGCCGCTCCGCCACTGCGCTTTAGCGCCTCCTCCACCGAAACCGGATTGAAGCCGGCGATGAGGATCCGGTTGGACAGGGCAATCGTCGGTGTAATCGCGATGAGATTCGCGGGTGACTGCATTGAGAAATAACGCACGCCATCCTTCTCCGTATGGGTCCAAATCGCATTTTCGTCGGCCTGCGTGGCCGCTTCCACGATCTTGCCGGCTTTAGTCATATCCAATACTGGCAGCGTCAGAAGCAAAGATGGCCAGTGGGCGCTCGACGGCCAGTCCGCTAACGATCCGAACTCGATACCGAACGCGGCTTTCCAATCATCGGCTGTAATCCCGTTGTCGGAGAAGGCCTGAAGAATCTTCTGCACAGCGCCGCCGATGCCTGGCGCCAGGTTGAGTTTGTCGATTTTTTCCCCGAGATTGAGCAGCATCGAAAGATAAAAAAACGTCTCCTTGCTTCCAAGCGTTAGTGAAGAGCGAGTAAGCGTTGCATCCTGCTCCCGCTTTGGCATTCCCAGAAAAAACAGATCATGTATTTTTCCGTTTTCGAAGCGCGTCGCACCAGAGATACTTTGCACCTGTTCCAGCATGGTCCGCTGCTTTGACGCAGCCGGTGACTGGATCGCGGCGCGGAGAGCCGCAAGTCGCTCGGAAAATGTCTTGGGTTGCAGGTAAAAGAACATCGCGTAATTGGACGGCCTGTGAGCGATCGCCGCCCGATATGCCTCGTCCTTGTCGAGTATCTCCTCTGGGTTCCGGGCGCGGCGGTCAGCACGGTCTAGCAGTGCCTTTAATTCCGTGAGATCGGTGGCGGCAAAAAACCAGGGGCGATTATACGCCGTCGCAAGTGTAAACGGAGTCGCGACGACCAGCTCGATTTCGTGATGTTCGTATTGAAGCTTCTCACGCTTCGCGCCCGGATTTTTCCCCAAAAACATTGACCGCCACTTGCCGATTACTCGCTCTGCGTTTTCCTGGCCCCCTTGGAAACGGAAGCCGCCCACAACTTTGAGGCTGTTATTGTCCATCGATGTGAGCGCGATAAAAACATTCTTTGCGTCGAGTTCTTCAATGTTCTCCAGCGTCTGAGAAGCTGTATCTTTTTTCAAAAGATTGGCCAACGGCTTGCGAAGAAAATCCTGTACCGCAGGTTCCCGATAAAGCAGATAAATCTCGGAATGATGCCATTCATCGCGCGCCCCATTGAGATCCGGCACGTGCGCCAGAAAAATTGTCTCGCGTGGCAGAAGCATGCTTACGTACGCACTCGAAGTTTTGTGGGAAAGATTCCAGACGTACCAGCCGCCGAATGCGGCGACCGCGCCTATGACTACGAGGAGAATGATCCGTTTCATGGAGGGCAAACTGTAGCGGCAGGCGTGTCGCCTGCGAAATCTAAATTGTCTTACCCGATGCCGCTCCCCCTACGGAAATTGGATTTATGCCCGCGGATGAAATTGCCGGTGTACGGCCTTAAGCCGTTGCTGATCGACATGGGTGTAAACTTGCGTTGTCGAAATATCTGCGTGGCCGAGCATTTCCTGGATGATGCGCAGGTCGGCGCCATTACTCAGCAGATGCGTCGCAAAACTGTGCCGGAGAAGATGGGGATAAATGTTCTTCTGCAACCCGGCGTGCCGCGCACGTTTTTTCACGACCTGCCAGATGCGCGCCGTTGTTAATTTCGTGCCGCGCTCGGAAAGAAAAATCTCACTGCTGCTGCGGCGGTTCACAAGCCTGGGCCGCTCGGTGGAGAGATAAGCTGCTAGCGCTTCGCACGCTTTGCGGCCGACCGGCACGAGGCGCGTCTTGTTTCCTTTACCGGTCACGCGCACAACGCGTTCTTCGAAATTGAGATTCTCCAGACGCGCATTTGCCAGCTCGGAAATGCGCAGCCCGCTCGCGTAAAGCAGCTCGATCATCGCCCGATCGCGCAACCCATGAGGAGCTTTCGTGTCGATCTTTTCTAGGAACTGCTCGACCTCCAGTTCATTGAGTGTCTCAGGGAGATAACGCTCGATCCGTGGGAGCGCCAGCGCCTCCGCCGGATCGCGCTCAACCATGCCTTGACCGGCGAGGAACCGGAAGAAAATTTTCAATGCAACCACGATCAGTTTGATCGAAGAGGCGGAAAGTCCGGCGCGTTTTCGTTCGGCGAGATATTCGCTTATAATCGACAGGGTCACGGCGCGCGGATTGGCGATTTTTTTCTTCGCGGCGCACCACTGCGCGAATTCGCTCAGCGATCTTTGGGTAGAGAGCTGATAATTCTCCGACAGACCGCGCTCGACCGCGAGGAAGCGGATAAGCGAGTCGATCGCCTGCTCCATGTTGTTCATTTCGCGAGTTAACGATTGAGAGATTTAGCGACTGTGGCAATCGCTAATTCTTTGAATCAAGAATTCGTTTAATTGATTTGCGCAGGGACCGCGACATTATTGACAAGCAAAGGTTAAATGTTCGATGTTCCATCTGCGATGAGTTTGGACTTGAATAGCATCCTGAATGATTGGCCGCACGAGAACGGCAACATTAAGGTGCGCAAGATCGCGGGACTCGATGGTCGCGAGAAGTTGCAACTGAGGGTCGACCTCGGTGTGCTGCAGATGGAAATGACCGGGCGTCCCGATGGTCAACGCCCGCATAACTGCGAGTCGCTCCTGGAATATCATCAAAAGCGGGCTGCCCGCGCGGAGGAAAAGGGCGAAGCTTACGAGCTCACGTCCGAACAATGCGCTGAGCTTCAGCAGGAAGGCATCCAATATTATCATCGCTATTTGAGTTTGTTTCAGATCAACGATTTCGCAGGTGTGGTGCGCGACACTCAGCGCAATCTCGATCTTTTCACCTTTGTCACCGAGCACACAGATCGCGACGAACTTTCCTGGACCTTGCAACAGTTCCGCCCTTACGTGCTCATGATGAACACGCGCGCCAAAGCGTCGATTCTTCTTGGCCAGGGCAAATTTGCTGAAGCCGTGGCCGAAATCGAGCGTGGGCGCGACGCCATTGGAGATTTTTTTCAAGACTCAAATTTTCCCGAGCTCGTATCGAAAAGCTCAGAGATCGCATTTCTCAACGAATGGCTCGAGGAAGTGAAAGCGAAGCGTCCGCTCTCGAAGTTGGAGATCATGCAGCGCGAGATGGAAACTGCGATTACAAAGGAACTCTACGAGCGTGCTGCGGAATTGCGTGACGCCATCAAGCTGCTCAAGGCGAAGGATCGTTAAAATTGTCGAAACGCTTGCTCGCGAATGGAGCCGCAGCGACACGAGCAACATGAATGGGTAAGTCGAAAGGCCGAGTGAGCGAGAGCGAACGAGGCAAGACTTTCGGAGTTAAGTCGTTCAATCGGCACGCGTAAACTTGAATCATTGCCCCTACTGGTTCCTCCTGGCTCTTCACTACGGGACATTTCATAAATCATAGGGCTTTCACAAACCGGTGGTGGCCCAGCGTTTTAACGCCGGGGTTGGGATGGGATTTTATTTTGGCGAGCCCCGAAGGGGGACGACAAAAATCTGCTGGTTTCAAGCCGTGCCGAAGGCACCTGACGACACCGCAGCCGCAGTCACTTATGCCTTTGCCTTATACGGTACCAGCCCGGACCAGCGAGCGGATCGAGATCCTGAAAAAGCTCCCGCCCGATCAGCTGGGCGATCCGCCTGCCGCGGTCTACGCCGCTCTCCGCTCTCCTCTTCGACGACGGCAACCAGCTCGAAACCGCGAAGCAATACATCGCCATCGCGCGCGCGGGCCGCATTTTCCCGCAGAAAAGCAACTGCTCGAAGAGATCGCCACGCGCCGGCGGGGCGCGGCCCCGCCGTTCTCGCACGATGGGGCGTTGCCTTAACCGACTCCTTCGCCTAACAAATCGACACCGTGAGCCGCGTGGCACAGGCTCCCAGCCTGTCTCGTCAGGCGGGCATCTTGCCTGCCGCTTGTGAACGACGCGCCGGCCAGCTTTCAGCCAACGACTCTGGACCAGCGGGCCTCCACCTCCCGCGGCAACCGTGGTTCCGAGAGTCACTCGAAACTATGGAAGCAGAGCCGGAAATGGTTGCGGCCTTGGAATACCGGACGGGCGAGCGGCCGCAGTTACGGGGGGCCGGCCAGCGTGGGTGGACGCGGCGGTGAGACAGAATCATGGCAAGTTCTTCAGGTTCACGGATCAAGGGGTGCCAACCAAGATTCCGGTGTTTTGGGATCCCACTTTTCTGGCGAAGAAGAAAGCGCTGATCGCAGCTCTCGGAGCGCATTTTACGAATAACGCCACCGTCACCATTGTGGTGGTCAGCTTCGCCAATGCGACAAGCGAGGACTGGAATGTGCCGCACACTGCTGATCTTATTCCGCAATGGCTGAGGCTTGGCTACACCTCGGCCTTAATGGTCGATGCGGGTGCGCAATTGATCGGCGCCACCCTTGACGCTTTTCCAAACCAATATGCCACGCTGGCCGAGGGAGGCGACGGTAACACCTTGGATCCGGATAAGACCTATGTGGCGCGCACTGCCATCGCTGCCGCTCGCTTGATGTACCCAATAGATTGATCGTGCAGCGCAACGCTCTCTCGACCTGTATTCTCCTACCACCCGGAGTTCCGATCGACCCTGCGCTCGCCTTGATGGCTGCGGTCGATCGAGGGATCCTCTATGGGATGAAGTATGTCGAAGTCTACCAGACCGACGCGAAGAAATCGAGAACCGAGAGAAACGACGTTTCTCCTCTTATAGCGCACAGGAACGCGCCTGCACTACCCCTAGAAAGATCCTCCTCTCATGTGCAGGAGCACGTTCGGGCCGGGCATTGCTGAGGCGGTCTCCGGGCGCGGGATGTGGGTCGGCTTACAAACTCCCTGCGACTCCAAGAGCAAGCAGGAGATCCACGCACCGATCCGTCATCAGGGCAGTTCGCGGTCGAGTTGCAGGAGGTGTACGCAGTGATCAACATTTTGGCCAATCGTTGAAGCTCCTCCACGAAGCGGGAAATCGGCTGGCGGACCCTTGAATCATGCGGCTGCTCTATCCTCCTGACTCCTCACTAAGCCGCTCAATCACAGAACGACGCGCCCTTGCATTTTCACAGGTGGCATCTAGCTATGTTGCGGTATGAAAACTGCACTCTGTTCGCTGGCCCTGAGCGTTTCTTTCATTCTTCCTGTCCGCGCAGACCTCACGATTGTCTACGCGTCAACCGTGCGACCGACGTCGCAAACGTCAAAGGACCAGGCAGCCGAGGAATCTGGAGCAGCCACGAATATGACGATCAAGACTAAGGGCTCGTCCGTATTTCATCCGACAAAATGAAGGCCGTCACCGATATGTTAAACAAGTTTGGTAGCAAGAAGGCGGCCCCTGAAAAACCCAGGCTGACGCGGACGGGTGAGAAGGAAACAGTGAACGGTTACGAAACCGAGCAATACACTTACGACGCGGCCGATTTCAAAGCGATCTACTGGATCGCGCCCAATTATCCCAACGGCGCTGCCATTCTGGCGCAACTTCAATCTATCAAATCCGAATTCTGGGATGCGGCCAATACAAGAATGCCTGACTTTCGCGATTTTCCCGGGCTGCCGATCCGTACACGCATGATCATCGGTAAAGAAGGTCAGGCAGACAAGTCCAGCTCGAGCTCTTCCGATCACGCTACGGAAATCACGAGCACCATCACCTCCGTGAGCCAGGAGCCGATCAGCGATAGCGAGTTTATCGTGCCAAATGGTTTTAAAGAAACGAAGCTGCCGGACATTTTTAACAAAAGGAGTGCGGCTCCGTCCGGTTCGCCGAATCCGTAACGTTAGCCACTGACTATTGTGCGCGTTAGCGCTTCCCTCATGCTGGCATCGTGCTTGCCAAGACGGGTCACATTGCTCTCCGAAGCCGCCTTTGAACCGTTACGCCGGATTGCCATCGCTACTTGCGCGCCGAGGCTGGCAGGATGGCCCGGGTGATAACAGGGTGGTGGCTGTGGCTGGCGGGGATGGCGATTTTATCGCCGTTGGTCTTGCTCGCAGTCAACATCCTGCACGACTGGACGCATGATGCTACGAGTCACAATCTGTTACGTTTGAGTTTTTGATGTATGCGTTCATCAGTTTAGCGACTCTGGTGGGAGTTTTGCTCGGCTTTTGCCTCGACGTTTGTTGTAGTGGCTATAAACAGCCTAGCAAGTCCGCTGCAGACAACGGCTCTGAAGAGCGACGCGCCTTTAGAGGGCTGAGGCGCTTTCACTGCTCGCCAGCCCGTTCGCGGTTCCGCAGGAGCAGCGGTGCAATAGCCTTAAAGTAATCGCCAATGTAGATGAGATAGCCAATAAATGAAGCAAGCTGAATGCTGATCAAACAAATGTGACCGGCCCGAGCAATGAACAAATCAGGCCACCTCCAGATGGAAAGGGCGCAGCCGAGATTGAGAAAAAAGAGCAAGGGTACAAGCGCCCAAATGTTGAGCAGTTGATCAGCCTTAGCATGGGCGTAAAGGGCGCGATCGGTAATGTTGTTCGATTCGGTGATGCGTGCGCGGATGAGCCGCATGTCGTAGATGAAAAGCAGCCAAACGACTGCTGCATAAGCGGCGCTCAGTTGAAACCACGCCAGAGGACTATCGAGCCGGCTGAAAAGAATCGCCTCGCCAAGTGCGCAAGCGATGTAAAAAAAGTTGTGCCCAAACTCGAGAGGCCATTTGATCAAAGTAAGCGTGTGAATGATTGACCGTGACCAAAAGATAAAGATCACGCACAGACCGGCGGCAACATAGAGAAAATTCTCCCAATCCCGCACCGACATTGACGCGCGGGCATTGTCCGTTAAGAAAAAAAGCGCAACGCCCTGGATGATGCTGGCGAGAGTGAGCTCAATGTTAACGACTGTAGAATCGAGTTCCCGGCGGCTCTCGCTTGACGGATTCACGAGGGGATTGCTAATCGCTTGGTAATCAAGGTGTCAAGCTGTCGGTCAGAAGCCAACCAAATCGCTTCAGGGGCCATAGCGGCCACAGGCTGGTTGCTACACGAGGCTATGACCCCGTTGCTGCCCGCTGCGCAGGAGCTGCGCGAAGTGCGGTGCGACGTTCGCCTCAGCGGGCCAGAACGACGTCTTTTTTTGTCCAGCTGTGGACCTGGCGGCAATGGGGGCAGGTGAATTTAGGCGTCTTGACTTTGGCTGCCGCCCAGAGTTGTTCTTCGATGGTTTGACCGGTCGCGGTGAGTTTCGCCGTGGAAGGACACCGCACGAGCAGCCGTTTAATGACCGGTCCGTTTTTTACTTTCCGTGGCGAAACGGTTGCGAAAAATTTCATCTTAATTTCTTTCTATGCGAGCCGATAAACGATGCGTGCTTTGTCGATATCGTAAGGAGACATTTCGAGTTTCACACGGTCGCCAATCGTAAGGCGAATAAAACGTTTGCGCATTTTTCCGGAAATATGCGCGAGCACGAGATGTTCGTTCGCCAGCGCGACGCGAAACATTGTGCCTGGAAGAACG
>QHNJ01000001.1 GCA_003218395.1 Verrucomicrobiota bacterium
CCTGAGGGCGGTCGCTTTTTCATCAATCTTGCGAGGGCCGCGATACGGCCGGCACATTTGCGCGTCTCCAGATGTCCTCTGTCCACAACAGCGACGCCGGCGGAGTCGTAGCCTCGATATTCCAGCCGGCGCAGCCCGTCTAGTAAAATGGGCGCTGCTTCGGCGCGACCAACGTAGCCAACAATTCCGCACATGTTTGGAGTGTAACGGTGCCTGTCCTCAGCCGCAAGATTCGCCCATGTGGGACAAACGCGCCTTTTTCAATGCGACCCGCGAATCACACGAACGCACGCGAAAAACAGCGTCCGTCTCGATTCGTTCGCGGCGCCCCCGCGTGATTCGCGGCAACTCTAAGTAACCTTTAGCCGCTGCGGTTGCTGAAAGTTCAGCGCCGCTGCGCCTGGACCACATACAAGGGAATCCGGCTTTTGGTGTCGCCGTCAACCTTGAGCTCGAAATAATATTCTCCCGGACGCTCAAGGTGAAAACCGAGATGCTGCCAAACGTGAATGTGTGTCTGAGATTGGTGACCGGGAATCCGAATCTCAAAATCCTGGCGTATCGGTTTGAGAACTGGCCGCATGTCCGGATCGCAGAAGTGCATCTCGATCCAGTGGCGGCCCTCCTCGCCGACGTCAAATCGCAGTTTGCATGCGACTGCACACAGGGGATGATCACAGGGAAAAGAATGAGCACCAATCGTGTCGAACGATCCCAGAATATTCAGCTTACCGCCGGCCACCGTAGCAGCATCGCAAAGTGTGAATATTGCAGTCTGCATGGCTAACAAGAACCTACCTGCGAATCGCGCGAATGAAGACGAATTAATTGAGATCGAAGCTGTTTGCTTTGCGTCTATTGGCGTGATTCACGTTGGAATCTGAAGCCGACGGCCGACAGCCGATGCACCGGCCGGTCCATAGCGCAAAAAAGTTGCCGGAAAGCGCAGACTCTAGGTTATTGATTGTTTAGCAATGCAAGAGCGGCCGCGGCGCGATTCACTCCCAAAAAATCAATCATTAGCCACCGCTGCGCTGCCGCCAGGCACAATCCAGCGAACGCTTGCAATCATTATGGGTGGGGGCGCCGGCACGCGTTTGTTTCCGCTGACGAAAGATCGTGCCAAACCCGCAGTGCCACTCGGGGGAAAATATCGCATTGTCGATATTCCCATCAGCAATTGTTTGAACTCTGGGCTGCGCTCCATCTATGTGCTCACGCAATTCAACAGCATGTCGTTGCATCGCCATATTCAAGCGAGTTACAAATTCGACAATTTCTCGCGCAGCTTTGTGGATATCATTGCCGCGCAACAAACGCCCGCCGGTTCACAATGGTACCAGGGAACAGCCGACGCCGTGCGGCAAAACATGCGCTATTTCCTCGAGCGCCCGTTCGATTATTACCTGATTTTAAGCGGCGACCAACTTTACCGCATGGATTTTCGCGCGCTCCTGCACCAGCACATCCGTTCGGGCGCGGACATCACGTTGGCCACGAAACCGGTCCATCGACATCAGGTCTCCGAATTCGGCATCATGCAAAGCGGAGTAGATCGCCGCATAACTCGTTTCGTCGAAAAGCCGACGGACGAGACTGTTCTGCACGAGATGAAGATGAGCCGGGAACTACTCGGCGCCATCGATTCGAATGAAGAGGAGGAATTATTGCAAGCTTCGATGGGAATTTACGTCTTCAACCGAAAGGTACTGATCGAATGTTTGGAGAACGATCTGGTCGATTTCGGAAAACATGTCATCCCACAATCGATCAAAGATCGACATGTAAGCGCGTTTATCTTCAAGGGTTACTGGGAGGATATTGGGACAATCCGGGCCTTTTATGAAGCGAATCTGGATCTGACTGATCTCGTGCCCGAATACAGCTTCTTCGACACCGAGGCACCGATTTACACGCATCCGCGCTTTTTGCCTGGGAGCAAGATCAACGGAGCCTCACTGCGGCAAGCCATCATCTCAGATGGATGCATCATATCGGATGCGCACCTGGAACGCTGCGTGGTTGGGATACGCAGCATTATTCAAAGCGGCGCGACCGTCCGGAACAGCATCGTGATGGGCGCGGATTACTTCGAGCAAGATCGACATGGAGATTCAGGGCGACCGCCCATCGGGATCGGGCGCAATTGCGTAATCGACCGCGCGATCATCGACAAGAATGCACGTATTGCCGACGGAGCAGTTATCACGCCCGAAGGAAAGCCGGAGAACTTGGACGCGGACCATTACTTCATCCGCGGCGGCATCGTGGTGATACCGAAAAATGCTGTTATTCCAGCGGGTCTTTGGATTTAGTTGCGTCCTTGTTGTAGCCGGATCGGTGACCCGGTTTGCCACGCTCGATCACCCAACTGACCCGGTCAGCGACCGTATCTACAGCAGGCCCCTTAATCAGTTATCGTCTGTCGGTCATACCGGCGAACTGCCCACCGGTCTCCCATTTTTCCTGTTTATTCCACGGGATTGTTGATTCGTGGTGATCGTCGGGATCATCGACCAGACGGACCTGCTCCTTCTGGCTCGCGCACGAGGCGATGGTTATCGCTAATGCACATAACAGGACGGAGCCGATGTTTCTTCGAAGCTTAGGAATTTGTGCCAGCATAGATTACAGTATCTCCAGGTTGCACTTGGACGCCGCGCGCCAAACTGCTGGTGATGATATCGCCGATAGCGGTGGCGGGTTCAACTGAAGAAATGCGAATTTTTCCAATCAGGGTGCCTTCCCGCAAAACAAGCATTTCAGAGTTCAGTTCGACGCCATGGCGAGCCCCAAGATTTAGAACGACAAAATTGTACGCTTGATTAACTGCAAGGATGGTACCGCGAACACCCGCTCTGCGGACACTAGTTTCCCGGCGTTTTTTCTCTTCCTGGACTTGGGTCGAGCGCTCCTGAGTGCTCTGAAGTTTTTCGGACAAGAAGGCTTTCTCTTTTTCGGCGCTGTCGAGTTGACGGCGGGCATCATCGAGTTGCGTCTTTAAGTCTCCCGTCTGGGCGCCAGCGGCGGGACTTTCCGCCGGCTTGGCCGCTGTTCCTGCTTCTTCGACACGCTTTTGCAACGAAGCAATCTCATTCTGGTTGGCATCCAATTTGGTTTGCAAATCGGCCTTTTCTTTCTGCAATTGCGCAAGTTCCGCTTCAGCCTTTGCCGCCTTGTTTTCTGCTTCCGCGACTTTGTCTTCTCCTCCCATTACAGTTGTTTCACTGGTTCCGGAACTTGGTTGTTGCCCAGTTACGCGTCGGTGCTGCGCCGCATCGCGCACCCGTGCTGCCTCGGCATTCGCTGCATTTGCACGCAGAGTTTTCACTTTGTGACTGTTGAGAAGCCCGAAGACTGCCGCCAGCACCAGGCATAGGATCGAAAGTCCGATCACGTTTTTTTGCGTGATAGCAAAACTGGCCGATTCCCGATGTATCATGAAGCGTGCTCTTGTACCAACGAATGATGCCGAAATGCAAATTCCAATTTCGGGTTCATGGCAGGATTTAGAATCATCGAAGTTTGAATTCAGATTGCGTTTCTCGACGTTTCAACCGATAAACACGCGCCATGGGTCAACAGCATCGGGTGCGAGCCAAGCGCAAGCGACGAAGAGCCTATCTGCAGCGCAAAAAGGTATCACTTCGCGCAACTCGCCGAGATCCAGTCAAGCCGCGGCCGAAAAAGCAATCCACCGCTGCCGAATAGCTCTGCCACGCTCGTTGGGGTGCGAAATTCAGTATGTTGAAGGTTGATGCAACGACTTCCAGCAATGCCGCAGAGCCCGCGTTATTTAATTGTCGATGGGCACAGCATCATTTTTGCCTGGCCAGAGTTGCGTACGCTGCACGAACGACGTGCCTCGGCTGCGCGCGAGGAATTAATCAAGCGGCTACGCAATTATCAGGATTGGACCGGTGTACGTGTGGTAATTGTTTTTGATGGGAAAGCCACGAACGTCAGCACGACCTCAGATCCAGGCGACGTACAAATCTTTTATTCGCGCAGTGGACAAACAGCCGATGCCATCATTGAGCGACTCGCGAACAAGTACGCAGAGCAGTTTGACCTGATGGTGGCGACCTCAGACACAATGGAGGCAGAGACAGTGCAGGCTTGCGGCGCGGCATGGATTTCTCCCGTCGCACTGGGTAACCTTCTTTCCCTGCATCGTTAAATGGCCAAAGCGGACTGAAGTAGGAGACTTACGGCAGAAGGAATGGCGGAATTCGATGCATTGCGCTAACAGGCGAAAAGGATAGCGTCGGGCCATGGCGGCAGATCACGGCGTGTTCACGTTGGGTCATTCCCCCGATCCAGATGATGCGTTCATGTTTTATGCGATCGCAGAAAACAAAATCGATCTTCGCGGTTATCGGTTCGAACATCGACTGGAAGATATTCAGACGCTGAATGAACGCGCGCTTCGGGGCGAGCTGCACATTTCTGCCATCTCCATTCACGCCTACGCATATGTGAGCAAGCGTTATGCGCTGCTCCCCTGCGGCGCGAGCATAGGGGATGGGTATGGGCCAATCGTCGTCCGAAAAGATCTAATGCCCAGCATTCAATCCGCCGATGGACATACTGGCCCTGTTGAACAACCAAAGCCGAATCAAGGTGCCGATCTTCGCGAGTCGTTGCGCAATTGTGTGATCGCTGTTCCCGGGCGTATGACCAGCGCACTTCTCGCGCTTCAGCTTTTTCTTGGGGAATTCGAGTTTGTTGTTGTGCCGTTTGATCAAATCTTCGATGCGGTAAAAAAGGGGCGTGCCGACGCTGGCCTAATCATTCACGAAGGTCAGCTTACCTATGCGCGATCGGGCTTTCAGAAAGTGATCGACCTCGGCGAATGGTGGAAGCGTGCAACAGGATTGCCGCTGCCGCTCGGCGGCAACGTCTTGCGCAAGGACATCCCGAAGGCGGTGCAACACGATCTGCTCGAGATTGTCCGCGAAAGCATCGAGTTCGGTCTGGCGCATCAGGACGAGGCAGTACACCATTCGCTTCCTTATGCGCGCGATATGGACGCGACGCTAGCCGGTAAATTCATTGGGATGTATGTGAACGAATTCACTCGCGATTACGGTGAGCTTGGACGCGCAGCTATCCGAAGATTCCTAGGCGAAGCGCGCGATAAAGGCTACATCGACGCTCCAATCGAAATTGAGTTTGTCGAATAAATCAGGGCTGTTTTTTTGGTTTCTGGATTTTCTCCGTCTGCTTCACGACGAATGATTTTACGCGGGCGAACTCCTTCTGGAATCCGTTCTTGAAATCGTGTGGCCCGTACTCGAAAAGCACAACAAAGCAGAAAGCCAGAACGATGAACAGGGCGAACCAAAAAATCCCGCGCAACAACGCCATGATTGACAGAGTAACTTGCTCGAGGGACACGGTCAACGCTGCCTCTCTACTGAGCAAGTTCCAGATTGAACTGGGATCGAAGCCGCAATCTTCGTCAACTCCTTGCACAGCTTCGGCTTGGCAGGCGACAGAGTGATTTGCCCTCTCCCGCTCTCTTATCTTTGCGGGCTTTCCGTCCACCGGCGCCGGTTCCGCGACTGCGTGTTTTTGCCGCCGCCAGGATCGGCAAAGTACGAATTGAACGGGAGACCGAAACTGCCATGCTTTTGGTGCCATGCGCGTGCCGCTGCTTGATCTTAACGAACAATATCGCACTCTAGCCGAGCCAATCCATGAGGCGATTCGTGCCGTCCTGGCAAGCCATCGTTTCATTCTCGGGCCGCAAGTGAAGGCGTTTGAGAAAGCGATCTGCGCCTATTGCAAGGCACCCCATGCGATCGGACTTTCATCCGGGACAGACGCTCTCCTGGCCGTTCTGATGGCGTTTGGAGTCGGGCCCGGCGATGCCGTCATCACGACGCCTTACACATTTTTTGCTACGGCTGGATGCATCGCGCGCACCGGCGCGAGACCACTTTTTGTGGATATCGATCCGATCACTTACAACATCTGCCCGTCCGCAATTCAGGAGTGCTTCGAAAAAAATTGCCAGCGCGATTCGAACGGTGAATGGAAAACCAGGAGCGGAGAGAGAGTCCGCGTCATTGTTCTGGTCCATTTGTTCGGTTTGTGCTGCGAGATGGACGCGATCCACGAGGTTTCGGAACACTACCGGCTCGACGTAATTGAAGATGCGGCGCAGGCAATTGGCGCGGAGTATCCGTTTGGCGAAAGAGCCGCGAAAGCAGGGACGATGGGCGAAGCGGGTTGCTTTAGCTTTTATCCCTCGAAAAACCTTGGGGCGGCTGGTGATGCGGGGATGATCATTTGCCGCGACGAAAAGCTGGCAAGGGAACTGCGCATTTTCAGAGAACACGGCATGGAACCCCGTTATTATCATCGCGTCATCGGCGGGAATTTTCGCCTGGACGAAATCCAGGCGGCAATTCTTGCGGTAAAACTTCCGTACTTGGAACGCTGGTCAGCGGCGCGGCGCGCCGCCGCGGATTTTTACCGCGCAGAATTGGCACGCGCCGGGTTGGCGGAAAAGATCACGTTGCCTGCCGAACCGTATCGTGGCCGCGGCTTAACGAATCACCATATTTATCACCAATACGTCATTCGCGCACCAATGCGCGATGATTTGCGCGAGCATCTTGCTAAACGCGAGATCGAGACGGCGATCTATTATCCGCTTGGCTTGCACGAGCAAAAATGTTTTGCCTATCTCGGTTACAAGAAAGGTGATTTCCCACAGGCCGAGCGCGCCGCGCGCGAGGCGCTTGCTCTACCAATTTATCCGGAGATTTCGCGCGAAGCGCAGCGACAGGTAATCGGGGCGCTTTCCGAATTCTTCAACTGAAGGCCAGCCGCTTTATTCGCGAAGCGCGAGCCGTCAAATTCGCAAAGGGCACAGATCGCGTCGCCTATCCGCGAAGGTGGACTCGCCACCTCGAACAACGCGACGGCAACAGGGAATACCGATGGCCAAACGACTTGCGAGCTGCACAGCGCGAGCCTATATCAACGCTCGCACGGACGGGTAGGTACCGAAGTGGCCAAACGGGGCAGACTGTAAATCTGCTGGCTTTACGCCTTCGCTGGTTCGAATCCAGCCCTGCCCAATTCCGTGCCGATCGGCTCCGCCGAATTTTAATGGCCTCTTCGCTGGCCACCTTCGCGGCGGCCGTAGCCCCCGCCCCCGCCATAGCCACCGCCGCCATAACCGCGCCCTCCGCCACCGGGCGGCCGTGCCTCTCGCGGACGGGCTTCGTTGACGGTCAACGCTCGACCTTCAACGGTTTGACCGTTGAATTTGGAAATGGCGTTTTGCGCGTCCTGCTCTGAGCCCATTGTGACAAAAGCAAAGCCACGCGACTTGCCGGTGAATCTATCTTGCATGAGAGTGACTTCTTGCACGGCGCCAGCCTGTGAAAAAAGCTCCTGCAGTTCGTTTTCCGTCGTGTTGAAGGAAAGATTGCCTACGTATAATTTGGTTCCCATTGAGTTTATTCTGGAAAACGCAGCCAGGTCACTGTTCCCGCTTATCGGATTTCAAATCGCCGCTGAATAAACTCAACTGACAATCCACCAACTGCCGAGCTTCCGTTTTTCCGTTTCGTCTGATTAGTAAAATGCTTCTTTTAAGAAAGCAATAAGAATCAGGGATCAATTTTTTCCTTCCCAAAGATGGTTAAATCCACTAGCGCGAATGGGAAAAAGTTCACTGCCCGCGTCGCGGTGGTGGCCGCAGGCGTGGTCAGCCCACTGGGATTCGGGTTGAGCGAAACGCTCGATTCGTTGCGCGAGGCACGCGATTGCGTCAACCGAGTAACGCGATTTTCGGTAGCGCAATGTCGATGCAAGACCGCAGGTCAAGTGCCTGCTGAGCGTCTGCTCGACGAGCAGCGTAACAGAGTCCGCGCTCGACGGTTGCATCGCGCGTCGCACATGATCATTTGCGCGCTAGGAGAAGCGCTGACGCAGGAGCCTCAGTTCAAACCTGAGTTGACGGTAATTGGAACAACGAGCGGTGGCATGTCTTACGGCGAAGATTACTACCGGTCATTAAAGCAAGGTGGAAATTTGCGACATTCGCCGACTTGGATCGCGAATTATCCAGCGCAAAAGCCAGTGATCGATGCGCTGGAAGCCTTCGGAATTGCTGCACCATGCGAGGTGGTTTCAAATGCCTGCGCCTCCGGCACGAACGCTATCGGTCACGCATTCGACTGTGTGCGATCGGGCCGCTACCAGCGCGTGTTGACCGGTGGGTATGACGCACTCTCGGAACTCGTCTTCGTCGGCTTCGATTCGCTTCAGGCCTCGACGCCAGAGAAATGCCGTCCATTCGATCGACATCGCACCGGCATGGTTCTCGGAGAAGGCGCGGCGGTTCTCGCCTTAGAAAACTTTAATGCTGCTCGGGCGCGTGGCGCGACTGTTCTCGCAGAAATAACCGGCTACGGCATTTCCACCGACAATTTTCACCTGACGCAGCCAGATCCCTCCGGTATCGGACCACGGCGCGCGATGGAGCGAACCCTGCAGAGCGCCCACATTTCAGCCGATGCAGTCGATTACATTAACGCGCACGGAACTGCTACGCCCTTCAATGATACAGCCGAAGGCAAAGCAATCAGCGAATTATTTGATCGCGTGCCGGTAAGCTCGACCAAGAGCATGATGGGTCATTCGTTAGGGGCGGCCGGTGCCGTCGAAGCCGTCATCTGCCTGCTCGCGCTCCAGCATCAATTTCTTCCTCCCAACATTAATTTTCGCGCTCCAGACGAAGATATTCACCTAAACATTGTTGCGAACAAAGCGCAGCCAGCCCTTGTGAGCACAGTTCTTTCGAACTCCTTCGGCTTCGGCGGGACGAACGCTTCGATTCTGATGCGTAAATTCGACGCATGAGTCTGGCAATCGCCGGCATGGGGTGGATCACACCCCTTGGAAGCGGCATTGATCCGGTATGGGAGCGTTTGCTCCAGGGTGATGAAGCGCAGGCGGAAAAGATCACGGAACAATTCAGTAATCAATGTTACAGCGTTTTTCGAGTACCTGAATCCGCGCTGACCAGTTCGCCCCGCCACCCACGTCTTCGCCGGGCCAGCATGATTTCGCGCTTTGCCGCCGCCGCGGGTTTGGAGGCGTTGCAAGCCGCAGGAGTAAAGCTCGATTCGCAGAGTGCAGAACGAATGGCGCTCGTCTTCGCAATCTCAAACGGCGGGGTGATTTACACGAAGCGCTTTTATCGTGACATCGTTGAGGGGAGCGCGCAATCAGCCAGCCCGCTCCTGTTTCCTGAAACAGTCTTCAACGCGCCAGCGAGTCATCTCGCAGCGATTCTCGGTATCACCGGCGCCACCTACACTCTGGTGGGTGATAGCGCGGCAGGTCTTCTAGCGATAAGAATGGCCGAGGACTTGATGACGAATGAGGCGCTCGATTATTGCCTGGTCGTCGGGGCGGAAGAGGTCGATTGGCTGTTGTGCGACGCGTATCGGCGATGGCGGCTGCTCCGCTTGGCGCCTCCGGTAGAGCCATTCGGTCGAATCGATCGAGGAATGATCTTGAGCGAAGGGGCAGGAGCAATCCTGCTTCGACGGGACGGCCCGATAATAATCGAAGGCACTCACGCCGGCGGGAATTACCGGAAACGCGCGGAAGCGGAAGAGTTAATGAAGCGGATTCTCTGCGATCTCAGCCGAACCAAAATTGATTTTGTTATCTCGAGCGCAAACGGCACATTTATCGATAAGGCGGAAAGCAGGGTGCTACAGCAAGTTATCCCCGATGCATTCGTCTATACGGCAAAGCCAGCTCTTGGTGAGAGCGTTGGCGCTGCCGGACTGTGGCAGGTCATTTTAGGAGGCCAGGCTTTGCATTGTGGTGAACTTCCGCCCCTGCTTCATGTAAGGCGAACAATTCCATTGCAGATTTCGCCTACGCGTGTGTCCTTGGCGGCGGCAGGTCGCGCAATCGTCTTAGGCTCTGGAGTCAATCAGCAGGTCGCAGGTTTGCGGTTGTCGATCCGATGATTGTGGATTCAATTCGTCAAGTGGCCAGCGCTCGGGATCTCAGCGCAGAGTGCTTTTGGGCTTTTCAGGAAGCCTTTGCTGCAGTACTTTCGGCGTCCGCCATGCGAAAGCCGGTTTTGTTGTTCATCGCTCTCCTTGCGAGCGCCGGTTTAATGAGAGGCGCAATCAAGACTCCGGAGAATGCTCCGATTGAAATTACGTCTACTGGGGAAACGACGTATGAAAACGGACTGGCAACGGCGCGCGATAATGTTGCGATTCATGTGGGCGACACAGACATTTACGCCGACTACGCACAGTACAATTCCAGCACGCACGATGTGGAACTGAGAGGCCACGTGCGGATCTATCGTGATGTGAGCCTCTACATTGCCGATAGCGGTGTGTATAACACTGACACAAAAAAAATTCGGGCGATAAAAACGCGAACAGAGTCCGAACCCTATTTTGTAAGCGGCGAAAATGTGACTGAAATTTCCGAAAACGGTTACCTCATACGCAACGGAACGTTCACGACGCATGATGCGCCGAGCCCCGATTTCCATCTTCGAGCACGAACGATTCGTCTCTACGAGGGGGATCGAGTGATTTTTGTGAATGTGACGGCGTTCGTTGGAAAAGTGCCGGTTTTCTGGTGGCCCTATATGTATCAATCGCTCAGCGACGCGTTCAGCTTTACGGTTTCACCAGCGTACCTGAGTTCATGGGGACCGTCGCTTCTTGGCGAGGTGACATTTCCGATCACAGACCACATCAAAGGGCGCCTCCGGCTTGATTACTTTGGCCGTCGGGGCCCCGCCGTCGGCTTCGATCCGACTATTGATTATGGAAAGGACGACAATAGCCAGGCCCGTCTCAAGACTTTTTACATTAATGATCAAAACCCCGATATAAATCAGACGGCCGTGCCGCGACAGAATGTTCCTACAGGGCGATACCGGCTTAGTCTCGAAGACCGGACGAACTTTTCCGACGATATCTACGGCATCGTCAATATCACGAAGCTAAGTGACCAGTACGTGATGCAGGACTTCTATCCGGGTGAGTTTCGTGTCAATCCTGTTCCGGACAATGTTGTTTCAATAGCAAAAACGGACCCATTTTATACCCTGACCGGCATAACCCGTTTTCAGTCGAACGATTTCTTCACGACAACCGAACGTTTACCGGAAGTTGTATTGGACATTAAGCGTCACGCGCTTTTCGGAGGACCCATTTTTTATGAAGGCGAGACCGGCTTTGCTAACTTGCAGCTACAATTCCCGGAGGGTGCCGGTTTCGAGAATTATGGGACGACGCGTTTGGACACCTTCCATCAACTAACTTATCCAAACACATACTTTGGGTGGCTTTCCATCGTGCCGCGGGTCGGCTTTCGCGGCACCTATTATGGTCAGACATTTGATCTGGGAACGACAACCTTCACGCCACCCTCAAATCCGCTCGTGCCGGATTTTATTCTCCCGCCCCCGACGTTGGCTAACCCGATCAAGTTCGATGGAGACACTTTTCGCACAGTTTTTAATACGGGAGCAGAGGCCTCTTTCAAGGTCTCGCGGACATGGGAGAATGTGCAAAGCCGCGCCTTTGGGTTGGATGGACTTATGCACGTTTTCCAACCATTCACAGACTTTGCGTACGTCTCAGAAAACGGTCCAAACCCCGAGTCAATCTTGCAGTTCGATCGATTTGAACCGTCCACGCAATTGCGGGCGATCGACTTCCCTGAGTTCACTCCAATCGATTCAATCGCTAGTTGGACGGTCTGGCGGCTCGGTATTCGCAACCGCTTGGAAACACGGCGCGATGACCAAACGTTCACTTGGTTTGAGCTCGATAGCTTTTTTGACGTAAACTTCGACAATCCATACGACCGCACCGATTACTCAAACTTCTTTAATAATGTCCGCTTTACGCCGCTGCCCTGGATGTCGTTCTCGGTCAACTCCCAAGTGCCGGCTTTCGCCAAGGGTTTTACGGAAGTCAATACGACCGCGAGCGTTCAGCCGATAGCCAATCTGCAATTGAGCGTTGGGCATCGTTATTTGAATAACAATCCATTTTTCCAGAATAGCAGTTTGTTTGTTGTCGGCGGATATTATCGACTCAATGATAACTGGGGCGTTGGAGCCCAGGAACAATATGAAGCCACGACCGGCATTCTCGAGGAGCAGCGCTACTCTATTTACCGCGATCTGACGAGCTGGGTGGCCTCGTTCGGGGGAGTGATACGCGACAACTCCGGCGTGAACGAATACGGCGTGCTGTTTACCGTGACGCTCAAAGCATTCCCGAAATTTGGATTCGATTTGAACTTCGATCCCACTTCCCAGGGACAATGAACGAAAGTGCGCGGACAATGCCAAGCTTGTTGAGTGCGTTCTGCTTGCGCTGCGGCTGATTCGCCTGCGTCCCGTTCTTTCGGTTATGGATCTCGCAATCATCGGCTCGGGGTACGTTGGTCTTGTGACCGGCGCATGTTTCGCCGATGTCGGCCATAATGTCATTTGCGTCGATAACGACGTGCAGAAAATCAAACTGCTACAATCTGGCGACGTGCCGATATATGAGCCGGGCCTTGAAGAAGTAATTCATCGCAATGTCTCAGCGCATCGATTGCGTTTCACCGGCAGCATTCGAGAAGGCGTGGATGATTCACAGATCATTTTTATCGCCGTTCCCACTCCCCAGCAGCCAGATGGCGATGTGGATCTTAGCTTCCTCGAGAAAGTCGCGCGCGACATCGCCGCGGTATTGTCCGATTATCGAGTGATTGTCGACAAGAGCACAGTACCAGTGAAAACGGGCGAAAAAGTGGCTGAATCAATCAAAAGATATAACCGCCACGGCGCCAACTTCGATGTTGTCAGCAATCCCGAATTTTTGCGCGAAGGCTGTGCGGTTGCTGATCTGATGCATCCGGATCGCATCGTGATTGGAGCGCAAAGCGAGCGTGCCATCGATCTCATGAAGAAGGTTTATGAGCCATTCATGGCACCGATCCTTGTGACTGATATTAGCAGCGCCGAGCTCATCAAACATTGCGCAAACTCATTTCTGGCACTGAAAATTTCATACATCAACGCGGTCTCGGCGATTTGCGAGGCGAGCGGCGCCGATGTCGAAAAAGTCGCGGACGGGATTGGAATGGATCATCGCATTGGCCGTGATTTTCTTAATGCTGGGATTGGATACGGCGGCTCGTGTTTTCCCAAAGACATTGCTGCATTCATTACGATCAGCGAACGCCTCGGTGTTCCGTTCAATTTACTGAAGGAAGTGCAACGAATAAACACCGCCCAGAAAGAGCGTTTTCTGAAAACGATTCGTGAAACGCTGTGGGTTCTTCGGGAAAAACGAATTGCGGTCTGGGGTCTCACATTCAAGCCAGATACAGACGATGTTCGTTCGTCTGTTGCGATCGAGCTGGTCGCAGACATGCTGCGCGAAGGAGCGCATGTGGTCGCCTATGACCCGAAAGGAATACAAAAGGCCCGCGCCGTAAAAACGGTCGCCGCAGCCGAATTTGCTCCGTCCGCTCTCGAGGCGGTGAGTAATGCCGAAGCGCTGATCATCGCCACGGAATGGAACGAATTTGCTAATGTCGACCTGGCTGTGATGAAGGAAAAAATGAGGACGCCGATCGTCTTTGACGGACGAAATCTGTTGGATCCTGAAACGATGCGGACCCTGGGGTTTCATTATCATTCGATTGGGCGCGCCAGCGCGAAGCCGGGATAAACCCTTTGCCGACGATCTGTGGCGAAGCTCTCTGTGCTCGCCGAATTGCGCTGGCGGCACTGCGCAGGTGGCGAAGCGAAGGACGCTTTGCCGATCTCATCATCTCGGAATTTCTTGCGAAGGCGAAGCTTACTCAGTCAGATCGCGCGTTTGCTCTCGAACGGTCTTACGGCAGCACTTGCAGCCTCGAGCCAGAAGAAAACGAAGAAGCCGTGCGGTGCGTTCTGGCCGACTTGTCGATCTTGCGACTGGGAAGAAGAGAAGTATTCGCTTCCGTTTGGAGATCGTTTTGACCGTGCCTTTGCTGCAAAATTTGTGCGCGCCACTTAGGGCCGGCCTCAGTTGCATCTAGCGCGACTGATGGAATCATAACCGTCTTATGCACGATATTCGCTGGGACAATCTCGCCAAACTTCTTGTGGAATATTCCATCCGGCTCAAACGAAACGAAACCGTGTTGATCGAAGCATTCGATATCCCGGATGAAATGACAATCGCACTCATTCGAGCGGCGCAGAAGTTGAGAGGCATCCCTTTTGTGCAGACTCAGCACGCCCGAATCAACCGCGCGCTTGCGCTCGAAGCATCCGATCGGCAGTTGAATCTTTTGGCAAGGCATGAACTGGCACGGATGAAAAAAATGGATGCATACATCGCTGTGCGCGGCAGCAACAACATCACGGAGTTATCCGACGTGCCGCCGGAAAAGATGAAGTTGCTCGTCAAGAAAATGCGCCCGGTGCAGGACCAGCGAGTAAAAAAAACGAAATGGGTGGTTTTGCGCTGGCCGACACCGTCAATGGCACAACTTGCCGGAATGAGCACGGAGGCGTTTGAAGATTTTTATTTCGAAGTCTGCACACTGGATTATCGCAAACTCCAGCCCGGCATGAAAGCGCTTAAGCGGTTGATGGAAAAGACAGATCGCGTCGAGATCAAAGGCCCCGGGACCGACCTCCGTTTCAGTATCAAGGGAATTCCAGCCGTGATCTGTGGCGGCGATCGCAATATTCCCGATGGCGAAGTTTTTAGCTGCCCGGTGAAAGATTCCGTAGAGGGTCATGTGACGTTCAACGCGCCGAGTATTTATCAGGGCATCGGTTTCGATGCCATCCGTCTCGATTTCGAAAACGGAAAGATTGTCGATGCGACAAGCAACGAAACAAAAAAGCTGAACAAGATTCTCGATTCAGATACAGGCGCGCGTTACATCGGCGAATTTTCGCTTGGGTTTAATCCTCGCGTTTTGCAGCCGATGCGGGACATCTTGTTCGATGAGAAGATCGCAGGCTCGTTTCATCTAACTCCGGGACAAGCTTACGAAGAAGCGGACAACGGGAACCGGAGCCAGGTCCATTGGGACATGGTAAGCATCCAGCGTCCAGAATGCGGCGGCGGTGAAATTTATTTTGACGGCAAATTGATCCGTCGAAACGGGGAGTTTTTACCGAAGCAACTGTGTTCGCTAAATCGAAGCGGATTGGCCAAACGCGCTTAAGCTGAGTGAGCGAAAGTAGCTCGGCTGGTACCGGCTACAAGAATCTCTCTTTGTGGTCTGGTAAATCTGGACTCGTCACGTCTCCTTCGCGCTCTGGCCGAGCAGATTCAACTGCATCATGCCGATCTCGCCGCTTTCAGCGAGCTGCAAATTCGCAATTTCGAATACAGGCGGTCCCTCGGCTGGACTTGGTCCGGCGCCCGGCAACTGAACGATAACTTGCTTGGAATTCGAATTCAGGACGACCGATGCGATCTCAAGCGACGGCGAAAACTCGATCGTCGTGATTTGGAATGGGACCGTGATGAAAACAGATGCTCGGCCCTGCTGCGACGGCGTGAGTTGGACCGGCGCTGTCTCGAAATTAGGGACGACTTGCAATCCCGCGACGGCGAATGACGGCGAGCCGGTCGCAGTTTGCCTCTGCTGTTGAGACGGAATCATCCGAATCGTACCAAGTGCTCCCCCGACGGGCTGAACCTTTGCCACTTCGAAACTGACCTGCAAATTCAACGCAGGCTGAGGCTGCTGGGGTGCAGGCAACCGCATCGTGACAAGCTTGGATATGGGGCGCACTTTTAGGACACCCATTCTAAAGCTCGACGTCAACTGCATGGCTGCGATCTCGAAAGAGAACGTGAGCTGCACGGATGTCTGCATTGTGGCAGCGGGTTGCGGTTTGGCCACGGCGGCGGATGGACGTTTGTCTATTGGAGCGGTTGGGATTTGGGTTGTTTCAGGCATCTTTGCAGGGGTGGTTGTTTGCGGAAATACGGGCTCAGTGAAAATGGTAGCTGGCAAACCAGACGCGGGCTCGGCGACGGTCTCGGCCACGGGGGATTGAGTCGCAGCCGAGGTCGTTTCATAAGGCAGGGGTTGCCATTGCCCGATCGGTTCAATTTCCGGCTCTGCTGACGCTAGCTCTGCGGACAGTGCGACTTCCCCGGCCGCTTCGGAAACTTCACTCGGCGTTTCGGGCGTTATTGTAGAGGGTCGGCTTAATTCACTGATTGCCGAAACCTCAGCTACTTCAGGTGTCTGCGAAACGTCCGGCCGCGAGGCATTGGCCGTTTGTTCCACAACCGGCCCTACTGACGATTCAACGACCGGCTCAGCGAGCGAGAACTGCGGTTCACTCGGTCGCAAGATTTCCGCCGTCTGTTCGACAACTGGTCCTGCTGAAGACTCAAGGGCCTGCTCAGTGAGCGACGTCAATTCGCGATCTGATTCTGCTTTGTAGTAACCGGGCGTTTGAGACGCTTTCCCTCCCAAACCTGCCAGCTGATCAAAAGCACCGCTCAATTTTGCGGGAGGCAAGCCGCTGCGCCGCAACGAAGGTTTCGAGGCTGTTAATTGTAGCGAAACCTGGCGGGGCCCGCCAAAAAAGCTGTTGCCCTGCGCATCGCCCTTTTGCGCCAGTGCCACGCTGGGTTTAAGCGTTCGGGGGCGGGTGGCGAACCTGGTCTGCCAATACCTCAGGATGTTGAGGGTGTAGCGGTAGCGGCGAAGCTCGGGAACGACAACCCAGGCTAGCAGAAAGATGCCGGCTAACAGCAATCCACCGACAAGCCACGTTCGCCGACTGGCTATCCCGACAATGCCGGGCTGTGAGATTTTGGCCGGCCCGAGTGTTGTGGCGGGAGATGTAGCGACAACAGGGGCTGCGGATGGATTTGTTTGGCTCGCGGCTGATTGATCATTTTGTCCTTTAGAAGCAGACGAAGCGACCGGCGCCTCAGCGGGCAAAGCCGCTACAGTTGTCGAGCCTACACCAGAAGACGAGCCCGAAACCGCAGTTGTAGGTGCTTCCTGTGGCCGACCGCTTGATCCCGCCGCAGTCGACTCATTCGACTTGGATACAGAGGGCTGTTGAGCCGGTCCCCCCCCACTCACAGATTCCGCCCCAGCAATTGGTGGGCTCGCCGCGGGGGCCAAAGAAGCACGGGATTCGCCTTTCGATATTTCTGCTTGCTTGTTTGCAGCAAAAACGCTAGCCGGAATAGGACTTGGCTCAACTGCTGGGCTGCCTTCTGCCTGCGACGCAATGGCACTGGCTGAGTCAAACGCGGGTGCGGGCGCCACCGCAATTTCCGCAGTCTGCATCCAGCCGACGTCATAAAAAGCGTCCGCAAAAACGTTGTTGAGCGCTGGCGTATAGATCTTTTTGGCTGAAGCGGTCCAATCGGCGGCCTTCTCGGAATTGTTGTGTTTAAATTCCCACGCCGCTTGGGCATAATAGAGAGCTGGCGTATCTCCAGTAAACTGGAACTGCTCCATCATAGCCTGCGCGCGACTCTCCTTTCCCTCGAGCAAAAGCGTCATGTAAATTTTGAATTTAATGAGTTCTGCCGCCTGATTTTTATCGCCCCCTGGCGTTTGTTTATACAACGCTTCAAAACGCTCCCGCGCCTTTGCGTAGTCTTTCTTCTTAAATGGAATTTGCGCGAGATTATATTGCGCCTCACGGAATTTCGGATCCAGCTTGGCTGCCTTTTTGAATGCTGCTTCGGCTTCCTCAAACTCCTTCTGCTCCATCAGGATCTCGCCCCGTAGATTGAGAGTTGCCGGCTGATTCGGTCCCGCCTGGTCCGCTTCATCGATTAATTTACGCGCTGTCGCAAAATCGCGCTGCCGAAGGGCCTGTTGCGCTTGCTCGAATTTTGAACGCGCCAAGGCCTTCGTTTTTTCCGCACGCTCGGCAGCCGTCATTAGCGGCAATGAAGGGCGCGCCTCGCCAGCTGGTTTTTCAAGCCACCCGACTTCGTACAGTGATTCTGCGAAAAGTTTGTTCATTTGCAGCGAAAAACTTTTCTCCGCTGCGCTCATCCAATCTTTTGCCTCCTTTTGATTCTTGTGCTGGAGCGCCACGGCTGCTTTCACATAGTCGACAGCAGGCGTGTCAGACGAAAGCTCCAACTTGGCCAGGATAGAATCGACCGTGTTCTCTTTTCCCTCCAGCAGGTAAGTCAAAAGGATCTTGTACTGAATAAGCTGCGAAGCTTCGCTTGCCAGATCGGGGCCACTGCTGGAAAGCAGCTGCTGAAAACGATTCCGAGCCTCCGTCCAATCCTTCTTGAGAAATGGGATTTCCGCAAGGTTGAAGCGCGCATTCCAAAACTTGGGATCGATCCGGGCCGCTTCGAGCAATGCTGCTTCCGCTTTGTCGTAGTTACCTTGCCGCATCAGGATAACGCCGCGCAAATTTTTCGACGCGGCGAGATCGGGTTGGCGGGTATCGATCGCGTCGAGTTCCTTTAACGCTTCTGGAAAATTGTTCGCATCGAACGCCCGGAAGGCTTTATTGTACATTTCTTCCAGTTCCGATTTGGTCGGAGCGACATTTTCCGCTGCAAGCGAGGTTAGCGCCAGCACTGCGATGGCAACGATCTTCCAGATTCTCATGAAGTAGGGATTGAAGCTTCGATCATCGCTCCTGGCAAGTCCAAAGTTGAACTCAACCAGGTCGATTTTCAGCCCGCTTCGGAAAAATGGGAGTGGGCACCAGATCGAAAGCCCCACGTTGGGCCAGGCGTCGAACTTCTGTCATTTCAAGCGACGCGCAGCGTAGTGGAGAACATCTCTTACTGTTTGGCTAACAAAGAGAGATGTCTCGACTTCGCTCGACATGGCAAGAAACCGAAGGCGGCGGTCTCGTTGAATCGCCGCCGCCTTTCGAAAACCTCTTTTCAAACGACATGAACGTTCCAATCGCGAGGATGCCCCACCAAAACACCATTGGTTTAACCGCTCAAAATCAATTCAAATTCGCGACGATCCGCAGTCCTTCCAGAGTGAGGTGCGGACGAATCACACCGATTTCCGGCAACCGCCCTGCGATTAGTTGCGCGTAGCCGCCCGTCGCTACGACGTAAACTTTTTTTTTGCGCGGAAACTGCTCTGCTCTGATCCGCCCAAGGATTTCGCAGACCAGCCCACGATAACCAAATACGGCGCCGGATAACATTGCCTCGACTGTCGATTTACCGATTGCGCGTCGCGGCTCTTTCAAAGAGAGCTTCGGCAGGAGCGCCGTTCGCTGATAAAGAAAATTGGTCATCGCTTCCAGCCCCGGCGCGATCACGCCTCCAATGTATGTGCCGCGATCAGAAACGATGTCGAAAGTTACCGCCGTGCCGAAATCCACCACGATAGCGGGAAATCCGTAAAGACCCGTAACTGCCGCGGCGTTTGCCAGACGGTCCGCGCCAATCGATTTCGGTTTGGGATAATCAATGCCGACGCCCAGTTTCAGCGTCGAATCCAGCCAGAGCGCCTCCAGTTTTCCGATGGCCTTTGAAATCGCAGGATTTTTTCTTGGCACCACCGAAGAAACAACCACTTTTCGCACCCTTTGCTTTCTCAAAAATCCCGTAACCACACTGCTTGAAAGCTTGCTCGTCGCGATCCGCACGGGAGCCGAAATCCGCGTAGCAGACGCGAACGCCAGCTTCGTGTACGAATTACTGATATCGACTAGCAGATAATCGGTCGTTGGCGTAGAAGCCGAGCGGGTCATAAAGAAAGCGGGATGTTACGCACGCGCTACATGGAACACCCTGCAGCGTCAAGCCCGGTTGCCGGGACGCGGACTCCTGGCGTGGCGAGCTTGCGACGATTCCATCAACCGGGTACTCTTGGTTTGTGAGAAAACTGGTGCATCGCCCGCGGCGTTTACGGCGTTCCCCTGCTGTGCGAAACCTCGTCCGCGAGACACATTTAAGCGGTCACGATTTTATTCTCCCGCTGTTTGTGAGCGAGAAATTGGAGCAACGCCGCCCGATCGCAAGCATGCCAGGGGTTTTTCAGCTCTCTGTGAAGGAGATTGTTGATGAAGCGCGGCGGGCTCAGGATCTGGGGCTGCAAGCTGTTCTACTTTTCGGCATTCCAGAACACAAAGACGAACAGGCAAGCGGCGCTTATGCGGAAAACGGAATCGTCCAAAAAACGTTGCGGGCCATCAAATCAAAATGCCCCGACCTCGTCACGATCACCGACGTCTGCTTGTGCGAATACATGAGCCACGGTCACTGCGGTGTCACGCACATCGACGGGGACCATTTCCAAGTTCTCAACGATGAGACCGTTGAGCTTCTCGTCAAAACTGCACTCTCTCACGCCGCAGCGGGCGTGGACATGGTGGCGCCTAGTGACATGATGGATGGTCGCATCGGCGCTATTCGAGAAGCGCTCGATGCCGGTGGCTTCGATCAAACCGGGATTATGAGTTATGCGGCCAAATTTGCGTCAGCTTTTTATGGTCCCTTTCGCGAGGCTGCGGAGAGTCCACCGCAATTTGGCGATCGTCGATCTTACCAAATGGATTACGCCAACGCAGATGAAGCACTGCGCGAAGTGGCGTTGGATATCGAAGAAGGAGCGGACATCGTGATGGTGAAACCAGCTCTACCGTACATCGACATCCTCTGGAGGGTGCATGAGCGCTTTGGCAAACCGACCGCCGTTTATCATGTAAGCGGTGAGTATGCGATGATCAAAGCGGCCGCCGAAAAAGGCGTTGTCGATGAACGCGCTGCTGTTCTCGAGATCATGACTGCGCTGAAACGCGCCGGCGCGGATGTAATCATTACGTATTGGGCGCGCGAGCTCGCAAAATGGGTGCGGGAGTGAGTAAAACCCATGGTGAAACCGCGAGGCACACCCGGCTGAAGCGTCTTGCTTTTCTTTGGGCTCAAGCGCACGGCTATTCCGCTTGCGCGATGGAAGCGGGGTTGCCTCAATGCCGATATCGTGCCGACGTGGCTGCTTATCGACCGCAACCAAAAAAGATTGGATCGACGGCGATCTTTGAATGCAAGCAAGCGCTATGCGATTTGCGACGAGATAATTGCCATAGTAAGGTCGCACGCCACCGCCTCGAAGCGATCTGCCAACGCCGCCGAATTCTCGAAACGTGCTTACGCGTGCATTGTCCGAATTTGCGGATTACCGATTCGCTCTTCCCGGAATTCGATTCGCATGACTTCACGGCGATTGGTCACCGGGGTTACGCGCGCGTGTTGCGCGAGCTGAATGCGCTGCAAAATCGTCTCTACGACTGCACTAAGTTCGACAAACTGATTCGCTATCGCTGCGCGAATTTATTTTTTCTTGTCCTGCCCACCGAGTTATTTCGTGATTCGGAGATCCCGATCGGATGGGGCGCTCTTGTGGAATCGGGTGGGACGCTCGCGCTCATGCGCAAACCGATCTGGAACGAAACAACCGCCGAAAACCGCATTCGTTTTTTGCACCGAATCGCCGCCGCTGGAACGCGAGTGCTGAATCGACAACTGGAAATCACATTCGACGACATAGCCGCCGAACAGTGTCGATTTTTCTAACTGGTCGGCGTTTTCTGCGAAACCGAAATCAGCAGGTTGTGCCCAGTCATCTCTTGCGGCTGCGGCAGGCCGAGTAGAAACAACAGCGTGGGCGCGACATCGGCGAGAATCCCGTCTTCGCAGCGAAACTGTGCCGCGTCTTTCGCCACATAAATGAAATGCACAAGGTTGGTGGTGTGCGCGGTGTTCGGCGAGCCGTCAGAATTGCGCATCTGCTCGCAATTTCCGTGGTCGGCAGTGACGATACATTTGCCGCCGAGATCGAGAAGCTTCGAGATGATGCGGGCGATACATTCGTCCACGGTCTCCACGGCTTTGATTCCCGCATCGAGAACCCCGGTGTGCCCGACCATGTCCGGACTGGCAAAGTTAAGAATGATCAAATCATAATTCGCCATGCGCGCGAGGACCTGGTCGGTCACTTCGCGCGCGCTCATTTCTGGTTGAAGATCGTAGGTCGCGACTTTGGGCGAAGGCACAAGTTTGCGGTCTTCGCACGAGAAAGGGCGCTCGATTCCGCCGTTAAAAAAGTACGTCACGTGCGCATATTTTTCCGTCTCGGCGATGCGCAGTTGCGATTTGCCAGCCGCGCTCACGACTTCGCCCAAAATGTGCACGAGCTCGGCTGGCTCAAAAATGAACGGGGAAGAATAAGTGACATCGTATCGCGTAAGAGTGACGAAATGAACTTGCGGCCACACTTCGCGATCGAAACCATCGAAGTCCTTCACTAGAAAGGCTTGAGACAATTGTCTCGCGCGATCGGCGCGAAAATTAAAAAATAAAACAGAATCGCCGTCACGCACGCGCTGCTCATTTGGGTAAGAAAAGATCAGCGGCAGCATGAATTCGTCCGTCTTGCCAAGCGAGTATTGTC
>QHNJ01000103.1 GCA_003218395.1 Verrucomicrobiota bacterium
GATCCGCAAACGGGGACGCCGCTGGCGATAATGGATGGAAGACTGATCACGGAAATGCGCACAGCCGCAGTGTCCGCAGCGGCGACAAAACTTTTCGCTCCACCGGGCGCGAAAATTCTCGCGATTCTCGGCAGCGGCGTACAAGCGCGAAGTCACGCGGAAGCGCTGCGACTCGTTAGGCAATTTGAAGAAATTCGCGTCTGGAGCCCCACGCGCGAACACGCGGAACGATTCGCAAAAGAAATTGGCGCAAAAACGGCCTCGTCTGAAGACGCAGTGCGCGGCGCAGATGTTGTCGTGACGGTGACAAACTCGAAAACTCCAGTCTTGAAAGGATCGTGGTTAAAGCGCGGATGTCATGTGAACGCCGTTGGTGCATGTCGTCCCGACTGGCGCGAGCTTGATGACGAAGCAATGAGCAATGTCGTATTCGTCGATTCGCGCGAAGGCGCGCTAAGGGAATCCGGCGATGTGATTCTTTCCGGGGCGAAAATTTATGCGGAACCTGGCGAAGCGCTTGTTGGCAAAGTTCCACCACGCGCAGATGAAACCACCATCTTTAAGTCCTTAGGAATGGCGGTAGAAGACATCGCCGCTGCGACGCTGGTTTATCGATCGGCAACGGCAACCTTGTAAACGTTGCCCCGTTTCAGTTCGGCAAAAAAATTGCGCAGGTTCATCGCGCATGCCCAGGCGTTTTAATGGGGGTAAACATTTTCTGGACAAGCGCCTCGAAAGGCGGTCGTTGCGGATTGGATCCCACACCGGCTCGTCCTTATAAAAGACTCCGATCGCTCCCGTTGCTAAGCCACGTTCCAGCCACGCGAGTGCTTGTTCCTTCTCGTTCAAGGTCGCATAGATTTTGGCAATCCAATGCGCCTGACTCAAGCTGGGGCCTGACATCTCTTCGAGCTCTTTGATAGTTTGGAACGCTTCTGCCCGCTTCCCCTGCGCCGCGTAGACCATTCCGGTATCGTAAATCAAGATCGAGTCATTCTTCCTCTCTCGTTTGGCCTTCTCCAATTCCGCCAGCGCTTCGTCGAATAACTTGTTTTGGATGTAAATTCCTATTTCCCAGGTGGTAGTAAAAGCCGGGCCTAGCTCATTGGCCTGCCGCAGCAGCTCCAGCGCTCGCACATAATCTCGCTTGAAGTAGTAAGGAATAGCGAATTGCCGTGCGATGATTGATGAGAGAGGGTCGAGTTCACGAGCTTTCAGATGTTCCTCTAAGCTTTCATCGAGACGCCCCTGTCGCGTGAGTGAAACTCCCAAATAGAAATGGGCTAGTGCTAAGCTCGGACTGAGTTCGATAGCGTGCCGCAGTTCTCGATCACCCAGCGCGAAATTGGACGGGGCGAACTGGACGTAGGCTTGACCAAGTGCGGCGTGCGCTTCGGCCAGGTTTTCATCGAGCGCGAGGGCTTCGCGCGCGGTCTCTTCCGCTTTGCGCCGACCTTCAATGGGCGCAATGTAGCCGTAAACTCCAAGAGTTGCATGGGCTTCAGCTAAGCCCGCGTAGGCGAGCGCATAATTGCGATCTTCATCAATGGCCTTCTGGCAATAGCGAATGGCCGCGAGCTGGTCTTCGCGGGTACGTCGATTAATATACGACCGTCCCTGCATGTAATACTGGAAAGCCTTAAGATTCTCTGTGGGACGCTTCGTCAGTTGCTGTTTTTCAACGCCGCTCAGCTTCAAACTTAGCTTCTCGGAAATCTCTTTCGCGATCTCTTCCTGCACCGCGAACACATCAGCGAGCTTGCGGTTGTACTGCTGCCCCCAAATCTCCGTTCCATCCGCGACGTTTACCAACTCAGCTCTGATCGTCAGACTGTCGCCTTGCTGAATCAGTTTGCCCATGAGCACCGCACGCACTTCAAGGTCGTTGCCGACTTTCCGCGGATCGACATCTTTGCCCTTGTAGCTAAAGACCGTGCTGCGGGCCATCACTCGCAGTTGCGGCAGTTGTGAGAGGCTGTTGATGATGCTTTCGGGAATACCGTCAGAGAGGTAATCGGTATTCGGATCACGGTTCTGATTGTCAAACGGCAACACCGCGATCGATTTCGCTGGCAACTCAGCGCTTTGTTTCGAACTCGTGTAACGCCCGAGAAAAAACACACTCACCGAGATCGCACCAGCGAGGATCACGACGAAAATCCAGCCGCGATTACGCGGTGCTTTCGTAGGCAATTCGTCTGCAAACTCCGTTCGTTTCAATCCTTCCGGCGTCAGCTCAAACGCCCATGCAATTATCAATGCAATTGGAAATCCGAGCGCGAGCAGCATGATCACCAGCCGGATCGCCCAATTGGGAATTTCGAGAAACGGAAAGACCTGCGTCGCGATTTGCATGAGCAACCACGCAATGACAGCGTAGGCGATCGCAACTTTGTAAACATTGCGCCGCTTTAACTCGCCGAAGAATGTCTTCGGATTCACCCTTCAATTTTTGGCCACACTATCAAGCCGACAGCAAGGCGTCCGCTGTCGTGACTATTCGTTTGAAGTACTCGAGAGCTTATTTCGGCGCTCGCTGGATTTCATACAGCGCTTGCAAAGCAAATCCATGACGGAACAGTTGCCAGCGATGTCAACTGATGTCGAAGAGCTGAATTCGAAAATCAAGCGCGCTGTTGCTGATGGACGCTTGATGGAATCGACGGCAAAAAACATTCGTAGCGTTTTGGCCGGAGCAACGACGGATCTCTATTTCAAAGTCCTCAACCAGCTGGCCGATAGCTGTGAATGGCCAGAGTTAAACGATCGTTTTTATCAGACGCTAGCGTTTGGGACAGGCGGTCTCCGTGGCCGCACGATTGCGAAAATTGTTACGACTGCGGAGCGCGGGAACGCGCGAGAAGACGAGCGGCCTGAATTCCCATGCGTCGGCACAAACGCGATGAATTTCTTTAACATCAGTCGCGCGACACGGGGACTGGTTGCTTATCTGCATGATTGCAACCGGCGCGAGAAGACTTCGACGAATCCGAAAATCGTGATCGTGCATGACCCGCGTTTTTTCTCAAAGGAATTCGCTGAACTCGCTGCCAAAGTTGCCTCGCAAAATGGTTGCGACGCGTTCGTATTCGACGGACCGCGTTCGGTGCCGGAACTTTCGTTCACTGTTCGCCATCTTAAAGCGAATGCGGGCGTGGTTATCACGGCGAGTCACAATCCGCCGCATGACAACGGCTATAAGGTTTACTTCAGCGACGGGGCGCAAGTTATCGAGCCGTACTCGAGCGGGATTATTGCAAAAGTAGATGCGATCACGTCCGGAAGCTTCACGCCTCTGCCGAAGGATCGACAAGGAAAAGTGAGAATGGTCGGCAAAGAAATCGATCAAGCGTATATGCAGCGGCTCGAAACATTGATTCTCGATCCGCAGATTATTCGCGAGGCGAAATCGCTGCGTATCATCTACACGCCACTACATGGAACTGGCAGCGTAATCATCAAACTGATGCTGAAGCGGCTAGGTTTCAATTTCCAGGTGGTGCAAGAGCAGGACGGTTTCGATGGTCGGTTCCCGACGGTGAAATCGCCGAACCCGGAAAATGCCGAGGCGTTAACGATGGCGATCAATCTCGCTCAAAAGGAAAACGCCGACCTTGTTGTGGCCACCGATCCGGACTGCGACCGCATGGGTGCAGCGGTTCGGGCGAGGGATGGGAAAATGAAGTTGTTTAGCGGAAATCAAATCGGCTCGCTGCTTGCCTGGTACCGCACGAAGACGCTATTCGACAAGGGCGTCCTTAACAAAGAAAACGCGTCACGGGCGGTGATCATCAAAACCTTTGTAACTACCGATCTGCAAAAAGCAATCGCAGAACATTATGGTTTGCGCTGCGTTGAAACACTGACCGGCTTCAAATACATCGGCGCGAAACTGGGCAAGTACGAGCGCGCGATCCCCGAAGAGATGCGACAAAGCTATGTCGATCTTACGGAAGAAGAAACACGCCGACTTCGCCTCGATCATTCTTCTTTTTATGTTTTCGGCGGCGAAGAAAGCTATGGTTATAGCGGCGCAGATTTTGTTCGCGATAAGGACGGCAACGGCGCGGTGATCATGTTTTGCGAAGTGGCCGCTTACGCGAAGTCGCGCGGTCAAACAGTCGATGAATTGCTCGATGAAATTTTCTCAATGTTCGGCTATTTCGCCGAGAAAAACGGTTCGCTCGTTTTCGAGGGTGCAGAAGGCGCCGACAAGATTGCGTGCCTGGCCAAATCATACGCAAGCGACCCATTTTCGGAAGTGCTTGGCTCAAAAGTGACAAGCATCAGAAATTTCGAGAACGAAACGATCAAAGATGTCGAAGGGGAGCTGATTCCCAAAGAGAAGATGTCGATCTTTGAACTGGAAGATGCAACGCGTATTGCGGTGCGTCCCTCCGGGACCGAGCCGAAGATCAAGTATTACCTTTTTGCGCAGCGCCGCCCTCAAAAAGGAAAGTTTGATTTCGTGGAACTCGAGCGAATCAAAACGGACGTCGGAGAAAAACTCGATCGGCTCTGGGATTGGCTGCAAAAGGATGCGCACTCGCGTCTAAACAAATGACGCGCGTAAGTTGGTTCGCGAAGGTGCCGCGCGTCTGGCCATGGTTGGCAGCGATCTCCAGCGGACTTCTGTGTACAGGCTGTTTTCCACCATTCGATCAAACCTGGCTTTGCTGGATTGCCCTCACGCCGCTCATCGCGGCAATTTGGTTTTCAGGGGAGGATTCGCGTCATCCCTGGCTTCGTAATCTCTTGCTCGGGTACGTCGCCGGGCTGACGTTTTTTTGGACCGTTCTTTCCTGGCTTACAACCGTCACGGTGCTCGGCTGGTTTGTTCTCGAGTTCTACATGGCGATTTATTTCGCGTTCTGGACGTGGTTTTGCGGTTTGGTCCGACCACGAGAAACAAGAGAGGAACCAAATTCAACCAAATGGGACCAGATGTTGGCCCAGGCCGGCCGCGCCGCGTCACCGCCGCGATCAGCGTGGACAAGATCCACAAACAATCTATTACTAGCGTTTGTTCTCGCCGCTGGGTGGACAACCCAGGAATGGTTGCGCGGCTGGGTTTTCTCCGGGTGGGGCTGGAACGGTCTTGGCGTCGCGTTGCACGCTAACTGGCCTCTTATTCAAATCGCGGAGTTTACCGGCGTTGCCGGGTTATCGTTTATGGTCGCGTTTGCCAACGTCATCGCAGTTACAACAGTGCGTCGGTTGATCCTTGAAGCACGCACACATGCAATGCGGCCGCATTTTGATCTCACGCTCACGATGGCTGCTATCGTCGGCATTCTCACTTTCGGCCTTGGCGCCGCCCAGACTTCCTTGTCCACAAAACCGCTCCGCGTTGCTGCCGTCCAATCGAATGTCCCTCAAAGCCAAAAGTTCGATCCGCAGTTTACGGCAAGAATTTTCGATCAATTCCGGCGGTTGAGCGAAATCGCGCTGCGATCAAATCCCCCACCCGATCTGTTGGTCTGGCCGGAGAGCTCCATGCCAGGGCCGGTGCTTGAAGACCAGGAAACCTATCAGTTTGTCATGAATTTAGCCGCATCGACAGATGGCGACCTTCTGCTGGGCACGATCGACGAAGCCGACGGACATGCTTACAATGCCGCGCTGCTTGTTTCCGATGGTGGCGAACAGGTGCAGCTCTATCGAAAACTTCATCTGGTGCCGTTCGGTGAATACGTTCCGGGACGGCATCGAGTGCCACTGCTCGCGCGAATCGTCGGCGACCAAGTACCTGGCGATTTCAAAGCGGGTAAGGAATACACTGTGTTCGAGCTGACAAATAGCGACGTGCAGGTTGCGCCCTTGATCTGCTTCGAAGACACCATTGGCGAGCTGGTCCGCAGATTCGTGCTTCCGACCGACACGAATCCTGGCGCTAATCTGCTGGTCGATATAACAAACGACGGATGGTTTTTGCATTCCGCCGGTTCGCATCAGCATTTGGCAAACGCCATTTTTCGCTGCATTGAAACACGCCGCCCGATGGTTCGCGCTGCGAACACCGGAGTCACTTGTTTTGTCAACGAATCCGGGCGCGTCACGCAAGTCTTGCAGGATGAAACAGGCAGCACATTTACGGAAGGAGTGCTCACTGGCGACGTCAAAGTTCCCAGCGAACACGAGCTAACCTTTTACACGCGGCACGGCGAGCTATTCGCGCAGGTGTGCGCATGGATCACCTTGATCGCGATTGTCGCGGCTATTTCGGTTTACGGATGGCGTCGTCTTCGTCGATCGCACGTTCCATCG
>QHNJ01000002.1 GCA_003218395.1 Verrucomicrobiota bacterium
AGGAGTGCGTAATTCTTCGCCTTGTAGCTGAACATCGCATCGAATTGTTCGTCGAACTCGATTTCAATTCCCTCGGGCAATTCCTTCGCCAATCCTTTTTGCAATTCATCTATCTCAGTTTGTGCCGGCGGGACGAAATAGATTCCGTCGGTATCTACTTCAATCACTTTCGCTCCCTGCGCGCCTAGCCAGTCGATCATTTGTTTCAACAAGTCGCGCCCGATCTGGGTCACGCGCGCGGCGGCATCGAAATCGGCGAAATGTCCCTGTGCGAATCCAAGATAACCGTAGAAACTGTTGAGCAGAATCTTGAACGTGTTGTGCAGAGCCTGGAGGTGATGCTGCTTTGCAGCATCTTTTTCCGCCCGCATTTTCGCTTTCGCTTCCAACCGGAACGCGTGGAGATCGGTGAGCAAATGGCGGAAGATTTGCAATTGATCGGTCACCGGAAAACAATCGAATTTCAACATGATCGACGGATAGAGCGAAGCGACGTCGCAGTGCCAGACGTTGTTCGCAACTCCCGTAAAGAAGATGTCGGTGTAACCGCCCTCGAACGCGCGCACCATTGGCAGCTCGGGAATGGAATGGCGTTGCCGGAAATATTCGCGCAGGAACAGCGCATTAATCCGCGTCGCGTTGCCGCGCACGATCACGTCCTGATAATTGTAGGGAAAAATCTGGGCCTGGATGAAGTAACTCGCGCTTAACAGTTCCGATAACGCGCGCGTCTCTCGTACGCCGCACAGTGCACGTCGTCGAAATTCTTCCGAATTTTCCAGATACGCGCGTTGCAATTCCTTGCCTGTAAGCGCAGAAACTTCGTCACTGCCGCAAAGATCAAAATGCCGTACAACCTCAGCCCGCTCGAAACCGGCAAGAGAACGCATGCCGACGTCGTAAAATTGCGCCAGCAAAAACGTATCGACAAAATGACGTCCACCGACCGTGAACTTCGGGTAATCGATCGTTTTTTCCGCGATTTGAAGTCGTGACGGGCGCGAGCGCAGGAATCCGTCACCGCGTCCCCAATCGAGTTTCGTCTTCGCCTTCTTCGCCCGTGCGACCAGATACGGCAGATCGAAGCGAAACAAGTTGTGACCTTCGATCACGTCCGGATCGCGCTCTTTGACCAGACTTGTTAGGCGCTCGAGTGCATCGTGCTCGGATTGTTCGACGTTTTTAGGATCGACAATCAGTAGTTCCTCCCAACCGCTGTTATCCGAGAGCGCGATGCTCATAAGGTGATCCTTGTCGCCGGAGTCACCGACTCCGAGCACCTCGATCTGCATGCGTTTCAGTTCTTCAAACGGAAGGTCTTTAAACAAGGTGCGACCCGTTGCGGTCAGGTAATGCTGCACCGGATCGGTGAACGCGAAGAAATCGCGGCCGGCGTTTTTGAGTCCATTGCGCAATGCGATAAGTTCCTTCCAGCTATCGACCGTGACCAGCCAGCCGTATTTGAGATCGTTCCGGAGCTTTTCGGATTCAATGCCAAGATCGACAACGTCGGAGTCGCACCAGACAAACGGATGGAAAGGCTCGACATCGGCAATCGTCGAGCCGTCCCGTTCCCGACGATAGACTTTCACCGTCCCCGTTTCGCCAAGTTCAATTGCCACGATGCGCGGTGTCGGATCAGCGCCGAAGAGCAGTGTGTTCTTCTCGAATTCCATTTTTTTTAAGCTTGTGTCATTCCGAGCGAAGTCGAGGAATCTCTTACTGTTTCTCCCGAACTAAATTAAATTGAGAGATGCGTCGACCCATTCGGCTTGCGCTCAGGGCAGGCTTTCGCTCAGCATGACAAGCATGAGGATTCGTTTCTTCTTAATCTTGTCGCTGTCAATCCTGGTTTCGGCGCTGGCCATCGCCCAGCAAACCCCGCAATCGCTCGCCGATGCGGAGCTCCCCTCATTGCTTGCGATTTACAAGGACATTCACACTCACCCCGAATTATCCGGGCACGAGGAACGCACTGCATCCATCATCGCAAAGGAATTGTGTGCTGCAGGCTGCCAGGTCACTGAGCATGTCGGCAAGTATGAGAACTCCAAACTCAAAGGTTACGGAGTGGTGGCTGTGATGAAGAATGGCGACGGCCCAACTGTGCTTGTGCGCACGGATATGGATGCTTTGCCAGTGGAAGAAGAAACAGGTTTGCCCTACGCCAGCAAGGCTGTTGCGAAAAACGATGAAGGTAAGGATGTCCATGTAATGCACGCCTGCGGGCACGATGCACACATGGCCGCGTTCATTGGGACGGCGCGCGCTCTTGGCAAGCTAAAGGATCAATGGCACGGGACGATCGTGTTCGTGGCGCAACCCGCAGAGGAATTGGGCACCGGCGCGCGTGCGTTGCTCAGAGACGGTCTTTACGAAAAATTCGGTAAACCGGATTTCGCGTTAGGTTTCCATGACAAGGCAGATCTGGAAACAGGCCGTATTGGCGTAACTGAGGGTTACACAACGGCAAACGTCGATTCTGTGGATGTCACCGTTCGTGGCGTGGGCGGGCACGGCGCGTACCCGCACAAGACGAAAGACCCGATCGTACTCACGGCGGAAATGATCAACGACTGGCAAACCATCGCAAGCCGGGAAAATAATCCGCTCGATCCAATCGTCGTCACGGTGGGTTCCATCCACGGCGGGACAAAGAACAACATCATTCCGGACGAAGTGAAAATGCAGTTGACCGTGCGCACCTACAAATCTGAAACGCGCCAGCGTGTGTTGGCCGCGATTGAGAGGATCGCCAACGGAATCGCTGCCGCCGGCGGCGTCCCGCCCGATCGCGCGCCGATTATCACTGTATCTAAAGATCAATTTTGCCCGGCCACCTACAATAATCCGGAACTAACGAAGCGGTTGGTAGCCGTTTGGAAAAACTCCTTAGGGAACGAGAACGTGAAGATTGTCGATGCGGTGATGGGTGGGGAAGATTTTTCTGAATACAGCCTGTCGGACCACTCTATTCCGGCGGTTAATTTCCACATCGGCGCAGTCGAACCGGTGAAGATCGCGGAGTACAAACAAGCAGGAAAAGAATTGCCAACCCTGCATTCGAGTAAATTCGCGCCGGTTCCCGAACCAACGATCCGTGTTGGAATCATCGGAATGGCGAGCGCCGTCCTCGAACTGATGAAGAAGTAGGGTTCGTCGTTACTCATCGTCTGTAGACCAATAGTCTACGACGCTGTTAGGTGGTTCCCCAATGACAGGGGATGGCGAGGGACGAACAATCTGGATTGTTGATGCGCATCGCGACGACAGAAAGCGTCTCAGTGTGCGCGCAGATGAAAAGTTAACTGCATTTATCGAGCTTGAATGGGTGATTGGCTTGACGCCAAAATCAGGCAGGTGGACAATGCCGCCTTTCGCAGAAGAGAGTGAAATCGAAAATTCAAGCTAAGGAGATGGATCATGTTCGCCGTTATTCGTCACTATCACTTTAATCCAAAGGACGGTGCAGAGATCGACCGCCGAATACGCGAGGAGTTCGTGCCAATCGTTAAGAAGGCGAAGGGATTTGTACGCTACTATTGGCTTGATACTGGTGGGGGCGAAGGCGCGTCCGTCGGCGTGTTTAAGGACAAAGCTGGTGCTGATGAGTCGGTGCATCTAGCTGCGGACTATGTTCGAGAGCATCTGTCTAAACTTCTCACTCAGAAACCCGAGATTATTGAAGGGCCGATCAAAGCTCACGATTGAGCATTGAGAATCTCAGCAAAGCCAGTTGGAGTTTGGGCTAGGTTTCAGCCCCGGATTCGTGTAGGCGTCATCGGAATGACGAGCGCCGTGCTCGAATTGATGAATGAGTGACCGCTAGGTCATCCCGAGCGGAGCGTAGCGGCGTCGAGGGATCCCGTGGGACGGCCGCAAGGTTTCGCAGCCGGATTCCTCGACTTCGCTCGGAATGACTGGTTCGGTTACTTCACCTTAATTTTTTTCCGCAGATACGTCGGAACGTCGAGATCTTCACCTTCGACAATTGTCGGCTCGCTTTTTTCAAAGCGGCCGCGTGTGACAGGCTCGAATTGCAAGACTTCCTGTTTCGCCTGTGCAGATTTTTCGGCCGATGGTTTTTCTTCCTTTATTGGCGCCGGCTTCTTGTGCGGTGTACTTACAATCGGTTCAGGCTTGTTAAAAGCCGGTATCGGTTCCACCCGCGGCGGCGGTACAGTTTCACTCGGCGCGGATTCCTTAAACGGAGTCATCTCCGCAGGCTGGAAAACTTCCATCGGCATTGGTTCCGATTCGATCTCGATCTCAGGCGAGATCTCATGGGGTTGCTCCCAGACTGGCGGCATCGCGGGCGCGCTGCTCTGAGTAGGCTGGCTCTGCTGTGAGATAAAATCTTCATCCGCCCTGAGCGAACTAACGATGGTGACGCTTAGGCGATCTCCCAATCGTCCGTCCACGGCAGCGCCGAATAGAATCTGTGTTTGCTCGCTAATGTGACGGCCAAGTTCCTGCATCAGGATTTCGACCTCGGACAACGTCATGCCGGGTCCACCTGCCACCTGCACGAGCACGCGCGCCGCGTCCGCCAGCATACGGCCACGGTCCATCAACGGATTCTTGAGCGCCTGCGTGAGCGCCTCGTGCGCGCGATTGTCCGAATCGGATTCACCGAAGCCGAACAAGCAACGCCCGTTGGGGCTGCGCAACGCGGCAAGTAAATCATCGAATCCTATGCGGATGAGTCCCGGCCGCTGAATCAGGTTCACAACCGAACGAACGCTTTGGCTGATGGTGATATCGGCCGTGGCAAAGGCCTGATGAATGCCTGCTTGCGGCGCGACGATGTCGCCCATCTTATCGTTCTCGAAACAGATTACCCCATTGGCAACCTCGTTCAGCCGCGTGAGCGCCTCGCGCGCCTGCGCGTTGCGGCGTTTGCCCTCGAATGAAAATGGAAGAGTTGCGAACGCGACCACAAGCGCACCGGCTTCATGGGCAAGTTGCGCCACGTATGGCGCCGCGCCTGAGCCGGTGCCGCCACCGAGCCCTGCGCAAACGAAAATCATTCGGGCGTCGGCTAGCGCCTCGCGGATTTCATCAGCCGATTCCACGGCTGCTTGATAGCCGAGTTCCGGATCGCCGCCCGCGCCCAACCCACGCGTCACACTGCGACCGAGCTGCACTTTATGCGCCGCCACGGAACTCGCCAGCGACTGGACATCGGTGTTGATCGCAACCACCTCGGCTCTCTCCAAGCCATCGAGCACAATCCGATCGAGCGCATTTAAGCCGGCGCCACCAACACTTATAATTTTAATCGGAATAAATTCCGCTGCACGTTCTGGCAGACTGTAATTCTTGCTGAGTTGAATCATTAGGACGGTACTGGTAAGGACAGACCGCCGGGCTGTCCGAGATCGAGCGTTCGCGGCGCGGCCGGCGGTCGCGCCCTACCACGAAATGAAATCATTCTCATCGCCTTCCGCTAAAGAACTTGCCGAAGATTCGCCCAATTCCCCGCGGCGGCCGATCGGTCTGCACGGCTTGCGCGTATTTGATCAACCCAATTGCAGTCGAAAATTGCGGGTTTTCCACCGCAGACGTCACACCTGAGGTGGTTTGTGCGTGCGCCACGTGCGCGGGCATTTCGAAAATTTCCGTAGCGAGATGATCGATGCCGTTGAGAAGACTGCATCCGCCGGTGATGCAAATACCGGCGCCGAGATAATTGATGAATGGTTCCTTTTCGAGCCTGCGTTTGAGGAGTTCAAACGTTTCTTGCAGTCGCAAGTGGATGATCGTGTTCAGCGTCTCTCGCTCGATCTCCTTCCCGGCAAAACCGGAATCGTCCTTTAGCAAAATCATTTCGCCGGGGAAACAGTTGCCGAGCACGCAACTTCCTTCCTCAATTTTGAGTTTCTCCGAGCGCGCCATCGGAATGCGCAACCCCATGGAGATGTCATTGGTGATGTGGTCCCCGCCGATCGCAATGCAACCGCTTTGTTTGACTGCGCCGTCAGCGTATAAAATATAATCGGTCGTCCCACCGCCGATATCGATCACCAGCGCCCCGAGATCTTTTTGGTGCTGAGTGAGGATCACTTGCGCCGAAGCAAGCCCGCCGAAGACGACGTCCTCAACGTCAAGCGGCAACTCTTTCACGCACCGGATGGTGTTCTGAATGCGCGTGCGCAGGCCGTGGATGATATGAAAATCGGCTTCCAATTTTTGCCCAAGCATCCCGATCGGATTGAGCACGCCGTTCTGACCATCGACATGATAATGCTGGATGATGGAATGCAGGAAAGCGTTTTGCGCAGGGATGCTCACCTCGCGTGCGTTGATCTTTACATCCTCGACGTCCTGCTCATCAATCTCATCGCGATCTTCGGGCAACATCACACACCCGCGATTATTGAAACTTTTAAGGTGCGACCCAGCGATGGCGACGTAAACGCTTCGGATCATGACGTCGCTTTTCTGTTCGGCATCGACCACCGCTTCGTGCACGCATTTCATCGCGGTTTCAAAATCAACGATCTCGCCTTTACGTACGCCGCGCGATGGCGTCTGACCAACACCGAGGATTTTGACTGTGCCATCAGGCCGGCTTTCCCCGACGACGACGCAAATTTTGGACGTGCCAATCTCAAGGCCAATCATCAAATTATTGCTCGCCATCTTTGTTAGTCCTTTCTCTGGCGTTGGGTCGGAATTGCTTTGGCGATCGGCGTCGAACTGGCGCGCGCTTTCGCCGGCGACGCTGCGGTCTTTGCCGGCGAATGCACCGGGATTGCTTTTAGAATCCGCGGTTCCACAGGGGGCTCGATCGTGTCGTTGATAACTGCCGCCGGAGGGGTGGCGAAGGTGACGGGGATATTTCGTTGCACGAGCAAATTCACAGTTTCCAGTTCCTGCTTTGAGTCATCGCAGTAAACAAGAAATTGTTCCAGCCGCTGTAATTGCGTCTCGAGGTCATTTAACCCAAACGTGACGCGCGTGTGATTTTTGTCCGTCACCAGCAGGCAATAATTCCTGGAAATACTGATCTCGCGAATCTGAAAGCGCATTTGCATGAAACTGCGCGTGCTTAAGCGCAGCAGCTCCAGCGCCGTTTTGACTTCTGGCGATTCGACGACTTTCCCAGCCTCGAGCGATTCGCTCGAGAATCCCAAAATGAGCGGCAATCCCAGATATTCTGGCAACAACTTCTTTTCTCTCATCAAAACGCCTCGCGCGTCCACAAGAAAAGCAGCATCTGACACAAAAGGATCGGAAATTTCTTTGTCACTTGTGATCCATGCAACCGGCTTACGTTCCACGACACGGATGTCGATTTCAGTAGGCAACTTTCGCACCACCTGGACCTCATCGACTTGGGGAAGCCGCTGTATGCGGTCATGGACGCGCGCCAGGTTCACACTGAAAATGTTTTCGCCCTCTTGCAGATCGGCTATTTTCAAAACGTGCTCGCGCTGCAACGTGCCGTCAGTCTGCAGTTCAATTGTCTTCAACTGATAATCCCGATTCTCGAAAAAGAGGCGCTTGGCAGCTTCACGCCCCCCGACATAAACGGCACCGCAGAGCCCAGCGAGCAACACCACTCTGGAAAGAACAACCAAAACCCTTCGGATTCGATGCTGCGTTACCCTGCGGGAGCGGACCTTCACATCGAGCAAGTGCTGCTGGCGCCTGTGGCGCACATTGGACACACGCCGATTTCGCGACCGGGAGCCTTTTTGGACGAAGTTCATTTCCGGGTCCCTTCTGTTCTGGCGCGGGAAAGCGCGATGATGCGCGCACAAAGATCGACGTAGCTGATCCCGGCGGCCGCGGCGGCTTCGGGCAACAGACTCGCCTCTGTCATTCCGGGAATCGTGTTGATCTCCAGCACAAACGGCTGACCGGTTTCCGATAAAATCGCATCGACGCGCGAATACACCTCCAAGCCCAGAGCGCGATATGCGCGCAATGCCAAGTCTTGAATCTCTTTTGTCTTGCCAGGGTCGATCTTCGCCGGGCAAACATGTTGTGCTCCGCCGCCGGCCTTGGGATTTAAGAATGGATACTTATTCGTGAAATCGTAAAAGCCGCCCTTCGGAATTATCTCGAGAATGGGCAAGACCTGGTCACCGAGAATACCAACCGTCAATTCCCGGCCCGGCACAAATCTTTCTATCAACAATTCGCGGTCATACTCGGCAGCATCAGCAATTGCCGACTCGAGCTCCTCCGCCTTTTTTACGATGTGAACGCCGACGGTGGACCCTTGTCGCGGCGCCTTAACTACAATAGGCAGTTGCATGCGAGGACGCTGATGCGCTCCGATGGTTTCCCATTCCGGAGTGATCACCTGGTGCTCGCGGAATTTCTCCTTCGACCGAATTTTATCGAAAGCCAGCCTACTCTCTTCAACTCCTTCGCCGGTGTAAACAACACCGCGCGCTTCCAGAATTCGCTGCACCTGGCCGTCTTCGCCAAAAGTTCCGTGCAGCGCAATGAACGCAAGGTCCACATCGTCCGGCAGTTCAAACTTCGCGTCCCTTACATCGACCTCGACGACATCCGCGCCGAGCGAGCGCAACGCTTTTGAGATTCCGCGGCCGGTCGCCAGCGAAACGTCGCGCTCGCTGCTTGGCCCGCCCATGAGCACCGCAATTTTTTTTGGAATGGTCCTCTTCCGTTTCACGCCATCTCTCCCACGACTTGCACTTCCGTTTCCAATTCGATCCCGCGCTTCGCACGCGCCACGCTTTTAATCCTCTCTATCAACTCGAGCATGTCCGCTGCGGTCGCGCCGCCGTCATTAACGATGAAATTGCCATGCACCTCCGACACTCGTGCTTTTCCGACACGCGAATTTTTTAATCCCAATTCATCAACCAGTTTTCCTGCCGGGCACGAATTGGGATTTTTGAAAATGCACCCTGCGCTCTTGGCCGCCGGCTGCGAAGTACGGCGCTTCTCCTGAGAAGCCTCCAACTTGCGGACGATTTCTTCAGTTGGCGCGGGTTGCCCGCGAAAGACCGCCGAGACCGCAAAATTATTCTCGAGCAATGGGAAATTTCGATAATGCACTTCCAGCTCATCGCGTGTTTTTGTGTGCGCCTCGCCATTTGCATCGAGATAACGAACGCGCACGATGTTTTCAAACGTTTGCGCCCCCATCGCTCCAGCGTTCATGCGCAGGCCGCCGCCGACTGCACCCGGAATTCCCTCCATCCACTCCAGTCCACCGAGGCCGGCCGCCTTACCTGCATAGGCGACCTCTTTTAATTTCGCGCCGACTCCCGCGATGATCTCGTTGCCATTTACCTCGATCCTGTCGAAGTCGCCACCACAGGGATGGACCACAACACCACGAATGCCACCATCGCGGACGAGCAAATTTGAGCCACGCCCGATGACGAAAAGCGGGAGACTTTCGCGCCGGCAAGAGCGAATCAGTTCCGCAAATGCGTTCTCGTTACGCGGCTCCACCCAAAATTGCGCTGGGCCGCCCACGCGCAAGGTGGTGTGTTTCGAGAGCGGCTCGTAGAGCCGGACATCGGCTTCCTCACCAACGATTGCTATTAATCTCTCGGCAATCACGAGATCGGCGGCCAACACGGACAATTGTTCATGAATGTTGCCCGCACCCAGGCTCAAAACGAGATCGCCGACGTCCAGCATGTTGCCGACATCGCGATGAACCCATTCCAAACGCGGCTGATAACTGACGCCGCGATGACCATGCGTCGCGATTTCATCCGCTATCGTTTTACCGCTGGTTCCAGGAATCGGCGCCTCATTGGCGGGATAAACGTCGGTCACGACCACACGGTCGGCGTCATCGAAGGCGCGGCCAAATTCTTTGCGCAGCGCTTTGGTGCGCGAATAGCGATGTGGTTGAAACATGGTCAGCACGCGTTTGCGACCGGTCGATTTCGCGGCTTTCAACGTCGCGCGGATCTCGGTGGGGTGATGGGCATAGTCGTCAACAAGCAAAAAACGATCGCTCTGATACTTGATTTCGAAGCGGCGGCGCGCGTGTTCGAACTTGCGCAGCGAAGCCGCAATTTTTTCAAACGGAATTCCAAGCTCGGTGGCGAGGGCAATCACACCAACAGCATTCTGGACGTTGTGCTGCCCGGGAACATTCAGAATCGCTTCGCCCAGTTGCTGCCCGCGCCGATAAACGCAAAAGACCGAAGCGAAATCCCGCAGCTCGACATCGGCGCCGCGATAATCCGCCTTTTCGAAGAACCCGAACGAGATCGCCCCCTTGCGTTTTGCGCATAATCGCGCCGTGTTCGCATCATCGACGTTGTAAAAAACCGTTTCGCTGGTTTGCTCGATAAGCTGCGCAAAAGCTTTTTCGATCGCGTCGAGATCGACATAAAAATCGAGATGCTCTTCCTCAATATTTAGAATGAGGCAGTGCTCGGAATGAAAGCAGCGCAGGGTCCCATCGCTTTCGTCTCCTTCCGCCACGAAATATTCGCCGCGTGGATCCCAGTGCGCGTTCGTCCCAAGAATCGGAATCTCGGCCCCGACGTAATGCGATGGATGCAACCCGCCTTCGCGCAAAACGTGCGCCGTCATCGCAGAGGTTGTTGTTTTGCCGTGCATCCCTGCGATGACAACGCCGCGCTTGCCGCGCATGACCGCTGCGAGGGCTTCAGCGCGGCGCACGACTGGCTTGCTCGAATTTCGCGCGCTCACCAGAATCGGATTATCGATCTTGATCGCAGAGGAAAACACGATCAGATCGGCGTCGCTGGCATCCTCCGCGCGATGCTGTGGAAAGAAACGCAGACCTAAGCGTTGCAATCGATCCGTCTCGAGCGTGCTTACTTTGTCTGAGCCGCTGACATTGTGCCCAAGCTCGAGCAAAAGCGCAGCGATCCCGCTCATGCCGCTCCCGGCCACGCCGATGAGATGAATCCTATGTCGCTCACCCGTCAGCAATTTTGGCAGATCGACCTCAGAGACGAGCTTCATGAGTCGTATATTTTTCCATGGTCGTGACCACGCGTCCGGCCGCATCTGTCGGTGCGAGACGCGAACAATTCGCAGCCATTCGTTGAATTTGCTCGGGATTCTCGATTAACTCTCGAATCTTGCGTGCGAGCAATTCACCGGAGAGCTCCGATTCCTTGAGGAGAATCGCTGCCTGAGCGCGCGCATAAATTTCTGCGTTGCGCGTTTGATGATCGTCGGTGGCATAGGGAAACGGAATCAAAATGCTCGGCAATGAAAACGCGGCGAATTCGGCGAGGCTCGCCGCGCCGGACCGTGCAACGAGGAGATCGGCAACGCTATAAACTTCCTCCATTCGATGATAAAAGGCGGCAACATAAGCAGGGACATTTTCGCGGTGATAATTATCGGCAACGAGACGCTCATCCCGCGCGCCGGAAAGATGAATCACCTGCAGCGAGGCGCCTTGCAAAAATGGCAACGATTTGATCATGGCTTGATTAATCCCGCTCGCGCCCTGGCTACCTCCCATCACCAGCAACGTGGTGAGATCGTGACGCAGTCCGAACTTTTGACGCACAATCTGTCGATCCAAAGGTTTTAGTTCGGTTCGGATCGGCGTGCCGGTAAATTCCGTGCGCGCTTTTGGAAAGAAGGGCGCGCATTCCTTGAAGCCGAGCATGACGGCGCGCACCATGCGTGCGGTCAATCGATTCGCTTTTCCTGGGACGGCGTTCGATTCGTGAATAAAGGTGGTAACGCCGCGCATCCGTCCGGCCAACACGGGCGCCGTGGAAGTGAAGCCGCCCATACCGAGGACCACCTGGGGTTTGAAATTGCGGTAGATAGATCGACAAAGCGACAGGCTTTCGTAGAAACGGCGAACGAATCCGAGAATCGCCGGCGAAAATGGCGAAGGCAGTCCTACGGTCGGCAATTTTTCGAACCGAAAACTTGCGCGGCCGGAAAGTGCGAGTGCGTCAATGTCCTTTTCGGAGACCAGCAACATGACTTCGTGCCCGCGATCGCGCAGCACTTCCGCCACGGCGATGCCGGGAAAAAGATGTCCACCGGTCCCTCCGCATGCAATCACTGCATTCATAAGAGTTGGTTTTCGATCTTCGGCTGACCCATAAGCCTTATAGAACTCATCAGTCACATCTAAATTCGCGGCGTCATCCTCACATGCATGGTCGCGCGTTTCTTATGCGCTGGTTCAAGAATGCCCTGCCGATAAATATTCAGCAACAAACCGATCCCGAACATACAAGCGACGAGATTCGAGCCTCCATAACTAATAAAAGGCAGCGGCAGCCCCTTGTTCGGCAGGAGCGATGTAGTCACGCCGATGTTCACGGCGGCTTGCAGAGCCAGGAGCGAAACAACGCCGCAGCCGAGGAGCAAGCCGAAGCGGTCTTTGGCGTGGAGCGCGATCATGATCCCGCAAGCAATGATGACCACGAATAAAAAGACCACGAGCAGACTGACCCGCAGACCGAGCTCTTCGCCGATGATCGGAAAAATGAAATCGGTGTGCGCGTAAGGCAAATAAAGCATCTTCTGGCGACCATTGCCCAGGCCAAGGCCTTCCATTCCGCCGCTACCCCACGCGATCAAGGCCTGCATCTGCTGCAAGCCAGCATCTTCCTTGAAATCTTGCGGATGAAGAAAGGCCGAGAGGCGTCCCATCCGTTCCGAGATTTGGGTAGCAACGATGAGAATAGCGCCGAGGCCAGCCAATGATACAATTCCAAGCCATAGGGGGTTTGCTCCAGCGACGAACATTACGACAAACGCCGTCGTTCCGAGCAGGGCCGTCGTCCCAAGATCGACTTCACCTAGAACAAGTCCAGCCAGCAAACTGATGATTGCAAGAGGAAGGACCAATCCGAAGAGCACATTGCCATCCGCCTTTTCGTACCGCGTAAACCAGGTGGCGAGGAAAAAGATTGCGGCGAGCTTTCCCAGCTCGGAGGGCTGAAACGTAACTGGTCCGAGTCCGACCCAACGGCGAGAGCCGTTGATGCGCATCCCTATGTGCGGGAAATAGCAAAGCGACAAAGCGACAAGCGCGAGCGCAAACCAAAGCCACCATGTCCGTTGCCAGAAGTGATAGTCGATCAGCGCAGCAAAGGTGCAAACGACAAGTCCGATCCCGAACCAAACCGCCTGTCGTTTTATAAAAAAATAAACATCGCCGTGACTGTCGCGGGCAAATGCGCTCGTACTGAAAAGCATGACAATGCCGATGACGAGCAGTCCCAGCACCGCAAGGAAAAGAATATAGGCGCTTTTACGATGCATGATTATTATGCGGCAGCGTGCTCGTTGTTCTGGGTAGTGCACGCGTCCCGCGTGCTGGCGATGGAGTCCCACCATCGCGACCTTTTCTAAAAACCCAGGCGGAATGCGCAGCGTAGCACAGCGAAAGATTCTTGCGGCGAGACACCGAAACTAACACGGCAGACTTGTGCGCTCCCCAGAATTTTGCGTCAGAACTCACTCGTGAGATTTTTTCCTTCTCGTTGATTTCGTTGATTTCGGGATCAAAAGCTTTTGGCCAATCTGCAATTTGCGCGGGTCCTCGATGTGGTTGAGCGCGATCAGATCGTCGTAAGGGACCTTTAGTTTTTTTGCGATCGTCACTGGGTTATCGCCTTTGACCACCGTGTAAACTTTCCCCGATGGTGCGGGCAAGTTCCCGTTGTCGGTTGATTTCACGTGCTCGTCTTTCGCAGGCGGTTTCGAAACCGAACGGAACGTTTTCGCCTCATCACGCGGCACGTTTTCCTTTTGCGCGAACCCCGATCGCGGATTCGAAGCATCGGAGCTGATTGCCGATCCAACGATGGTGGTGGGATTATTTTCCGCATTTTCCAGGGCTGCCGGTACAAACGAGCTCTGTCGCGCCTTAATCGCGTTGAAAGCGATGATTCCGGAGACAGCAACGACGTGAAGGAGTAAAACAATCAGCAATGCCCGAGACAACTTCATGTTCGGCTCCGACATCTCCTCGTAATTCATTTCGGCAGATGCACCGACGGAACGGCGCGCAGTTGCAGCCCGAAGTTTTTTGCGTCTAAGAAGCTTAGGGATTTTCACTTTCATTTGGGGAGAGCTCGCACCAGCGCGCGAAATTGATCGCCGCGATCGGCGTAGCTTTTAAACATGTCGAAAGACGATGTGCCCGGGGAAAAAAGGACGACCTCGCCTGGTTTGGCAATGGCATGCGCGCGCTCGACTGCATCCGCGAGCGAGTTCGCGATTTCCGATGTGACCATGCCGTTCCAGGAGCGCCTGATGCTCTCGGCCATTTCGCCGATTAAGATTGTCGATCTAACTTTCTCTTTCACGAGGACTCGAAGCGGATCGAAAGTGAAACCCTTGTCCTTGCCACCCGCGATGAGGACGACCGGTTTGCTTTGCGCGCGCAACGCCTTCTCCGTTGCGTCGAGATTGGTCGCCTTGGAATCGTTCACGTAGCCGACGCCGCCGACTTCACGCACGAATTCGCACCGATGCGGACGCGGCTCATAAGCGCAAAGCGGCGGCACCATCTCCCGAAATGACAACCCTCGCGCCATCCCTGCGGCGAGCGTTGCCATCAAGTTCTCGATGTTATGCAAGCCACGCAGTTTCGTGTCGGATAACCGCAGAACGGCCTCGTTTCGATAAACGATCGCCCCTTCGGAGAGGCGAAAGTCCGCTTGATCGACATAAGCACTAAACGTGATCGTGCGGGCGCGAATCCCGGGCACTTTTTCAATCGCATTAACAACTGCAACATCGGCGGCGGTTTGATTTTCGAAAATGCGCAGTTTAGCCGCGCGATAATCGGCCACCGAGCGATAACGATCGAGATGATCGGGCGCGAAGTTAAGCCAGAGACTGATCGATGGGCGAAAGCTGCGGATAGCTTCCAGTTGAAACGAGCTGACCTCGAGCGTCAGCACATCGAATGGTCTCTTTTCCCGTGCCACTTCGGAGAGCGGTTTGCCGATATTGCCGCAAGCGATTGTTCGCTGGCCGCAGACGTTCAACATCTGAGCAAGCAATTCGGTCGTCGTCGTTTTGCCGTTCGTGCCAGTAACAGCGAGGACTGGAGTTTCACAAGACTGCCAACCGAGTTCGAGTTCGCCGATCATGTCGATCTGGCGCGAGGAAAAATTGCGCGCGAGCCGACAGGCAGGATCGAGGCCCGGACTTAAAACAGCCATTTGGTAAGCAGACGAATCGCCATCAGCCGCCGCCCCACAGATCACGCGAACCGCTTGTGCCCGGAGATTGTCGATGGTTGATTTGAGTAGATTTTTTTCCTCAGCGCTATCGAGCACCGTGACGTGTGCGCCCTCCGACTTAAGCAAGAGTGCCGCAGAAGTCCCGCTCAGGCCCGCACCAAGAACGGCGATATTTTGATTTTTGTAGCGCACCGTTACCTCAATTTCAGTGTCGCCAAGCCAAGCAAGGCGAAGATTATCGAGAGAATCCAAAACCGAACGATGACGGTGTTTTCTTTCCAACCAGTCAGTTCGAAATGGTGATGAAGGGGGGACATGACGAAAATCCGCCTGCCCGTCGTTTTGAAACTGATCACCTGCAAGATCACCGAGACCGCGTCAATAACGAAAACGCCGCCCACGACGATCAAGAGCACCTCCTGTTTACAGCAGATTGCGACGACGCCGATCACGCCGCCGATGGCGAGCGAGCCAGTGTCCCCCATGAAAACTTTGGCCGGGTGACAGTTAAACCAGAGAAAGCCGAGACCCGCGCCGACCAGTGCAGAGCAGACGACAGTTAGCTCTCCAGCAAACGGGTAAAATGGGACCTGCAAATATTCCGCGATCCGGAAATTTCCTGCCGCATAAGAAAGTAGCGCATATGCAAACGCGACGGTGATCGTGCAGCCAATCGCGAGGCCATCGAGCCCGTCGGTGAGGTTGGCCGCGTTCGATGAGCCTACAATGACGAGCGCAAAAAAAACGAAAGTAAACCAGCTCATGTTAGCGATGACAGGCGCTTTGATAAACGGCACGTAGAGCGAACGCGCTTGCACCTCGAGCAACGGACTGCTGAGGAAAACGCTCGTGACAATAGCCGCCAGGGCGATTTGAAAAACGAGTTTGAGCCGGCCGCTAATCCCTTCGGACTTCTTCTTCGTGACCTTGAGGTAATCATCGACGAAGCCGAGCGCGCCGAGGTAAATCATGCTAAACAAGGCGAGCCAAACGAACCGATTGCCCGGACGAGCCCAGATGAAGCTCGACACAAAGACCGCTCCAATGAGGAGCACGCCCCCCATGGTTGGCGTGCCTTGTTTACCGCCATGCAGTTCGGCAAGACGGTGAACTTCTGCCGCTGCGCGAATGGGTTGTCCCAGCTTCAGCGCGGTCAGTTTTCGAATGATGAAATTTCCAAAAACCAACGTGACTAGGAAAGCCGTCACCGCGGCAGCAATGGCGCGGAACGTGACATAAAAGAAAACGTTGAAGCCGATGAAGTGATCGCTCAGGCGATGGAGGTAGTACATCATGGCGAAGTCTCTATGCGGAAATGATTCCGCTTCTCGCGATCGTTTGACAAAGCTGCAGATCGGCGATTCCCGAATTCCTCCATCACGCGTTCCGTTCGCGCGGCGCGGCTTCCTTTAATGAGCACAAGGTCACCCGGTTCTGCGATCTCAGCCAAAATTTCCGCGGCTTCAGTTGGCGAATTAACCGTTCTGCTGTTTCGCAATCCGGCGTGTTCCGCCGCGCTTGCAATTGCGGCTGCCACGCTTCCGATTGCTATCAAGTGATCGACCCCGAGGGCGGCCGCAGTTTCACCGACTTCTCGATGCCCGTGTTCCGATTCGGAACCAAGTTCTCTCATTTCTCCGAGCACGGCGACGCGTTTCCCATCGACGTCCAGTTCCACCAACGTGTGCAATGCCGCTTTCATAGAATCGGGATTTGCGTTGTAGCTGTCGTCGATAAACTGCACGCCGTGAATTTCCTTGATCTGCAAACGCGCCTTTGTGAGCGGTGCGGCGATCAGACCGGCGGCGCAATCCTCAAGGGAAAGACCAAAGACGCGACCGGCAGCGACTGCGAGCAGCGCGTTTTGGACCATGTGCAGACCAGGCACAGGCAACTGCGCCCGGCAGCGATGAGCGCCCTCCAGGATTGTAAAATCTGTTCCGCTCCCGCTCTGACTAATTTCGTCGGCGCGGATCGTCCCTGCAGTCGTGCCGGCTAAAATCACTTTGGCGCCTGCGCGCAACATGATGCTCTTCGTAAATGGATCATCCGCATTTAAAATGACCGTTCCCTGAGGGCCAACGGCTTCCACAAGTGCGCCTTTCTCCGCTGCAATCGTTTCGAGAGATCCCATAAACTCGATATGCGCGACACCAATGTTTGTAATAATGGCGACGTCCGGTGCGGCCAGCCTCGCCAACGCCGCAACTTCGCCGGGATGATTCATGCCGACCTCCCAAACAGCGACTTCATCCTGCGACGTCGCCTCCAAAATTGTTCGAGGAAGGCCAACATGATTGTTGAAATTTCCTTCTGTTCTTGTGACTCGAAAACAGCGCGCTAGGACCGCCGCGGCAAAGTCTTTCGTGCTTGTCTTGCCATTGCTTCCAGTAATCGCGACCACCTTGAGCGACAGCGACTTCCGGTAGTTGGCAGCGAGCTTTTGGTACGCCTGCAACGTATCTTTCACTCGGATCAGCGCGAAGTTTTCTGGAACTTTTCCCTTCCAATTGGAATCCACGACTGCCCCGGCTGCACCGGCTTTTGCGGCGGATTCAACGAAATTGTGGCCATCGAAATTTTCGCCACGCAAAGCAACAAATAATTCGCCGCGTTTCACCGCGCGCGAATCCGTGCTGATCTTGTCAATGAAGACTTTGCCGTCTCCGGAAAAAATCTCCGCGCCAGCAAACTTCGCGATCTGCTCGAGCGGAGTTGGATTCATGACATGGATCACGCGCTCCGTGCGCGATAATGATGGCGGCAAAGCCGCGTCGAATTACCATCGAGCGCGGAGCGTTCGATCCACCACGTTTGAGCAATGCATGATTTTGTCATAATCAAAATTCCACCGGATGGTCCTCCACTGCGCGCCGCGCGACTTGGATATCATCGAACGGGATCGTGTAGTCCGCGAACTCCTGATAATTTTCGTGCCCCTTGCCCGCGATCAACACAATGTCGCGCGGCTGTGCAAGTGTGATTGCGCGACCAATCGCTTGCGTTCGATCGGCAATTTTCACATAACGACTCGATCGAAAGCCTTTTTCGATCTCCGCGATGATCGCGTTCGGATCTTCTTTGCGCGGATTATCGGAGGTGACAATAGCGTAGTCAGCATGTCGATCCACGATTTCGCCCATCAACGGACGCTTTTGCCGATCGCGATTGCCGCCGCAGCCAAAAACGACAATCAAGCGATGCGGTTCGAGTTCCCTCAAAGTTTTGAGAACATTCCGAAGCGCATCTGGTGTGTGCGCGTAATCGACGAAAACTTGAAATTGTCGTTTCGCCGGAACTAATTCCAAGCGTCCCGGCACTTGCGGCGATTTGCCGAGGCCGAGAACGGCGTCGCGCAGACTAATTCCCAAAGCGTTGGCCGCGGCCAGCGCCGCCACGGAGTTTGCGACGTTAAACCGGCCGATCAACGGCACACGAACCAAATAACTCTTGCCGTGCGCATCGAGCTGATAGGAAGTGCCGCTGAACTCCACGCGATAATTTGAAGCGCGAAAATCCGCGCGCGCACTCATGCCATAAGTGACGACCGCGACGCGCTTGTCGATCTTGTTGAGCAGTTGTTCGCCATGGCGGTCATCGATATTCACAATTGCAACCGGCTTCGGCTTTTCCCGCTGGCTGCCAAGTTGTGCGAAAAGCTTCGCCTTGGAATCGAAGTAGCTCTCCATCGTCCCGTGAAAATCGAGATGGTCCTGCGTGAGATTGGTAAAGACAGCCACGTTCCATTCGAGGCCGCGCGTGCGATTCTGCGCGAGCGCATGCGACGAAACTTCCATCGCGGCAGCCCTACAACCCGCGTTAACGATCTGTGCCAGCAGTTCCTGTAAATCGAGCGATTCCGGCGTTGTGCGAATGGCAGGCAGAATGCGTTCACCGATTTCGTAGCGCACCGTTCCAATCAATCCGCAGCGCAAGCCGGCCTTTTCACAGATGTGCTTGATGAGAAATGTCGTCGTGGTTTTTCCGTTCGTCCCAGTAACTGCCGCCAGTCTTAATTTCCGCGCGGGATGTCCGTAAAAATTCGCCGAAAGATCAGCGAGTGCATTGCGCGTGTTTTCGACAAGAAGACAGGTAACGCGCGAATGTTGTTCGTCGCGTTCCGTAGCGATCACCGATGCGCCTTTTTCGATAGCCTGGCCGATGAATTCGTGGCCATCGCTGGTTTCGCCCCGCAGTGCCACGAACAGGCCATTCCTTTGCACGCGCCGCGAGTCATACGCGATGCTTTCCACCGTGCGATCAAGTGTCCCGATGACGTGGCGAATTGGAATCGCGGCGACGAGAGTTTTGAGCTGCATGAGGTTTCAACATTCCGGGCAAGGCGTTCAATGGTGTGAAGCATTGGTTAAGGCGACTCGTTCCGCTGGCACAGCCTTGCGAACTCGCTCCGCCGGCATGGGTTTTTCGACGCGCTGTACGGGAATCGCTTTGCGAATCTCCTCATGCGGCTCAAGATCGAGATACTGGGCAGCCTTCTCGGCGACCCGGGAAAAGATCGGTCCCGCAATGAGTCCGCCGTAATTCAACTCCGGTTTGCTCGTGTGCGCATCGTCGAGCACCACAAGACCGACAAACTCGGGACGCTCGGCCGGCAGATAGCCGACGAAAGAAACAACGTACTTTCCCTGTTCATATCCGCCTCTGGGATCAACCTTCTGCGCGGTTCCGGTTTTGCCGGCAATTGTAAAACCTGGGACGGCAGCGGCGGCCGCCGTGCCGCGATCACTCACGACGCCACGCAGCGCATCACCAATTTCCCTGGCTGTCTCAGGGGAAATCACCTGACGCAACACGACCGGGGAAGGCGAGCTGATGGTTTTGCCCTCCGAAGTGGTAATCGATTTCACAATGCGCGGTGTGATCAATTTGCCGCCGTTGGCAATCGCCGCCATTGCCACCGTCATTTGTAATGGCGTGACCCCGATTTCGTGCCCCATCGGGATGCGCGTGATCGAAATTTTGCTCCACGATTGCGGAGGACGAATGAGCCCGTTGATCTCGCCCGGAAGCTCAACTCCCGTGCGCTCGCCAAATCCGAAGCGGCGAATGTATTCGTAAAACTTTTGTTCTCCAACATTGAGCGCGAGCTTGGCTGCCCCGATGTTGCTCGACCTAATGAGAATGTCGCGCACGCTTAGATACGAAAACGCGCGATGATCGTGCAGGGCGGAGCCGCCGAAATTCCAGAGACCATTTTCGCAGAAGATCGTCGAATCGGGGCGGACCTTGCGTTCATTGAGCGCGGCGGCCGCTGCCACGATCTTGAAAGTAGAACCCGGTTCCATCATGTCGATGATGGCGCGGTTTTTCATTTCCTCGGGCTTCGCTTCGGAGCGAAGATTTAAATCGAAATTCGGGCGATTAGCTATCGCGAGGATTTCGCCCGTCTGCGGCCGCATCAGAATAATCGTAGCTTTTTGAGGAGTGTACTCCTTCATCGCGGCGTCGATTTCGTTCTCCACAATGTTCTGCAAACTAAGATCGACAGTAAGATGGACCTGGTAGCCGTCGCGCGGCGCACGCTCCTGTCCTCGATAAGGCACGATCTCCTGGCCAACGCGGTTGTGCTCGATGAAGCGATAACCGTCCTGTCCATGAAGGTATTCTTCCATCGAAGCTTCCACGCCTTGAATACCGTGATGTTCGAAGTCGGTGAATCCGATGACGTGGCAAAGCATCGAGCCATTCGGGTAAATACGCGTGGCGTCATGCTCGAAATAAATTCCACGCAAACTTCTGACGCGGAGTTTTTCGCCCAGCGCGGTCGCTAGTGCCTCGGGCACTTCACGCTTTATCACGATGTATCGACGTTCGCTGCTTAATTTTTCCGCGAGCTGCTCAACCGGAATGCCGAGTTCATTGCTGACAAGATCCACAACCGCTTGCCGATTATTAAGATGTGTGGCGTCAGCCACTACCGTTTCGACAGGGATGTTGTGCGCGAGAACTTCATTGTTCGCGTCAAGGATCGTGCCGCGCTCGGCATAGATAACCTGTTTGTAAACGTGTTTTTCAGCAGCCAGACCGGCGTATTCGTCGTGCTTTACTACCTGCAGGTAAATCAGACGAAACGAGAAGGCGCTGAAGAGCGCGATAAAAGCAGCGCAAACCAGGGCACAGCGGCTTCGGCTATTCGCCTTCATCTTGTGCCAGATGGATTTGCCACAGGTTGAATTGCGTCTTCGTCCGCTGCTCGGGCCGGAATTGTAAGCCGTACGATGTTGTTCTCGGAAATCGGGACCATTTTCAAGTAGCCTTCCTTCAAACGGCGCTGCAACGCCGAGCGTGAGGTCAAGGCGGCGATTTGTACGCCGGCAACATCATTTTGCGTGCGGAGACTGACGAGTTCATTCTCGACCGCCTTCCTGCGCTCACCCAGATGATAGAGTTGCAGCGTCAAATAGACATAGCTCAATCCTACAAGTGCGAGAAACACAGTCACAACAATCCAGCGCGCGAGCGAGGCCGCGTTTACTGCATTCCAGTTTCTTCGGCGCGAACGATTCATCTAAATTTTCTCAGCCACGCGCAACTTTGCGCTGCGCGAGCGGGGATTGGCGTGTTGCTCATCTTCACTCGGCTCAACCGGTTTCGGCGTAACCAACTTGAGGTCGTAATCGGGGTTGCGCTGCGGCGCAGGCCACTCCGGTTTGTCGAGCCATTCCCGGCTGTGATCGCGAAAGAAGTTTTTCACGATCCGATCTTCCAGTGAATGAAAAGCGATGACGGCAATGCGCGCACCGGGCTGGAGTCGCGCAGTCAAAACACGCAGACCGTCTTCGAGCGCACCAAGCTCGTCATTCACTTCCATGCGCAGCGCTTGAAAGACGTGGGTGGCCGGATGACGCCGACCGTGCCGGCCGACAAGTTTTTCGATCGCGCGCGCCAGCGGGAGAGTTTCGCGGAACGGGCATGTCTTGCGCATCTTTACGATCAAGCTTGCGATCCGGCGCGCAGCCGGTTCCTCTCCAAGTTCGCGAAACAATCGAGTCAGTTCTTCTCCGCTGTACTCATTTACGATAGTAGCTGCAGTAAGCTCATTCCGTGGATCCATGCGCATGTCGAGCGGACCGCCGCGGACCAGGCTAAAGCCGCGCTCCGCGTTTTCGAGTTGCCGGGACGAGACACCAAGATCAAGAAGCGCGCCACCGATGGTGCGAATTCCAAGCTCATCGAGAACCTTCGCCGCGTGCCGAAAATTCACGTTGCATACCGTGACGCGCCGGCCGAAGCGTGCCAGTTGCTCGCTCACATGTTGGACTGCATCGGGGTCCTGATCCAAGGCCAGAACATCGGCATCGCTTCCCAAAAGCGCTTCAGTGTGGCCACCACCGCCACAGGTTGCATCGACGATGAGAGAACCTGGCTTCGGCTCGAGCAACTCCACCACTTCCCGCTCGAGCACTGGACGATGATAAATAAAATCCTCCATTTCGTGGGCCTCCTCTTTGGCCATGAGCGGATCAGTGGCAAACCAGATAGGCCGCTCAAACAACAATGTATTCATAACGTTTGCCCGCGGCCGCCCACGAGAGCGACCTCACCTTTCAGTCCAACCTTCTTGCAAAGCTCTTCCGGCAAGACAAGGCGCCCTTGTCGATCCGCAACGGCGTGCTGCGCGCGGGAGTGCAACTGGCGCAGGAAAACCCGACGATCGCGCGCGGAAACACCTTCGTTCGATTCCACCGCTGCGCTCATCCGGGCAAAATCCTCCGGCGAGATCACGAGCAAGAATTGGTGATTTGCCTGGGGCAAAAGGATGAACTCCTCCGCCTGGTCGCGCCGCCAACGGGACGGAATCGTGACGCGATTCTTCTCGTCAAGGGAATGGCGGAACTCTCCGGCGTAAAAACGTTCAGATAGAGGAAGGGAATCCATACGTCGGTGGAGGATTAATCCATTTTGCCCCACTTGTCCCCATCTTTAACCACTTCCCGAACCGGCGGTCAATAAAAAATTTATGCTCATTTGCAGCCCCTGCCCTTAACCGTAAGCTCCTCAAGCCATGAAGCTTTTCCAAGTGGGGGCGATAATCGTCTGTGCTGTTTTTGTGTGGGGCGTTAATATCGGATTTGGCCAGGCTCCCGAGACGGCTGAAAACCACGGCGTCCGAGTAACCGTGTCGATTAGCACGGACGGCTCACGCACCGTTTACAAATTCGATGACGCGCAGCACAAGGCTGTTGCAACGATCACCGATCAAGATGGCAAACTCCGTCAGACAATTCGTTATGAACTGGATGATGCGGGACGTTTTACCAGCGGACAAATTTTCGGACCCGATGGCCGCCTTCGGTTCAATAGCCAATACAATTACGACAGCGTCGGCCGTCTGCAGGAAGAAACCCAAAGCGCAGAAGACGGCAGCCTTCTGCATAAGATCGTTTACAGCTACGATCAAAACGGCAAACGAACAGGCTATTCCATTTTCGATGCGTCCGGCAAATTGTTGGGCCGGACGACTCCGCTAATCACCGGCCCG
>QHNJ01000319.1 GCA_003218395.1 Verrucomicrobiota bacterium
CATCCGCCTTGGCAAGCTCGTGTTGCAGATCGAGTCCGCTTAGCCCGGGGAGCTGCACATCGAGCACCAAACAACTCGGCACATCCGCCCGTGGGCAGGCCAAAAATTCCTGCGCCGAGGCAAAGGTCTCTACCTCCAACCCCGCTGACCGAATCAGACTTCCCAGAGCCTCGCGCACTGACGCATCATCATCCACGACGTATATGAGAGGAGCTATCTTATTCATGGGGCACCTCTTTCGTTTGCGAAAGGATTTTGACGAAGAGGAAAACTCGCTGTGTCCTCTTCGCTCAATCCGAAAGCCACATCATGTCTCTATTTGTCATGAATTGTCAATAATTATTACCTAGGATTACCAGCCCTACCCTGGATGGGCATGGAACGGAAATCGCCTCGCAGTTTGTTTTTATCTTTTTTTTCAGCTCGATTCTCTTTCGTTCCACATCATCAAGACTTCAGAGCCGCGTCGATCGCATTCAGTAATGCTTCCTCACTGAACGGTTTGAGCAAGTAATCCACGGCGCCGCCATTCAGAGCGCGCGAGCGCACCTCCTCATCTCCGTGTGCCGTGATGAAGATAACCGGAATCTTACGATCACTGGCCGCCAACTGACGCTGAAGCTCGAGCCCATTCATCCCCGGCATGCGTACATCGAGTATCAGGCAGTGCGTATTGCGGAGATGATCCGAATTCAAGAACTCTTCGGCAGAAGCAAATACCTTCACTGCGAACCCGACAGACCTGATTAAACCCCCAAGGGATTCACGTACCGAATCATCATCATCGACAACTGAAATAAGAGGGGAATTAGCCATCTTGGCCTTTCATCTATGATGCCATGGTCCAAAGTTAGCAGCGTTTCAGACAAAAATCTATTATACTTTGGTATAGGCGGTTTGCGCATTTTCGATTTTAGATTTTGGATTTCAGATTGCCGGACAAGGCACCGCTACACCGGCGAGATGGAGCTATAATTTTTTGGCGCGACGTATTCCAAGCTTCTCAGACATCCTGACCAGGCTCGCCAGAGAGTCGGCCTGCATTTTTTGCATAACCTGACCCCGATGAACTTTAACGGTGATCTCGCTCGTGCCCAGTTCGGCGGCGACCTGTTTGTTGAGCAGGCCCGAGACCACCCACTCCATCACCTCCCGCTCGCGCGGCGTTAACGAATCATACCGGTCATACAGCTCCGCCATCATAGCCGGTGATAAAAACAATGGGAATCTCAATGTTGACCTCGGCCATCCGCTTCTGCAGGTCGAGCCCGCTCAGGCCCGGCAGCCGTACATCCAACACCAGACAGCTCGGCACATCCGCCCGCGAGCGCGCCAAAAACTCCTGCGCAGAGGCAAAGGTCTCAACTCTCAATCCCGCCGACCGAATAAGACTTCCCAAACCCTCTCGCACTGACGCATCGTCGTCAACGACAAAGACAATTGCTTTTCCTTCGGCCATAGCGCTCCCAGCTAGGGGTGCTTCAGAAGAGTAAACTGAAAGGTTGCGCCGGGACCGTCATTCGGCACGGCCCATAGCCGCCCGTCGTGATTCTCAACGATTGAGCGACTGATCGCCAGCCCCATCCCCATTCCCTCAGACTTCGTTGTGTAGAAAGCATCAAAGATCCGTTCCATGCTCTTTGGGTCAAGGCCGA
>QHNJ01000320.1 GCA_003218395.1 Verrucomicrobiota bacterium
CGCGAGCGGCTGATTGATTTCGTGAGCGATTGCGGCCGCCAGTCCTCCTATGGTCGTGACTCGGGTTACATGCGCCAGTTCCACCTGCGCCTCGCGCAAGGCCTCGTCAGCCCGCTTGCGTTCCGTGAGCTGTTCTCGGAGAGCGTCCTCCACACGCTCGCGTTCCCGGATATTGGTCAACAGCCGCTCCACCTCACGCGCCGTTTGGTTAG
>QHNJ01000003.1 GCA_003218395.1 Verrucomicrobiota bacterium
GGGGGAGCACAGGCCGCTGGCCTGTTGGTTGCGGCGGCCCAGCCGAAACGATCTTCTATTCTGCGTGCGAAATGATGTCATGAACAGCGTCATGCTCGTCGCCCGAAAAGCCCGCGTAATCCGCGGTTCCGTCTTGCTATAATTTGTGTGAATCTGCGTAATCTGCGGATGACTTTGGCTGCGACGAATCGAAGATCGACAAATAAAAAGCGTAGACCGGACGGTGGCAGAAAGGTCGTCCGAAATGTCGCGCGAGCGACAAGATTCATTCCTGCGTCTGATCGATTTACGGTACCTACACGCTGGGTGAAGTTTGTTTTTGCAATTTTTTTGCTGCCGGTCTGCGCGATTCTTTCTGAGACATTTTTCACCGTCTTTGCGCACGCAGCCGTCACGCAACGGCTTTGGGCAGGCGAAGAATTTTGGTTCTTTTCGTTGGGCGCGGTCCTTTGGTTGATCGCGTTCCTCGGCTTGGCCCGGCCGATTGTCCTCTACGTCTTCGGACATGAACTCACCCATGCGCTCTGGGTTTTGCTGATGGGCGGGCGCGTCAGCCGGTTTCGCGTCAGCCGCGACGGTGGCCATGTGGTAACGAACCGAAACAATTTTTGGATAGCGCTGGCACCTTATTTTTTCCCGCTCTACAGCATTCTGGCAATCGCCATTTATGGCGTGCTCAGCCTGTTCCTAAACATGCAGCCATATGGCCGTTTGCTTTACGCGATCATCGGCGCGACGTGGGCGTTCCATTTCACCTTCACCTGTTGGATGATTCCCAAGAATCAGACCGACCTGAGCGACCAAGGCACCTTCTTCTCGCTCGTCGTCATCTATTTGATGAACCTGTTGCTGCTCAGCGTGATGCTCATTCTTGCATCTCCGCAAATTACATTTGCAGCCTTCGGCGCGGATTTGCTGACAAATCTCAGCAACTTCTCCCAGTGGATTGTCGATCTTTTTCAGGGCTATGCGCGCAATCGGTAATTTTCGATAGAGCGGACGCTCTGCGGAGCCGACGAAAAATCAGGAAGCTCTACAGCTCGAGTTTTGCCCTACCGAAGATTCGTAATCGCCCCAAATGGAAGGATCGACATTGCGTCGGCTAGCGAAACGTGTCGGCCTTCATGATGAATCGGGCGGCACGTGAAGAGGTCGTGTGCGTGCTCGAACGAAAGCGTCTCGGGAAATCCGATTGCTGTATCCTTCCACAGCTCCCCAACTGGCGGAAAGCCAACACGGGAAGAGAGCCGCGGCGCGATGACAACGATCCACTTGCCTGCCAACACGCGGGCGAAACTGACACAGGACTCGGTAAGTGTTCCGCTCACGGCCAGTGGCAAATATTCTCCACGCCGGAAAAGATCGACGTGTTCGCGTCGAAATTGCAGAACTTGCTGTGTCAGAAACATTTTGATCCGGCCATCCGGCCAGTTCCGCACCAGCTCCTCTGGCGTAGCACCCGGTAATGCGTCGAGCATTTCGCGACGTCGTTTGTAATCGACCGGTCGCCGGTTGTCAGGGTCGACCAGACTGTAATCCCAAATCTCGTTGCCCTGATAAATGTCGGGTACTCCCGGCGAGGTTAGCTTGAGCAGCGTCTGGGTGAGCGAATTGATCGCACCAAGCCGCGCAACTTCCTCCGCAACCGGAAGGAAAACCGGAATGAACTTGTTCCGACGCGAGGGATCGAGGATTTTGACGACGAAATCGCGCATCGCTGCGTCCCATTCTTCATTCGGTTGGATCCAGCTCGTATTGATCTTCGCTTCGTGGAGCGCCTTGGCCATGTAAGCTTGAATCCGCTCAATATACTCCTGTGTTGCCGCGCTTTGGGGTTCGCCCGAGTCCCGGATTGGCCAGGTTCCAAGCAAAGTCTGGTAGAGGAGGTATTCCTCATCCGCGTCCGGCGCTTCGACTTCGTTAATAGTCCGCTTCCAGCGCCGGTTCGTCAGACGCCACCGCTGTAACCAACGCCGCCAAAGCTCCGGGATTTCTGAGATCGCAACGATCCGTTCACGCACATCTTCGCTGCGTTTCGTGTCATGCGTCGAGGTCGCGAGCAAAGTTGCGGGCCAATTGCGCTGTCGATCAAGATTGCGTTCGTGAAACTCGTCAATACTCAAGCCGAACTGTTGCGGCTCCCCGCCCACTTCATTTAACGCGGCCAACCGGTTGTAAATGTAAAAGACCGTATCCTCCAGCCCCTTGGCCATGATCGGTCCCGTCGTTTGCTGAAACTTGAGCACGAAATGTGTATGCGCGGCGCGCGCTTCGACATCGAGGTTTTCCGGGAACCGGAAGACCAAAACGTCGCGCAGAAAATTGAAAATGGATTCTTCAATCGCGGGATTCCGCCGTTTGGCCGCAGTGACGGCGCGTTCGATGATTTGTCGGTCTTCTTCGCTTACCGGCTGACCCGGCGCGAGATAAGTTCGATAAACGGGAAAACAGGCGATCGTTTCTCGCACGGCACGCGCGAGCGCTTCGAGGGTGAAATCGCGATACCAGCGGTTCTGCTCCGAAAGCCGATCGACCATGTTGCCCAGAACATCGACATCATTGGCGAGTGACAATTTCATCACTTGCAGCTTTTTCGCATACAGCAGATGTCCAAAAGGCAGGGAGTGGCCGATGAAGCGATGAAATGTCTTGGTGATCGCCGTCTCGGCTGAAGAATCGACCAGCAACTGCGCCACCTGATTCGCAAAATCGTAGCCAGTCGTGCCGTGCACCAGCCAGTCTTTCCGTAGCGTTTCGGCGCCGGTAAGGATTTTTTCCACGATCATGTAAATGGCGCGTCCATCCTGAGGCAGGGCGATCGCCAGCGCTTTTGCGCAGCGCTGCTGAAGCTTTTCGAAATATTCGCGCGGCAAATAAAGACCGTCGGGATGATCGATACGCAGACCGGTCACGGCGCGATTGCGCACCAAATCAAGCACGAGCCGGTGAACGGCGTCGAAAACCTTTGGCAACTCAACCCGGATCGCTGCCAAATCGTTAACATCGAAAAAGCGCCGATAATTAATCTCTTCGGCTGCGACCCGCCAATAGGCGAGCCGGTAGGACTGCGCGTTAAGCAACTCATCAAGCGCATCGAAGCTGCGCGCGTCGCCCGGTTCTCCATTGATCCGGGCAAGCGCTTTTTCGATTGCCTGTTGCACTTGGGGCGCTTCGGCGCAACGCCGTTCGAGACGTCGCTTGATGATCTCCTTCTCGCGAATGCGCTCGGCGATGCGCTTCGGATCGGTTTCAGTACGCTTCGGTAAATATTCGAGCGCGGTCAGAATGCTTTGCAATTCCGCATAGAAATCTTCGTCCTTGTATTCCGCGAGATTTTGCAGCGCGATTCCCAGAAGATAACGGTATGTGCCCGGCGCGATTGGCAGTCTGCGCTCGCCGTAGAGGAGATAAAAGGTGCCCTCCTCGAAACGCACGTGAAGCTCACCGCGCTCGAGGATGCGCCCATACTGGTCGCTCAGGATAGGCAACAAAACCTTGTCGCGCAGATCCGATTTCAGCGGATGCCAGTCGATATCGAAATAGGGCGCATACCTCGAGCTGGGCCCGTTTTCGAGCACATCCATCCACCACTCGTTGAGCGGTTCCGCGATCCCCACATGATTCGGCACGAAATCGAGCACCTGGCCCATCGAGTGCGCGTGCAGTTCCGCAGTCCAGGAGTCGTATTCCTCACGCGAACCAATCACGGCGTTGAGTTTGTTATGGTCGGTGATGTCGTAGCCGTGCAGGCTCTCGGCGCCTGCCTGAAAATAGGGCGACGCGTAAGCATCGGTCACACCCAAGGCATGCAGATACGGTACGATCTCACGTGCCTGAGCGAACGTGAACCAGCGATTGAACTGCAATCGGTAGGTCGAACTGGGAATGCGCGGATGCTTTTCTTTTGTCATATGTCATTCCAAGCGGAGTCTCCCGCTGTGGCGGGATTACTATTCGCCTTCAGTGAGCGATGCGCCAAAAAAACTGCGAGATCTTTCGACTCCGCTGCTCCGCTCGGGATGACACGCTTCAAATCGAAGCGTGTCACATTTTTTCCGGCACTTTTATCCCGAGAAGATCGAGACCACGCCCCAAAACGCGTCCAGTAAGGTTGCACAATGCCAGACGCGAGCTGCGCGAAGGTTCTTCCGATTTCAAGACCGGACAGGCTTCGTAAAATGTGTGAAAACTGTTCGCCAACTCGAACAGATAATTTGCCAAAATGTTTGGACGAAAATCGTTCAACACCTGTGGGACGATTTCTGCGAACTGGCACAGACGTTTTGCGAGATTAATTTCGGCAGGATCACCGAGAGTGAATTTGTCGATCTTCGGCACGGATTCGCCAGCTTTTCGAAAAATGGAACGAATTCGCACATAAGCGTTCTGCAAATATGGCGCTGTATTTCCTTGTAGAGAGAGCATCTTCTCCCAGGAAAAAACGTAATCGGTCATCCGATACTGTGAGAGATCGGCGTATTTGACAGCGCCGATGCCGATCTTATGCGCGATGTCGGTCTTGTCCGCCTCACTTAAATCTGGATTTTTTTTCTCAATAATCTTGCGAGCTCGCTTGCATGCTTCATCGAGGAGTTCGCGCAAAGGCACATTTTCGCCCGAGCGTGTCTTCATTAGCTTTCGGTCGTCGCCCAGGATGCTGCCGTGCGTGATGTGGCGAAAATCCGCTTTGTAACTTTCGCGCCGCGCTACCTCGAAAATTTGCTTGAAGTGTAAAATTTGCGGAGCACCGACCACGTACCAAATCGCGTCGGCTTTCAAATCGTTCATGCGATAATCAATCGTTGCGAGATCCGTCGTCGCATAATTGAATCCGCCGTCGCGCTTGCGAACGATGCATGGTTTATTCGCTAGTTCCGACTCATCGCGAAAAAAAACAACGACCGCGCCTTCGCTGATTTCAGCAACGCCGGACTTGAGCAAGCCGTCGACTACGGCCGGTAAGCGATCGCTGTAAAAGCTTTCCCCACACTGGATGTCGTAATGCACGTCGAGCAATTTGTATACGTGCTCGAAATCCTGCATTGAGAAGGCGACACATTCATTCCAGATGTCGATGTTTTCCTTGTCGCCGGCTTGCAGCTTCACCAACTCCTGGCGACAGGCCTCCCGAACCTGCGGATCCCTGGTCGCTCTTTCGTTTGTCTCCTTGTAAATGCGAACGATCTCGGCCAGCGGATTGCGCTGAAGCGCTTGTCGATCCAATAAGTTTTTCCAGCCGTAAATCACCATTCCAAACTGCGTGCCCCAATCGCCCACATGGTTATCGCGGATCACTTCATGCCCGAGAAACCGCGCGATGCGCGCCAGCACGTCCCCAAGCACGGTGCTGCGAATGTGACCGACATGCATCGGTTTGGCCACGTTAGGCGATCCGAAATCGATGACGATCCTTCTGGTCGATTTTGTCCTTGCAACGCCGAGTCGTTCGTCTCGGAGAACCTCGCCCGCTTTTCTTGCGATCGCGTCGGCACGCAATGTGAAGTTGATGAAGCCGACGCCCGCGACTGTAGGCGGTTCGCACAGCTCGCCAATATCAAACCGGACAATAACTCTTTCGGCCAGAGTTTGCGGATTTTCACTCCGCTGTTTCCCGAGCACGAGAGCGGCATTGGTCTGATAGTCGCCGAAACGCCGATCTGTCGCCGGCGTCAGTTCGCCCGCATTCGGCAGGCCGGCCTTTGCCAGCGCATCGGAAAGTCTCTTTGCGAGGAGTGATTGGAAAGTCTCCATCAGTTTCTAGCCAGAGATTCCCACGGATGAAACACGGATAAAGTCAATTTGCACTATACTCGCTTCGCTCCGCGAAGCGCGGCGCCGGGATGCTTAAAACGCATGCGCCATTTCCCTGAGAAAGCGGCAGCTACAGTGCGTCAAACATCGCTCATTATTATGAACGATCGCGAAAGATAGACAAAATTTCGTCGGCCGATTTTGCTTCGGCCAGGCTCTCACGCACGCTGCGATCGTTCAAGAATTTGGCAATCGACGCGAGGGTGCGCAGGTGCGTCTGAAATTGATTTTTTGGCACAATGAAAAGCACGACGAATTTCACCGGCGCGTTATCGAGCGCATCGAATTCAATTCCGCCAGTCGATCTTCCAAACGCGGCAACGACTCCTTCGAGCCGGTCGGAAGAGCAGTGCGGAATGGCAATCCCAAATCCGATGCCAGTGCTCATGGTTTCCTCGCGCTGCTTCAGCGAGGCCAGAATGCTCTCGCGATCCGCACGTTTGATTTTGTCCAGGCTAACAAGCAGATCGATCAACTCGACGATGGCCGGCCAACGCTCGGTCGCCCTCATCTCGGGGATGATTTGCTCGGCAGAAAGTAAGCTGGCCAGCGACATGCAGATTCCCCCGAGTACGGGAGCGCAAGCTTAGCGGGGGCGCTCAGGTTGACAAGCCCGTTTTAGGACGGCTACAATCACGCCGCTCTCAACTAGAAGCGCCGTCACTATCACGTACTTTATAGTTTAACCGTCGCGACAGCAGCCAACGCACACCGAACATGTCGATGGTGGCACGGAGTGCGCGATTGCCCAAGCCGTACTTGCTTTGACCAAACCGGCGCGGACGATGATTCACGGGGATTTCGACGAGCCGATAGCCCGCGCCCTTGATAAGCGCCGGAATGAAGCGGTGCACGCCTTTGAACGGAACCAGCGCGCTCACACACTCACGCCGCATCGCTTTCAGCGTGCAACCCGTGTCGCGCACGCCGTCTTTTGTGAAACGGCTTCGAACGGCGTTGGCTATCCGGCTCGTCAGCCGCTTCACCAGTGTGTCCTTGCGTTGCAATCGATAGCCACAGACGAGATCGGCGCCGCGTGCGATCTCAGCGACAAGCCTGGGAATATCCACGGGATCATTTTGCAAATCGCCATCGATGAGAACTGCGGTGGCGCCACGGGCGGCCCGGAGGCCAGCATAAATAGCGGCGCTTTGTCCCCTGTTTTTTTCGAAACGAATCACTCGAATATTTGGTGCAGGTTTGATTCGCTCGACCGTTCGATCAACCGATCCATCGTCCACAAAAACGATTTCGTGATCGAGTCCACCCAGCGCTGCGCGCAGCTCCGACTGTAAGAGCGACATGTTCTCCTCCTCGTTAAAAAGAGGCACGATCACAGAAACTGCCGGTGAGTTTGTCGCCTCCGTCATAGCGGGAGCGTGCGATAGTTTCGGCAAAGAAACACCTGCCATGTACGCAGCACTTTGCCGTAACGCCGCACTTCAATGGTTCCGACCGGTTCCGTCGATTGAAAGGCAGCTCGGATATTGTGAGGCACGTGTTCTTTTTCCCCCGCTCGGATGAAGAGCGCATCGCGTCCAACGAAGGGATTAACGCCGTTCTCCTCGGTGTAAACTTCGCCCCCCGGCTGCGGCGTGCCCGGCTGTAGTTCCGCAAATTCATCGTAGCGCGGCCAAAACGAGAACTGATTCACCAGGTCCTGCGATTCGGTAATGTAAACGGGGGGATGACCCGGACCCTCCGCTCGTTTGTCGCGCAGATAAAATGAAATTTCCGACGCACGATCGCGGGCATCCGCAATGAGAAACAGTTTCTCGCTCAGTTGCGCCTCGAAATCATTGCGCATTTTCTCAACCGCGCGGGTCGCATTTTTCCATCCACGCATTCGGTCGCTCGGATCACTTCGCCACAATTGGTAGCCCGCGGTGCGCAACAAGTCCGTATCCAGCGCGATAACACTCATGATTAATCCAACCAGCAACGCCACGCTTGCGCAGAGCCGCAACATGACGCTCGCTTCGAGGCGTTCCCACCAGAAATAAACCGCCAGCAAGCCGAAGCCGAGGAAGGCGAGGCAGTCCCAATTCGGCGCAGCGCTCTTGTTGATCGACAGGAGGAGGTAAAAGGAGAACACCGGCAATCCAAACCACATCAGGAACAGCACCTTGAATTGCTGATTCACGCGCCGCCAGCTTGCGATCACCCCCCACGCGATTGCGAGAAACAGAAATGGCGAATAGGCAAGAAAATGCGCGCCGAGAAATGAAAGAACTTCGAATGGATGGAAAGCAAACCCCTGTTCGACGCCTCCGCGCGATCGCAGATGTGTCAGCGTGATCCAGGCGTGCTGCGCGTTCCACACAATCGGCGGGACGGTGCAAAGAGCGAACATAGCGAGCAGGAAACATAAACCGGGCCGCGCAAATTCCCTTCTTAGGCGGGGAGCCAGTGCGAGGACGGCCAGGACCGAAACGAGCTCAAACGCGTTCGTATATTTGGACAGAAATCCAAGCCCAATCAGCAACCCAGTCAGCGGCCAATACCAAGTGAAATACGGACTCCTTTCCAGTGCGAGCCAGAATGCGAACATCGCAGCCAGCCAGAAAAAAATCGACAAAGCATCGATCGTCATCAGGAATGCGCCGAGATTGAAGATCGGTGTGACATTCAAGGCGATGACTGCCCACAATCCGGCGGTCGCACTGAACAATCGCCGCGCAAAATAAAACAAGAGCAGGCTCGTGCCCGCCGCGAGCACCGGACAAAAAAAGCGCACACCGAACTCATTTGCGCCGAAAACCGCGGTGCTGGCGCACATAGCAAAAGCGATGCCCGGTCCTTTGCTGAAATACGCCGGCGCGAGACGCTCCGACCACATCCAGTAATGCGCCTCGTCAAATTCGAGGTCGGTCGTTGCCAGCATCGACAATCGAATCGCTGTCAACGCGACGATGAAAAACCAGACCGCACGGGTTGTCGTCATTTCTCGTGGCGCAAGTTTTTCACGCGGTCGTGGAACGAATCTTTCCCAAGCAAGTTGGACACCTGCCCTACAATCAAACCCGGGCGCTGCGCATAAAGATTCGGCGCCCATTTTCGCGCCCCTGTCCTCCAAATCAGCTCGAACAATCCCAGCATCAGCAATGCCTCACCAACGGCGAGAAAAAGCGTAGCGATGATGTCGCTCGGCCAGTGCGCCCCCAGATAAATTCGCGAATAACCGACTGCTGCGGTGATAATCCAGTAGAGCCAGCCACGCCGCCGATAAAAGAGCGTGCAGTATACGGCAATTATCGTGTTGTTCCACATGTGTCCCGATGGGAATGATGGCCCCGACCGGTTGTGATCCGATTGGTCGGAAAACCGGATTGTCGGTTTCTTAAACAGGCTCATGAATTTCGGGCGCGCCTTTTGCAACTCGACCATTCGCACGCGTTCTACTTGCTTGGGCCGATGACGATCAAACGCGGACTTTAATATACCGGTAAACAGTTCGGCGATCAGCAAAGACAAGAGTAAACATACAATGAAGGCGCGTGCTTTGAACCCGCCAAAAAAAAGAGCGCCAAGCCCGATCGCGATAAACAACGGCTTCCAAATCTCGCTGTCGCCGAGCGCCGCCATGAACAAGTCGAGCGCCGGACTCGTCCATTTTTCGTTGATGAGATGAAAAATCGTCTGGTCCAAGTTTTAACCTTTAACTGTTAAGCTCTAAGTAATCCGTATGTTGTGCGGGACGACTTAAAACTGAAAACTGAAAACTTAAAGCTTCTTTTCCATGCGAAAAATCGCCGCGTTTTTTTTGATGTTGCCGTTATCGATTCACGGCCAGCCTCCGCCCTCGGCGAAGGACATTCTAGCCTCGGTGCGAATGCTCGAGTCGCGACAGCAAATCGATCTGCAAGGTCAGCTTCGCGAAAATGATATCGTGGTCCCATTTCGCCTGACGCAAAACGGCCCGTTAATCCGGTATTCATTTACTAACCCCAATGAGGTTCTCCAATTGCGCCTCGGAGAAAAGAGCTCGCGCCTTGATTTGGTAACCGGCGCTGGAACCGAAAAATTTGTGGCGTCGAAGCTCCAGCAAAAAATCCGCGACGCCAGCCTTACCTACGAGGACCTCGCATTCAAGTTTCTTTATTGGCAGAACGCGCGTGTTTTAGGGGAAGAAAATGTCCGCACCCGCAATTGCTGGAAGCTGCAACTCCGCGCGCCGTCCCGCGAGTCCCAGTATTCCAATCTTCTGCTCTGGATCGACAAGGCGAGCGGCGCGCTGATGCGGATGGAAGGGTACGACTGGAACGCACAGCTTGCGAAGCGCTTTGAAGTCGTCTCCGCACAAAAGATCGACGATCGCTGGTTTCTGAAACAAATGCGCGTCGAAGAATTGCAACCCGGCACCAACAAAGTGCAATCGCGCACCTATTTGGAGATTAAGAAATAAGACGAGCCATACGTCTCGACTCGCCAGAGGGTGGATCGAGCAGTCCATTGCTCGATCCACCTTATTGATCTTCCCGCGCAGCCTTCACGATCTGGGCGAAGCTGCGTGGGTCGAGGCTGGCACTGCCGACGAGGGCGCCGTCAATGTCCGGCTGGGTCATTAGCTCGCGCGCGTTCTCGGGTTTAACACTCCCGCCGTACTGAATGCGCACGCGCTCGGCTGTTATGTCGTCGGCCATTTGGCGCAAGGTGTGACGAATGAACGTGTGTGCTTCCTGCGCCTGTTCTGGCGTCGCGTTGCGTCCGGTGCCAATCGCCCACACCGGTTCGTACGCGATCACCGTTTCCTGAAGTTCCTTTTCGCTTAGGTCTTTGAGACTGCCCCGCAGGTGGATCGACAATATCTTTTCGACATTTCCCTTGTCGCGCTGCTCGAGCGTTTCCCCGATGCAAACGATCGGACGCAGTGCCGCCTCATGCGCGGCACGCACCTTGCGATTGACGATTTCATCGGTCTCGCCAAAGAGCGTGCGACGTTCGCTGTGCCCGAGCACAACGTAATGCACAAATAAGTCGCGCAGCAGCGCAGCGCTGATCTCGCCAGTAAAAGCGCCGCTCCGTTCCCAGTACATATTCTGCGCGCCCACCTTGATGCTCGGAGCGGTGGCAAGCGCCTCCGTAACTTTGGCGATCGCCGTGAACGGCGGCAGGATCACAACCTCGACATCAGATATGTCGCCAATTTCAAGCAACAGCGATTCGACAAATCGCGTCGCCCTCGCCTGCATCATGTTCATCTTCCAATTAGCAGCGACGATTTTTTTTCGCATAGCATTTAGACAAAATGGACAGCATTCACACGCGAAGGACGGTGACGGAAAATCCCATTTCGTTCATTCTGTTAATTCTATCTAACTCTTTTCGCTTAACGCCGCGACGCCTGGCAGTTCTTTGCCTTCGAGCAATTCCAGCGAAGCGCCGCCACCAGTGGAAATGAATGTCATTTTGTCGGCAAGTCCGGCCTGTTTCACTGCGGTCACGGAATCGCCGCCGCCGATGATCGTCGTCGCCCCCGATTGCGCCAGCGCTTCCGCGATCGCGATGGTCCCTTCCGCAAAATCCGGAATTTCAAAAATGCCAACAGGCCCGTTCCACAAGATCGTCTCGCCCTTGGCAATTTCCTCCTCGTAAAGCGCAATTGTGGCAGCGCCGATATCGACCGCTTGCCATCCATCACTGATCCCATGCTGCGCTGAGAGCCGGCTCGTGTTTCGAATCGGGGTTCCGGCGCGAATTTCCTCCGCTTCCACGGCGTCGATCGGAAGCAAAAATTTCACGCCTCGTTTTTCCGCGAGATCGAGAAGTTCACGTGCGAGATCGACCTTATCGGATTCGACCCGACTTGCGCCGACCGGGATTCCCTGCGCTTTCAGAAAGGTGTTTGCCATCGCTCCACCGATCAGGATCGTGTCGGCTTTTTCCATGAGTGCTTTCAATACGCCGATCTTATCGGAAACCTTCGCTCCGCCCAAAATGACGACGAACGGCTTGGCCGGTTTCTCCAGCCCGTTGCGCAAATGTTTCAGCTCTTTCTCCATTAGGAGACCCATCGCCGATTTCGCCACGAATTTTGTGATCCCCGCTGTCGAGGCATGGGCACGGTGCGCTGCACCGAACGCATCGTTTACATAAAGATCGCCAAGTTTCGCGAGCGCCTTAGCGAACATCGGATCGTTCGCTTCTTCCTCCGGTTGGAAGCGGACGTTCTCGAGCAGAGCGACATCGCCGTTTTCCATATGCTCGATGATCTTTTCTGGCACTTCCCCAATCGTGTCCTGACTGAATATGACAGGCTGATGGATCAGGGAGTGCAAATAATCGCCGATCGGACGAAGCGAATATTTTTGAACGCGCTTTCCTTTTGGGCGACCAAAATGCGACACCAAAATCGTTTTCGCACCGTGCTCGCGCAGGTAGTTAATGGTAGGCAGGCTCTCGCGGATGCGCGTGTCGTCGGTGATGCGAATCTTTCCGCCGCGCATTTCGGTCGGCACGTTGAAGTCCACCCGCACAAGGACGCGTTTCCCGCGCACATCCAAATCGCGCAGCGTGAGCTTCGCCATCTTACTCTTGGTCGTGCCGGTGCTCACGTTGAAAGCATGTTTTCATACGCTTCGAAAACGATTGCGAGCACGATCACGAGTCGCTTATTTCCCCAACAGCTCCAGCAACTCGACGCAACGGTTACTGTAGCCCCATTCGTTATCGTACCAGCCGACGGCTTTCACAAACCGGTTGCCAAGCATGAGCGTCAGCTTGCTGTCAAAAATACAGGAGTGCGGATTACCAACGATATCCTGGGAAACGAGCGGCTCATCACTGTACTCCACGACGCCTTTGTAGGTTTTGTCTGACGCAGCTTCTTTGAAGGCAGCATTAACGGCATCGATCGTTGCATCCTTTTCGAGGACGGCGGTGAAATCAGTGACCGACCCATCCGGAGTCGGCACACGGAAAGCGCCGCCGTTCAATTTCCCTTTTAATTCTGGAATCACTTCGCCGATCGCCTTGGCGGCGCCCGTGGTGGACGGAATAATGTTGATCGCGGCCGCTCGTGCGCGCCTCAAATCCTTATGCGGAAAATCCAGGATGCGCTGGTCGTTGGTGTAGCTGTGGATGGTGCTCATGAATCCATGCGCGACGCCGAACTTGTCGTTTAAGACTTTGGCCATCGGCGCGAGGCAATTCGTTGTGCAACTCGCATTTGAAACAATTTTGTGTTTCTCGGGATCAAAAAGAGCGTCGTTAGCGCCGATGCAAATCGTCACGTCCGGATCTTTCGCCGGCGCGCTAATCAGCACTCGTTTTGCACCCGCTTTGCTCAAGTGCAGCTCGGCTTTATCACGGCTGGTGAAAAATCCGGTCGATTCGAGAACAACATCCACACTAAGTTTTTTCCACGGCAAGTTCGCCGGGTCGCGCTCCTTCAAGATTTTAATTTTATGACCCCGCACGCTGATGTTCTCATCATCGTAACCGATCTCGCCGTCGAACTTTCCGTGCACCGAGTCCCATTTAAGCAGATGGGCGAGCGTATGTGTGTCAGTGAGATCGTTGATCGCGCGAACTTGCTCGACTTGTCTTTGTGTCATCGCGCGAAGCACGTTGCGCCCGATACGACCGAACCCGTTGATAGCGTAATTTGCCATAGGAAGGATGTTAAGAGGTTAGAACGTTAAAGAAGTTGAATCGTTAAACCGTTAAACATCAAACATCAAACGTCGAACGCAGGATTAAATCGTGGAGAGTTCTTTAATGAAAATTCCGGTGGCGCTCTGTAGCGTACTTGTATCGATCCTGTGTGCGCAATCTGCTTGCGCCGCGCCCGTTTCTTCGCAAATGAAAACGATCCTTGTGCTTGGCGACAGTCTTTCAGGAGGATTTGGACTGAAGCCGAGCGAAGCTTATCCGGCTTTATTGGCGAACAAGTTGCGCGCTGCCGGCCTGAATTTTCAAGTGACCAACGCCAGCCAAACTGGCGGCACGACCGAAGGAGGCCTAGAACGGCTCCCGGGCCATTTGAAACGCAAGATCGACATCTTCATTCTGGAACTTGGAATCAACGATGCCTTTCGCGGCGTGCCGATGGATCAAATCCAAAACAACCTCCAGCAGATCATCGATAAAGTGAAAGCGCGAAATCCAAATGTGCACGTACTTATCGCGGGGATGCAGCTGCCGAATTTCGCAGCCGACGACTACGTTTCGGCGTTCGGCAAAATCTTCGCCGAACTCGCCGCAAAAAACGGCGGCGCATTGGTGCCGTACCTCCTTGAAGACGTGGCAGGCGATCCATCATTAAATTTGCCGGACGGCATTCATCCAAACGCCGACGGCCAAAAAATACTTGCCAAAAACGTCTGGCGCGTGCTCGAGCCAATCGCGTGCAAGACGGCCGCGGAGCCATCTTCCCACGTTAGATAAAGAAAAGATGGACCCCGCAAGACCAAACGATCCCGACCCGGCCGATCCGTTTAATCCCGAACGCGCTGATCACGCGATTTTGGAAACGATCGAGATTGCGACCGAGGGCGAAGACTGCGACGAATGCGTGCGAAAGTTGCGTGCACCACTCATGAAAATCAAAGGCGTGAAGAATGTGAAAGTTGATCTCGGCCATGAGCGCGTCGTTGTCACGTTTGATGCACGCAAAACCCATGCCCCTGATCTTCACGATGCAATCCTGAAGAGCGGCTACAAACCCGGACTGAAGGCCGCCGAGTGACGAATGTGGGAACGGCCTTAGCGCCGCGACAGTCGGGACACCAAGGTCCCTCCCACATTTAAACCGCTGGCTGTTGCTGCGTGAGACAATGAAACGCGCCGAGGCCCCAGATTAGTTCGCGGCAATCGATCCCCATGACACGACGATCGGGAAACAGCGTCTGCAAGATCGACAATGCAGTTGCATCATTTGGATCGTCAAACGTCGGGACAAGCACGGAACTATTTGAGATATAAAAGTTCGCGTAGCTCGCGGGTAGGCGCAGGTTTTCCCGCACAATTTTTTTCGGCAGCGGCAAGGTAACAATGTCAATCTTGTCTCTCCCGATTTTCATCTGGCGCAAGCGCGCGAGATTTTCCTGGAGCGGCTCGTAGTTTTCGTCGTCGCGATCTTCTTCAACGACTGCAGCGACAGCATGTTCTGACACAAACCGCGCAAGATCGTCGATATGACCATCGGTGTCATCGCCAGCGATGCCAGCGCGGAGCCAGAGAATCTCACGAACACCCAGATAATTATGCAGACGTTGCTCAACTTGTTCGCGGCTGAGTTGAGGATTGCGATTTGGATTCAAGAGACACGATTCGGTGGTAAGCAGTGCGCCCGCTCCATTCACGTCGATCGAACCGCCTTCCAAAATCATGTGCGGATCAAAAACCGGTAGGTCGAGAACCTTCGCTATCTGCGTTGGCACAACTTCATCTAGGTTGAATGGCGGATATTTGTGTCCCCAGGCGTTATAATCCCAGTCCACGACTGCGAGTTTCGGATCGGCATTGCGGGTCAAAAAAATTGGCCCGTGATCCCGGCACCACGGCTCATTTGTTGGGATCCGATGAAACGCGATGCGTTCCATCGGTAGTCCACGCAACGTTGCGCGGGCTTCGGCTTCATGCGCGCCGTTGCAAACATTGATGCAAACCTGCTCCGATTTAGTGAGCGCTTCGACCATTGCGCGCAAAGCCGGCAGCACGCAGTCGAATGAATCCGGGAAGCTGATTCCTTCGCGTCGCGGCCACGAGAGCCAAGTCGCCGCATGCGGCTCCCATTCCGCAGGCATGCGATAGCCGAGCGCGGCGGGCGTTTGCGACGGTTTCTCCACGGACGGTAACGTTCAACGCTCAACGCGCAACGTCCACCTCCGAAAGAATTCGCGAGCAAGCCGCTCGATTTACCGATCATCTCGGCCCGCAGGACAAACTCGCCGGACTTAAGGCATTCGCGGGGGCGCAGGTTTGTAAATCGCGCCTACGATTACGCCAGTGACAATCATCTCGATGAAACCGCCGATGCTTACCAACACGAGAAGCTTTACGGGAAAGGGTTGCGTCGCGTAAATGATGCAACGTGCGCCGACCGCTAGAATCTCCAACATGATTCCGAGGCGAACCCCGGCCGCGATTCCCCCACCGGCGAAACCGCTGGCGTAAATCATGACGAAGGCGAGGGCCAAACCTGCTTGACCGATAACGATCCAGTGAAACAGGCCCATCGTTTCTTCGCGCGGCCGAAAGAGACTTTGCGCTTCAGTCAGAACATCCTTCAGCAGCACGCCGTTATAGAGCCATCCCCAAAAGAAGATGAAGATGAATGCGGCAATGAATGCGACGATGAACCGTTTCATGGGTTAGCATCTAAGTCGTCTTGAGTGAGCTGGGCTTGTAGATCGCGCCAATGATTGCGCCAGCAATCGCGAATTGGATCAAGTCGCCGACAATCCAGCCGCCGAGGATTTTCGTCGTCAGCGGCTGTACCGCGAACGTGATCAGGTCAGCGCCTGCATAGACCAGCGCGACCAGTATTCCCAAAGTCGCGCCGGCGCCTGCGCCGCCAGCCCGAACGAATTGGGCATAAAGCATGGTGAGAAAGAACGCCATGACCAGGTGACCCAAAACAAGCCACGGGAAGTGATTCCCAAACTCGGCTTCGGTTCGCCAAAGCGTTGGCACCTCCTGATGCGCGCCATGCATGAGTTTCCCGTACCAAAGGAAGCCAAACGCGAAGAGGAAAACGAAGGCAACGATGAATGCGATGAAGAATTTTTTCCAGTTCATAATTTCTTTCGGTTGAGGTTTTTGTTGCTCCCACCAAGCCCTGGCACCTTCATCGCAAAACCGCGTCCTGCTGTCGATGTAAAATTTTATAGCTACAGGCAGGGAACGACGCCCTTGCCAGTAGTCGTGTTCCTTCGACGCTAAGAAGCCCTCAGTCCTTGATGGTGCAGCCCGAGGTCGCGCAAAAGGGCAGTATCCACGTCAGCCGCGGGATTTTTTGCGGTGAGAAGTTTGTCACCGTAAAAAATTGAATTCGCGCCTGCGAAAAAGCAGAGCGCCTGACCTTCGCGCGATAGCCTAGTGCGTCCCGCCGCCAAGCGAACGCGCGCCTTTGGCAGCGCGATACGTGTGACAGCGATCAGCCGAACAAGCTCAAAAATATCCACGGGCGGCTGGTCGGCCAGCGGCGTGCCTGCCATCGGCATCAAACAGTTGATCGGCACACTGTCCGGAGGCGGATCAAAGTTGCTGAGCACTTCCAGCATTCGCAGGCGGTCAGCCTCCGATTCGCCCATGCCGATGATGGCGCCGCAGCAAACAGACATTCCGCTCTGCTGCACGGCAGCAATTGTGTCGAGGCGATTCTGAAACGTGTGTGTGCTGACAATTTCGGAATAAAATTCCGGCGAAGTATCAATGTTGTGATTGTAAGCGGTAACTCCGGCGGCTTTGAGTTTGCGCGCTTCCACCGGGCCGATTTCACCTAGCGTGACGCAGACTTCCATATCGAGCTGGCTCACTTCGCGAACGATCTCCAGCACGCGCTCGAATTTCTCCGAACCGTCGCGCACGCCGCGCCAGGCCGCGCCCATGCAAAACCGAGTGGCGCCTTGTGAACGCGCGTGCCTTGCCACTGTTAGGACAGTTTCAAGGGACAGGAGCTCTTCGCGTTCGACGCCGGTCGAATAATGAGAGGACTGCGCGCAGTAAGCGCAATCTTCGCTGCATCCACCGGTTTTGATGCTGAGCAAGCTGCACCGCTGCACCTCCTCGCCGCGCCAATGCCGGAGATGAACAGCGCGGCTTTGCGAAATCAAATCGAACAGCGGCTGGTCGTATAGCGCGCTGAGTTCCGCTAATTTCATCGCAACACGCGACGTTCAATCGCCAATTGAAAATCGGCAATCGAAATTTAGTTAACCCACTTACCGCCTTCCGAGACGAGGATCGGCAGCTCTTCCATCATGAATTGCGTCTTGCCAATGGCGCCAATCATGTGCGTGGCGGTCGCGGCGTACCATTTCTTCGACATTTCCTCGCCGGTATGGCAACCCCAACTCTTGACGTAGGCGTGACGGGCAAAAGCACGGCGATTGATTTTCGTTAAATCGCTATCGTGTAGCCAGGATTTACAGGCGCTGTCGATGTTGTTGCTGTAATCGAACATGAAACAGGCCCGATTCGAGTGACCGAAATATTCAAACCCAATAATCTTTACCTGATCCCGCGGCTGCCCGTTGTTTAGATAATTAATCACCTCGTGCCCCGGATTAAACCAAACGAGGTTGAGATTAAATTTATCGCGAACCGTATCGATCAGGCTGATCAGATCCTGGTGCTCCTGTTTTGCGCGATCCTCGTAACCCTGCCTGTAAACAAGCCACGTAATCTTCGCATCCGGCCCGAGCTCGGCGCGCAATTGTTCTGTGCGGAGCCGCGCGGCCCGGATAAAGTTCGCCCACCAATGATCGTGCGGATAAGTCTTGTACTTTTCCCACTGATACATCGACGGCCCGCCCACAAGGATGATGTATTCACCCGATGCCGGCGACGCCGCTTGCGAGGCGAGCACGAACATCGACAAAAAACAAGCGAGCAAGACGCGTTTCATCATCATTGGCGAGAGCACTATTTATGCAGCCCGCAAAATTGCGCAAGTGGAGCTGTAGCCGCTTCGCTGTGCGAAGGACGCATCTAGATTGTAAACACGCGCGCACCGCGCCGCCCACAGGGCGGCGGCTACAGCAGCTAAGTCTCGCCGCGCACCAGGTCCTCCCATGTCTGCCGTTTTCGAATGAGCGCGAACTTGTCGCCGCGGACCAGCGCCTCGGCCGGGAGCGGCCGCGAATTGTAATTGGAGGCCATCACAAATCCGTACGCGCCCGCGCTCATGATCGCGAGCAGATCACCTTCATAGAGCTTGGGCATCTCTCGATCGAGCGCGAAGAAATCACCTGACTCGCATACCGGGCCGACAATATCGATTTTGCTAGCCTTCCTCTCCCTCTCACTCTTCGTCTGTTTCACCCGCACGATTTCGTGATAGCTGTGATAAAGCGCAGGCCGAATCAGCTCGTTCATGCCGGCATCGACAATGGCGAATTTCTTCGCGCTCGACTTTTTGACGTAACGCACGCGTGTGAGCAACACGCCGCCGTTGCCGACAAGAAAACGACCAGGCTCAACCAGGATTCGAATGCCCAACTCGCGCAACGGTGGCACAATTGCTTCCGCGTAATCGCGGACGCTGAACGCGGATGATTCGCCGCCGCGGTCGTGCCACCATTTGCCGGATCCACTCTCGAGTGCGCACCGGTAAACGATTCCCATACCACCACCAATGCTGAAGAACTTGATTCGGTATTTTGATTTCAGCTCGCGCACGACTGGCGCCACTTTCCTGATCGCATTCTCGAACGGCGCGGCCTGAGTAATCTGCGAGCCAATGTGCATCTGGACGCCGATAATCTCGACGTTGCGCATTTTGGCGGCTCGCTCGTAAATCGCCGGCGCATCGGTGAGCGCGATTCCAAACTTGTTTTCGTGCGAGCCGGTAGAGATGTACTCGTGCGTGTGAGGATCGACGTCCGGGTTCACCCGTAACGCAATCGGGGCGCGCGCGTTCTTCACGCCAGCGATTTTATCGATGTATTCCAGTTCCGCTTCACTCTCGACGTTGAAGCTGTAAACGCGCTGCTCAAGCGCATATTCGATTTCTTCTCGCGACTTGCCGACGCCGGCGAATGTACATTTGGCCGGGTCGCCACCTGCCGCGAGCACCCGATAAAGTTCGCCGCCCGAAACGATGTCGAAACCGGCGCTTGCATCGACGAACAACTTCAGGATCGAGCGATTGGTGTTTGCTTTGACTGCGTAACAAATCAGGTGATCCAGCGGCGCGAGCGCCCCATCCAGGCGTGTGTAGTGATCGAGAATTGTTCCCGCGCTGTAAACAAAAGTCGGAGTATCGAGCTCCTCTGCGACGCGCGCAAGATCGACGTCTTCGCAATACAGATGTCCGTTGCGATAACGAAAAAAATGCATGTTGTAGCGGCGTTTGTGTCAAACGCTGAGACTAAAATATCAGGCGCTTGGCACAAGCGCCTCCACAACTTCAGCATAGGCTACCCAATCAGTCTCAGGCCGATATTCAGAATTGCGATCAGTCCTACGCCTATCGAAAAACTTGTCAGCACAAGCTTTTTTCCATGCTTGAGCATTTCTCCAAGAACAGCGTGCGCGGCCAGATAGAGAAACCCGCCGCCAACGTGCGCCATGATTAAGCCAAGCCAAAACGTCGAAGCTTTCGCCAGGAAGAAAAAGCCGATCGCTCCGCCGAGAAGCGTGGTTGCTTCAACTGAGGCAACCCAGCCGAGCGCAACCGTGCGTTGCAATCCAGCCCCGATTAACAGGCTGCCTAGCGCGAGGCCTTCGGGAATTTTGTGAATGCAGAGCGCAGAAAATAGCGACCATTTTGTTGCCTCCGACGCTGGAGCTTCCTGTTGAATTCCCAAGGCTAGACCGTCAGTCGTGCTATGAATCGCCAATGCGATAATCAGCACCGTCGCGATCTCACTAAAATGCCGGGCGACGTCTGCGTCGAAATGACTAGCGGCGCAGGCAGGACAAACGTGATGAACGTACTTGCTTATGAAAAAGAACAGCGCGTATCCCGTCCCCGCCGCCAGTCCGGCTGCCCACCATGTGCTGTCGTTCAAACTTTCGGGCAAAATCGCAAAGAAGGTCACTCCCAAGAGTGTGCCAGCCGCCAGACTAATCAGCGCGCAAAGCGGTTTGTGCGCTAATCGCAGCGATGTGCTAATCGATCCGCCGACAAGAGCGAAAGCATATGCCGCGACGACCTGCCACAAAGTGATTTGCTCGTTCAAGAGGTTACGAACGATTCGTGATCTTCGCGACAGTGCTGCGTCTCGATCGTAAGATGAACCAACTGTTCGTGCTCGCGAAGGAGGCTCCGATAATGATCCGAATTTTTAGGCTCGTGAGCGACCACTGAAACGATCGCTGCAAATTTGCCGATCCCCACTTGCCAGACATGCAGATCGGTCACGAGCGAATCGCCGTCGCTTTCCACAGTGCGTCGGATTTCCTCCGGGAGATTAGATGAAGAGGGAGTGCGATCGAGCAAGATGCCGCTGGTATCGCGCAACAGTGTATAAGCCCAGGAAAAAACAACGCCGCTACCGACAACTCCCACGGCCGGATCGAGCCAGGCCCAGCCGAAGAACTTGCCGCCGGTTAGCGCCGTAATCGCAAGCACTGACGTAAATGCATCGGCCAGCACGTGCAGATAGGCCGCGCGCAGATTTAAATCCTTATGATGAGAGCTGCCATCGTCACTTTCGTGATGACGATCGGCAAGCAGGACTGCGCAACCCAAATTCACCAGTAATCCAACGCAAGCGATCGCGATCGCTTCGTTAAAGTGAATTTCGAGTGGAGCAAATAGCCGGTGCACAGATTCGCCAGCCATCAGGAACGCCACGATCGAGAGGACCACGGCGCTGGTAAACCCGCCAAGCACACCTATTTTCCCCGTCCCGAAACTGAAGCGCGCGTTACCGGCTTGCGTTCGCGCGGAATAGTAGGCCACTGCTGTTATCAAAAATGCAATCACATGCGTGCTCATGTGCCAGCCGTCGGCCAGCAACGCCATCGAACGCGACATCAACCCAACGGCGATCTCGACGATCATCATCGCGGCCGTAACACCGATCACGATGCGGGTGCGCCGTTCCGCGTGAGAAAAATCCGGAACGAAATCGTGTGCCTTCCGGAAACGGGAATGATCAGTTCGATGCATTAGGCAAAACTACCGCGGCAAGGAAAAGTTATCCTCAAAAATCGTACGCAATAGTGCCGTAAAAACCGCGCGGTTGCCGAAACTGCAGTGCACCGACTCCGATGCCGCTGCCGTCACGGTACCGAAGCGAGTGCACCGCGCACTCTTATTGCGAATCGGTTGCCGCGCCAGCGCGCATCCGATGGCGCGCCAAACCGATAAATGAAATGAAAATCAGTATCGCACCAAACGTGCAAACGATCGCTGCGCCCGACGGCAGGTCCCACCAGAAGGAAAGAAACAGACCAGCGATTCCGCCGACCCACGCGATCACCCACCCGATGAGCAAGCGGCGACTGATTCTCGTCGCCAGGTTGATTCCGCAAACGGCCGGAACAATCAGATAACTAAAAACGAGCAAAACGCCGGCGATGCGAACAAAGCTTGTCACCACCAAGCCGAAAACGGCGTAGAAGAGAAAATCCCACCAGCGCACGCGCAAACCTTTTTGGTAAGCCCCATCACGATCGAACGAGACAAGCAGGAACGAGCGGCGCAAAATGAAATGGAAGACGCCGACGACGACAAAAAGTGCGAAGCATTTCCAAACTTCATGCGGCGTTACGAGCAGAATATTGCCAACCAGCATGTTCTTGATTTCCTCGTCGCCTT
>QHNJ01000321.1 GCA_003218395.1 Verrucomicrobiota bacterium
TTCTGATCTCCATCAAGCATTGCCAGGTTATTCAGTGTCATCGCTATCTCACCGTCATCCTGATTACGCCTGGCTAATTCCAAAGACCGCCCGTAAGCGCTCTTCGCTTTGTCATAGTGATTCAGTTGTTGGCTGAACCACGCAAAGGCGAAATTTGCTTCGAAGCTTTCTGGCGATGTCTCGATTGCCCCTTGATAGGCTTTTTCTGCGTCGTCAAAACGAAACTGGACTGTGAGAAGCTGACCTTTGAGCAGCCAAGCTTGGATCGCCTCTTTGGTGGTCTTCTCAGCTTCGACTTTTTTCTCTTTAGGGGCTTTCGACAGCTCTCGCAGTTTTTCATCACTGAGGGCAACGAGTGCTCGATCGACCTTCCCGTCTAAAAATAACCGCGTGGTCGTTCGGTAAAGTTCAGAGCCGACGCCTGGCTTTTGCTTGGCAAGCCCTTCGACCACCGTGTCTGTCGCCCCTTTGGCTTGATCGCGTTCTTGACTGAGTTTAGCTAGTTCTGCAGCGCTCGCATTTTGCGCGTCCTGGAGCTTCTTTTTGTATGTTTCATCGAGCGCCTTAGCTTGATCGCGTTCTTGACGAAGTTTAGCTAGTTCTGCAGCGCTTGCATTTTGCGCGTCCTGGAGCTTCTTTTTGTATGTTTCATCGATCGCCTTGGCTTGATCGCGTTCTTGACGAAGTTTAGCTAGTTCTGCAGCACTCGCATTTTGCGCGTCCTGCACCTTCTTTTTGTATGTTTCATCGATCGCCTCGACACTTTTCAGCTTGTAAAAGCGGCGCCCCATTTCTTCGCGATCACCTTCTTTGCACAGAAGGATTATCGCCGGCCTCTCCTCAGGATCCGCCGGAAGTGTCAACTCCAACTGGATATCGTTGACAACAACATAGCCCTCCTTGCGAACAATAAGACGCACCGTGTCGCCCGGTTTCTTATTCGGAAAAGAGAACGTAAACTTCCCGTTGGCATCGGTGTTGTTAGTGTTCCCCACAAGCGCACTAACCTCAATATTCCCCATGGGGGGACCTCCAAGCTCGTTTGACAAAACCACACCGCGGAGCACTGCGCCCGCTTGGGTTTTGGACACCACAACCACCATCGCAAGGAAGATGAATGCGCGAGCTGACATGGCTCGTTACGGAGCAGTTGGAAGAGTAATGGTGAGCTCGTTCGCGTCAGGAACCACTTTGTATTTTTGCGCTTTGTAGCCATGCGCAACGGCCTGCAGATCCATCTCCTGTTCCAACTTGTCTCCAGGGATGATCAATTCAAAATGGCCAGACCCATCTGAATGAGTTAACACGCCCGCTGCGCTTAACTCCGCGCCAGATATTGGATTTCCATCCTGATCCTGCACACGGCCCGAAACATGCCCACTCTTCTTTCGAACGGCTAAGTAAAGGCTCCCGCCATCGACCCGCTGCTTTTGATCGGCGATAGTTGACTCGAAGCCCGTGGCGTCAACCCAAATCGGCACCTCTTGTCCGCGAAAACGATCAGGAATGGCCGGAAAATATGCCTCCCCGTTTTCTCCAATCGATCTGCTCTGACGATCTCCGTCCAAGAGGGAAGGTAGATGGCGGCTTAGGTACGAGAAGAAATCCGCCGCCGACCACAAGGACGAATGCTACAATCGGTCCGCCGAGTTCCAAAGTACCGCCGTATTGTGCGCCCTTGTAACGCGCGAATGATCGCACAACTCCAAAAAGAAATACCGCCGCACATAGACCCAATGGGAACAGGACAATGTAATAAAGATTACCGATCAAACCCAGTTTCGTGAGAGCTTCGGCCTTCCAAAGCATTAAGCCCAAGACTCCGATGCCGCAGAGAAAGCTTGCCAGGGCGATTAGAGCATATGGAATTATCTCTCCGATTTTGGCTGTCTGCGCAGGGGAACCCTCTAGCGCTTCGATTGATGGATGGGCGGTCGATACATCCACTACGGGACCGATCCGCCCAGCCGGGGTGATCGTCGGCTCATTATCGACGGGTTCTGGAAGTGGCGCACTGACCGGCGCCTCTATCTCGACGGGCTTTCGAAGAGACGGATTGGCCAGCACGGCCTTGACCGTTTTCGCCAGATTATCCAAATGCCGCTCCAGCGGCGGCGAAAACGCGTCCATCCACTGCGAGGTCGAGATGAAGTATTCCAGCGACCTTGTAGGTGAAATGTCATCAATCCGGAATGGGATGATGTAAACCTCCTTGTTAACCGCACGCTCTACCTCCCTCTTGATTTGGAATGACTGATTCGCGTTTTTGGAAAAGATCAGGATCATGATCTGCGTCGGCGACAACTTTGTCTTTGACCGAGTGACTTACGAAAACATCATGAGCCATTCGCCACCGCCGTTCCGCCTATTGCTCTCTTCGCAATCTAATGATGGGGATGATAGCCCTTCGATTCAAGATAAATCGACTCATTGACCTTGCCTGACTAAGAAGAAACCCCATTATCCGATGACAATGAGTTACCGTGACAAATTGGATAAGAGTGGCCCGTGGAAACTGCTCGCATGCGACGGCGGCGGCATTCGCGGAATCATCAGTATCGAAATTCTCGCGCGGATAGAAGCGGAGCTGCGTAAGAGCAGCGGCAATTCAAAGTTCGTCCTGGCCGACTATTTCGATCATGTTGGCGGCACCAGCACGGGAGCAATCATCGCGACACTGATCGCGCTCGGACATAGCGCTGATGAGGTACGGGATTTTTATCTGCGGAGTGGCGCAGAGATGTTTTATAAGGCGCGGCTCTGGGAGCGCTTTCCGTACGAAATTTGAAGACGACAAGCTCTCGCAGATGTTGCGCGATGTAATTGGCGAGGATACGACCTTAGGTTCCGAAAAGCTGCGCACGTTACTCATGATCGTGCTGCGCAACGCAACCACCGATTCACCATGGCCGCTGACCAATAACCCTCCAGCGAAATACAACGATGCCACCCGCCCAGGCTGCAATCTAAAGTTACCACTTTGGCAGCTTGTGCGTGGGAGTACTGCAGCGCCGACTTATTTTCCACCGGAGGTTATCCATATCGACCGCGACTTCATCTTCGTGGATGGCGGTGTAACTATGTATAACAACCCAGCTTTCTAACTTTTCCTGATGGCGACGAGCGAGCCGTACCGTCTGCTTTGCCGACTGGCGAGGAGAAAATGCTTCTTATTTCAATCGGCACGGGAGCAAGCGCGAACGCGAACAGCAATTTGAGTCCGGAGGAAATGAACCTCATCTACAACGCAGGCACAATTCTCTCCGCCCTCATGGCCGCAGCGCTACACCAGCAGGATTTTCTCTGCCGCATTTTCGGGAAATGCGTAGCTGGAGTTTTGTTGGACCGCGAGGTTGGCACGGTGATTGCGCAAGGTATTCCGAATGTGCCGAAGCTATTCACTTACGCCCGCTACAATGCCGAGCTTTCCCGCGAAGGCTTGGATGCGCTTGGTCTTGCACACATCAATCCGGTGCACGTCCAGAGAATGGATTCTGTCGATCATATCGACGAAATGCAAGAAGTTGGCCGGGCGGTGGCTGAGCAAAAAGTGAAAGCTGCTCACTTCGCCGGGTTTCCGGCGGCTAGCTAGTTTGGCTGCTTCGAAAAGTGGGAAGGACAGGAAGGGGCGGGGTTGGCTATTTGCGCTCTCTGCGTGCAACTTCGCCCTGCCCTTTGTACGTTCTCAGCGTACAATGACAGAACACGAGCCGGCGCGGCCATGGTCATCCAGCGCGGTCAGCACGTAATCACCGGCTGACGCGTTCCATGAAAACACTTCGTGAGGTCTCGCCTTACCGATAAACGTCCTGCCCGCGAACCAATAAATTTCACCCACATCGCCATCGGTTTTTGCCAGTAA
>QHNJ01000004.1 GCA_003218395.1 Verrucomicrobiota bacterium
CGCTTGCACGAAGTCCAGATGCGCCGGTTGGAGCGCGGCGGCGTTCTCGGGCACGACCGCAAGCTCAGCGAGAGCGCCCGTGCGCAGCCCGAAGATGCTGGCGAAGACGGCGTCGCCGGCTTGCAGCGGGTGACACGACTACCCACCTCAATCACAACGCCCGCCAAATCGCTGCCCAGCGTGGCCGGCAGCTGAAACCGGAGGATGGCCTTCATCTTTCCATCCCGGATCTTGTTGTCTATCGGGTTCAAACCAGCGGCGTGGACCTGAACGAGAATTTCGTCCGGCTTGGGCACTGGTCGAGGAACGTCAGCGAACGCGACCTGATCCGGTCCGCCATAACGTTTGAAGACAAGTGCTCTCATGTTTTCCTGTGTTCGAGATTTTCGGACCCAATGGCTGCGTTCACAGGATGCGCGTAGTGACGCCTAACGAGAAAGAGATCAGCCACCCAGCACTTTGACAACAAAACGTTGCAGTTCGCGGACCTTCACAAAGTGCTGGGTTGGCTGCATCGCTTGGTTAGATGCGGACGTCGTTATCATCCGCGCGGCGCGATTGGCCTGCCACTTCGGATAAATAAAACCAGCGATATGGCAAACATGAGCAGTCCGACAGGACAAACGATCAGAGCCAGCAGCTCGGCGAAAAAAGAGATATCCGGCACTCGCATCGGCTGTGGACGCTCAGCAATGAAGTCGGCCAAATAATGCAAGGTCTTCCCGAGCGGACCGAAAACAGGAGCAACTGTCAGCAATCCGCCGACGATCATCGCGACCAAGCTTGTCCGACTGCGTCGCCGAGAGACGGAGTTCATGCATCTAACGAGACCAAGCTGAGCGACTGCCACCCTCAGCGGGCTTTGCTTCAACTGAAACCGTTTTAGTCATCTGAAAGGTAAACGCGCGCCGGGTGGCAGTTCGCTCCAGCGCTTGGTTAGATGCATCGTTCTGCGTCCCTCCGCCGCAACGCTTCTGTCATATTTCGGTCGCGGCAGCTATGAGTTAGGTGTGGTTGCGGGCGCGAGGGCTTGCACATTGGGGCCCTTAATTAGAAGCCATAGCGCGAACACCATTTCACCAAGCACCACAGGTTGAGCGAAGCTAAACGCGGTGTCGTAGTAAGCCGGGAACACTAAGGCTATCACGCTGACAACCAGCCAGCCGAAACAGGCGACCATCAGCCAAAGACCAAGGAACTGCGGCAGGAAGCCCGAGCGGAAGACGAGCAGACCCAACGGAAACAGCCACAGACCCGAAAACACCTCATTGATCAAAAATCCCTGACCGTGAAGGCGAATGAACAACATTGCCATGGCTTCACGCTGCGGCTTATCGATCACGACGAGAAAGTCAGCGCCGCGGAATAGAATCACAGCCGCAAGGCTATTCAGCGCATTCAAGAAACCGACTGCGGTGGAGACCAGAACAAAGCCGACCATTACAAAAGCCCACGTGCGGTTCACATCGAAGAGCAATCGGTAGAGCAGAAAGGCCAAGCAAAGCAAAATCACGTGCGTAAAAAGATCACCGAGGATGGAAAAGCGGAAAAGAGTCTCATGGGCTAGGATGTTTTCGGCACTGGCCGTCGCGTTTCCGCGCGCGATGAGTTTGCCCGGAAGGTAAGACCAGAAGTAGATGGCGAGGGGCAGTGTCGATAGATAGACGGCACCCGCAATACGTGCTGTTTTGACGATTGGAGACATGGATTCTTCTTTCGTTGATGTTTTACATTTGAATCAGGGCGGAGCGCGACAGCGGTGAACTTAGCCATGTGACCTGCATGATGATTAACATGCTCCCTTTGGGATTGAACACGAACGCTTATTCGCCACACACAAGCAAACGACCGTAATCGCTGCAGCGCGGCGTTGCATCTAACGAGAACAAAATGAGCGACGGCCACCGAGAGCGAGCGCTGATTGCAGCGCAGAGATCCTAGTTACGTGAGATGTGAACGCGAAGCGGGTGGCCGTTCGCTCCATCGCCGGGTTAGGCGGCCTAGTCACCCGGAATCAGGCCGGTTGCTCAGCACCAAGAGCGTCATGCCCTCTGGGCCGGGGACAATCTTGCGCTTGGTGGCCGCACCGACACGAATCAGGAAGCCACGCTGCATCGGATAGGTGTGCCCCTCTGCGTGGAGAGTCCCGCTGCCCTCAAGCGGAATATAAAGCTCCTCCTCATTGTCTGCGGCGTGGTCGTGCTCAGGATAGTGGTCCCAATGGGGCGGCATCCTGATGGCGTTCATTCCGAGCGTGCAGAGGCCGAGACTCTTGCCGGCGAAGAAAAACTGCTGCCCATGCTGAAATGAGCCGGCGTAACGCTCCATCTCGTCGAGGTTCTTAATTGTGATGTCTGGCATATAATTGTTTTTGGTGAATGGGTTTGATTTGCCGTGTGCGTGTATGCCGCCTAACGAGAACAAGATCAGCTACAGGCGGAGCGCGGCGCGGCCTGTGCGGGCAGGTCTGCGGGTCTGAGCACAGGCCGTGACACGCGGAGCCTGTTAGCTGCATCGCATGGTTAGGCGACATGGTTGGATTCATCTAGGACGGCCATAAAAGAGTCTGCATCAAGATAGTCAGCAAAGACATGGTGCGCTCCCTCGGCATAAAGCCTCTCAACTCTTGCTGCTTCGTGGGAAATGCCAATGAAGCGAAAGCCAAGGTTGCGTGCTGCGCGTGCGTCCCAGATGCCGTCCCCAACGTAAATAACGGCATCAAACGAGCCTCGGCAACGGGACTGTGCTGCTCTAACCAGCGACGCCTGCATGATAGCTTCGCGTGCGTGGGCATCATCCGAAAATGCCGCTGGAATCTGCGGGAAATCTAAACCGGTGCTTGCAAGCTTGATTCGGGCGGAACACTCCCACGCGCCGCTGGCGAGGGAAACAGCAAGTGCAGAACTGCTGGTGAGACTGCGAAGGAAGTCCCGCGCACCTGCAACCGGGTTGAATGGTTGGACGGCAATTGCGGCAGTGAGCAGCGATACAAAATGAGCCTGGAAAGTGGAAATCTCGGTTCGTAGTGGCGACCGTCCGAGCCGTAGCTGGAATAACGCCTCCAGAATGCCTGAATCGCTGCAATGCGGATAGCTCGCCCAATCCGTGTTGATGTCGGTAAAGCCGAATACCTCTTGCAGAGCTTGGACAAAGCACGTTTCGTCGGCTTGGTAGGTCTGTGTGAGAGTACCGTCTATGTCAAACATCACGAGTTTCATGGAAAGTGCGAATGACGCCTAACGAGAACAAGATGAGCGAGGGCGGACGAGAGCGCGCGTCGCTCGGAGTGAAAACGTGGAAGTCATTTCAAAAGTGAAGCGTACAGCGGTCCGCCGTTCGCTCCATCGCCTGGTTAGGTATTTTGATTATTGGATTTCGCCATCTAAACGGAAAATATATTCCTCCGTTTCTTCACCTCTTCCTTGGGCAAAATCCTTGTTTTCATCGATAATTTTGAAATCGCATTTCTGTAACACCCTGATCGATCTAATGTTGTCTTTCGCAGCTCTTGCGAAAAGTGGCCGACGGGTAATTTATTGAAGCAGTTTTTTGAGGGCTTGAGTTGCGACTCCCTTGCCCCAGTGCTTTTTGCCAAGCCAATAAGTGACCTCAAGTTCTCCTTCCTGGGGGTAGCACGAAATATGACCAGCTACCTCCTCTCCTCGAAGAATCGTCTTTTTTACGATTCCAGTCGAATCCATGATTCGTTTCCAATGTGCGTCAAAGGCCGCTCTGTCATGTGGATCGTTCCTCACGAATGCAGCCATTCGGTTAGCTTCTAGGTCGAGTTGTTGCTCGAAGAAAATAGAAATGTCGGAAGTCTCTACGTTTCGAATCGTAATAGTGACGGAATTATTCACTTTATATTTTCTACCTAACGAGACACAAGCTCAGCTGCGGCGAGCGGGAGCGCGCGTGGCTGCGGGTTGAAAGATTTTAATCATCTGAAAGCTGGGTAGTACGACGGCTCGCCGTCAGCTGCAGCGCCTTGTTAGGCCGTCTGAGAAAATTCATCGGGAAGCCCCCTGCGGCATCGCGGGAACAAGCCCGTGTTTCAACAGGACCGCTGTTAACTTTTCAACATCGGGAGGGCCGCCCGCATTCACAATCGGTGCAGCCTCCTTAAAGAAATCCGGGCCGAGTAACGCCGGAGTAATGATGGCCAGCGCCTTCACAGCGGTCTGCTTCAGGTTGTTGAAACCATGAACAGCCCCGCGCGGAACAAAACAAGATTCCCCCGGGCCAATGTCCACCGGTTTTCCCTCCACGGTGAACGTCACCACGCCTTCCACTCCATAGATGGTCTCGTCGTAATGCTTGTGCGAATGTGGCAACGGCACCTTCGCCCCAACCGGGACGGTGAATTCGAACATCGCCACGGCACCATTCGTGTCGGCGGATTCGAGCAGAAAACGGATTTCGATTTGCCCAACCTGAATAGTCTCACTTTTCATAGCCGCTTCACCTCATTGAAGTGGTGGTCCGACGAGCTCGATTCCGTGTTTGGCTGCGGCGGCCCTCAGCGCCTGAATGGCGTCGGCTGATGGTGCTCCGGCCGGCGGTGGCAGTTCCGGGCGTTCCGCCGGGCGGCTGACAGCACGCACGAAGCGTTCAAAATCCCCGCACACTGTGATCGTCAGGCAGCGGCCTCCCGCTACTGACTCAACGCGATAGGTGTGCGGTACGCCCTTCGGCGCCAGCAGGATGTCGCCAGTGCCGAGTCGGTGCTCCTGGTCTTTGACCTTCACGCGAAACTCCCCCTGCAGCACGTGTAAGACCTCATCCTCCGCGCGATGAAGATGTAACGGCGGTGAAAAGCCGTACGGTACACGATGCTCAAGGACTGAGATGCCATCCTGGTCGTCCGACATGGAAACCCGGATTGTGACGAGTGAGTTTTGAAACCATAATTGATTTGGAGGCACAGATTTGATCATATATATTGATTGTTAAATGTTCAATCGTTGTAAGCGGCCTAACGAGACGGAGCTGAGCCACCGCTGGCGGGAGCGAGCGTGGCAAACATCAGGAACTGTTTCATAAAATTAAATGTGGACTTCGCAGCGGCCAGCGGTTGGCTCCAGCGATTGGTTAGGCATTTAGTGTGACTGCTTATTGCCGCGTAGTCTGGGACGAGTAATGGTTGGCAACCAACCGCCAGTGCCCTTGCTGCTTTACCCACACCCTGGTAAAGCGAGTGTCACGGGGAACAGTTTTGCCTTTATCTTGCCCAATCATTGTCGAGCGGCCGGTCTCCACAGCCGTGTCTCCATAGACGCGCACTTGAACGTCATCGGTGGTGATAGATTGAAATTTCAAATCACCCGACGTGAAATCTAAAATCACCTGCGGCTTGGTTCTCACTGTGCCACTTGGCCCTACCCCTATGAAATCAGCAGCGTAGATGCGATCAAGGGCCGTCGCATCAGCATGAATCTGTGCTTGAATGCGTTCGTTATCCAGTTTCCTAATGGTCTCCTCGACACTTGTTCTGTGACTGCCCCTCGCACTCTGCCCTTGCCCTACGCCCATAGGGGCCACTGTAAGGACGAGGACAGCTATAAAGAGTACTGGTCTCATGTAGACTTCTCCATAAGGCTAACATCGTAATAAGCAGAAGTTTTTCTGCCTATTTCTTGAGGATCCCTCTAATATCGGCTGCAAATGCAGAAGAGGAGTCGGCATTTTTCGGGGGTTCGTGCGGCCAAAATAGACGCTTTTCCAAGGGAGGAAAGGCAATTTTGCGGGCCAGCGCCGCCGCCGCGCAAATTGCTCGATCACGTCCGCGATGTGCTGCGAGTAAATCATTATTCGGTGCGGACAGAAGAGGCGTACGTGGGCTGGCGCGTAAAGGCTGCGCCGACGCGCTAAAGATCCGGCGTTTGTTTTCACCATGCACTACGTATATGTGATGCGCTCAGTAAGTGATCATGGTCTTTACATTGGTTATTCGGCCAACCTGCGGCGCAGATTCACGCAACACGTGGAAGGCGGTGCATTTGCAACTTCTTACCGCGGCCCATGGAAGCTGATTTACTATGAGGCATACACCGAGCAGGGAGATGCGCTCGGACGGGAACGCTACCTCAAGAGCGGTGCGGGCAGAAGGTTTCTAAGAGCACAGCTTGCGCACTATCTGAGAAGGAATCCGATTAGATCCAGGTAAGAACTTCGCCCATCTGGCTTGCCTCATGGAATCTCAGGCGAAGCCGCGTGAGCGTAGCTTTTACGCGGAAGAGCCCGCTGGATTGAGAAGTTCGCAAAAGCGAGGCGCATTTGCAGCACGCGAGCGCGCGCTCCCCAGAAATTTTATGACGATTTGTATTTCACCGAGCAGCCGTACGGTTTGGTCTGAGACGTCGTGACCGGTTTTCCGGTGAGTGATTCGTCCAGCGCCGCTTTGACGTAGTTGGTCGAGTTCGGAATATCGGCCGGATTCGGTGTGGCTTTGCTGTCGATTGCCCCTTCGTAAGCGATTTTTCCTTCCGGATTAATTATGACCATGTTGGGCGTGTTCTTGGCTCCGTAAGCGCGGCCAGCTTTGCCTTCCGGATCGAGAAGCAATGCGGTTTGATGCGTTTTCCAAGATGCAGTGATTTTCTGCGCCTCTTCCGGCGTTATGTTGCCTTCGGTGCCGGGTGCATTGGAATCAATCGTCAGCCAAACAACGCCTTTGACCGTGTATTCCTGCTGCAACTTTTGCATGTTGCCGCTGCCGTAGTGTTTTTTCACGAACGGGCATTCCGGATTAAACCATTCGAGCACGACAGTTTTGCCTTTGTATTGCGAAAGCGAATGGGGTTTGCCATTTGCGTCAGTGAGCGAAAAATCCGGAGCGGCACTTCCAACGGACGGTGGATCAAATGCGAAAACCGCGCCGGCAATGAATGATGTGAGAGTGATCAGGATCGTTTTTGTGTTCATAATTTGGTTAGAGGTGACAAGGTCTAAGATAGTTCAAATTTCTTGAAGCCAATACTTTGGCAAGGATCTAGCGGAATACAATCGGTTCTCCGCATTTTCAGAACGGCCCACGCGAGACGCGCTCACAAAAACCCGTGCCATTATCCTAACTGATCATTGCGCAGCGACTGCGCGGGACGCGGTTTCGAGTTTCTCCAGAATAATACTCTTAGTAAGCAATTCCGGGAACACGATCGGCTCTTCGGATTTTCCCGGGTAAAGCACGTACAGTGGCACGCCGGGGCGGCCAAATTGCTGCAATAGTTTCGTGATCACCGGATCGCCGTTCGTCCAATCAGCTTTCAATTTCACAATCGCATGACGCTGAAACGCCTGTCGCACAGCGCTGCTCTCGAGCACGTTGGCCTCGTTGAATTTGCACGTGAGACACCACGCAGCCGTAAAATCGACAAATACAGAGTGGCCTTGCTCAAGTTCTGCTTGCAGACGCTCCAGCGTGAACGCCTGCCAGTCACCCCGGAGCTGTGAATTGGCGGACGAAATGTTCGTCGACTCAAATTTCCCGCCGATAAAATAGACGCCGCTCACGAGCACGATCACGAGCATGATAACGCGCACGACAGTTCGCTCTGCGACTGATGCTGTTGGCAAAATAAACGCGCCTTTCATCCAGCACGCGATGCTGATCACCAGCAAAAAGCAGCTCGCCCAAATCGCCCCTTCCAAGCCGCGCTGCGCGCCAAGCACGTAAAGAAGAAACAGCAGCGTCGCCAGCAGCAGAAATCCCATGAATTGCTTCAGGTGCAGCATCCATGGGCCAGGCTTTGGCAGAAAGCGCAGCCAGGCTGGGTACGCGCAGAGCAGCAAATACGGCGCGCTCATGCCGCCGGCGATCGCAACGAACATCGACAATATGATGGCCGGCGATTGCGCGAAGGCAAAACCCAGCGCCGTTCCCAAAAAAGGCGCGGTGCATGGCGTCGCCAGTACGGTTGCGAAAAGTCCTTGGAAAAATGAGGCCGCTTCCTGCTGGCCCCCAGTCGAGGAAAGCAATCCGCGCGTGACACCTTGCGGCAGCGAAATTTCAAAAACACCGAACAAATTAAGCGCAAATACGAGAACGATCGCGCTCAATGCGAGAACGAAATATGGGTTTGTGAACTGAAAGCCGCCCCACGTGATCTCGCGACCGGCGGCCTTTAGCGCGATTAAGAGCAGCGCCAAACCAACGAACCAGGTGAAAATACCTCCAGCAAAAGCGATTCCGCTGCGCAGAATTTTCCGCCGGTTTTGACCCGCGTGCTGAATAGATCCGAAAATTTTGAGCGAGATAACCGGCAGCACGCACGGCATCAAATTCAAAATAATCCCGCCGAGAAAGCCGAAGAAGAGAAAAGTAAAGATTCCGTGCGCCGGAGCGGAACTAGCGGATGCAATCGCAGATATGGGAGTTTGCCACCCTGCGCGGTCATTGCCATTCGGTCGCTGAGAAAAGACCACCAGACCCTGCATCGAGGATAAGTCTTTACTCGCGGATTCAAGCGGAACGCGAAAAACAATTTCGTTTGCGCTACGTGATTCGACCCTTGGGTGGCCAACCACCGTTTCCACGCCCGGCAAGGGATAAAAATCGGCGCTCGGATAACCTGCGAGCGTTGCGCTCTTGACGCTTAGCCGAAGATCAGACCCAGCTCGAGTCCAATTTGCCGTTGCAATTTTCGGTTCCGGCCAGCCTTGTGGCAGCAAACGGCGAAATCGGGCGAAAAGGTCGGTATTTTTCGGCTCGTTCGTTGTCGATGTTGGCAGCTCTAACTGCAAGGTGGCGCTGCCGGGAATGCAAATCCTTTCGCAAACCAGCCAGTTTGCGTCGGCTGCGAAAGCCACTGAGGCATTGTCGATCTGCGCCGGCGGGGTAATTTCCTGCACCAGCAGGACTTCATTTTCGTAGCCATAGGTCTGAATGTCGCCAGGATCGATCGTTTTCAGCGGAATCGGCCATTGGATTTCGCCGACTTTCCAGCCCGCTGGCAATTTCCATTTCAATTCTGTGGGAAGGCCAGCATCGCCGGAAAATTTCCAATAGGTGTGCCAGCCTGGAGCCATTCGAAGCAGCAACCCGACAGTAAAAGGCTTCCCAGGAACAACCGCGTTTGTATCGGATAGGAGCTCCGCTTTGACGAGCTCCTTTCCCTGGTACGTTTGGCCTTGTCCCTGCGGCGCAAGAGCGAAGAGCGACAAGCAAACGATCGAGTACGCAGCAAGTCGGAATGCAGTTAACATTCTATTAGGTAGCACTCGGCGATGTTCGCGGCAATCAGCGCCGGCAGGGCGCAGCCGGGGCCGAACCGGGGCGCCACAACTTATGGAACAATGAAGATCTTATCGGTCCATGGATCTTTTACTTTGCTGCCCGGTACGTAGCCGCTTACATCGACATATCTTCCACTCGAATCGAACGGGCTGACGACGTACCCCGGTTTGCCAGGAACCGATTTGGCTGTTGGAAATTCTGCCTGTGGAGAGGAAGCGTGCGACGACGGCAACGGTTTCGGTTTTGCCTGCGTGGTTTCCTTGCGACCCACGTGCGGAGCAGCGCTCGATGGCGGGCTTGAAACTTTGTTGCTTTCAGGCCGCGGCTGCTGTCGCGACGCCGAAGCCAACTCTGGCGATGGAACGGGTTGACCCGGGTTCGTAACATCCGATGCCGTCGTCTCTGCTGTCGTAGTCGCTGATGATTGGTCACCGTGCCGCCGCATAACGTAATGCGCCGGCGCGGTGGCAACCCGATATGAGCCCACTGCGACATCGCGAGTCACATGATACGACGTAACTGCGACATCGCGGGTCGTTCCGCAACCGGCAACCAAAATCGCCGCAAATATAAAAGCTCGCGCAGGCACATTCATCTGTTCCATACAGATGCGTCGTGATCGCTATCCGTTCAATGATTTCGTAGCATCAGCTACGAAATCGGAGATGTCCTGGTCGGTCGTCGACCACGAACACATCAGGCGGCAAATATCGCGCTCGACGAACTTGTAAAAATGCCAGCCGCGCGCATGGAGATCGCGCACGAGTTGCTCATTTACGCGCACAAAGACCGCATTTGCGTCCACCGGAAATACGATGTCGATCTTTGCCTCGTCCTGCAGCCGGCTTGCCAGCTGGCGTGCTGTGTGGTTGGCATGCTGTGCGTTCCGCAACCAGACGTCATTTGTTAGAAGTCCGAGCCACGGCGCAGCTAGAAAACGCATTTTTGAGCCGAGCTGCCCCGCTTGTTTCACTCGATAATCGAACTCGCGCGAGATCTCCCTGTTAAAGAAGACGACGAGTTCGCCAGCAGCCGTGCCATTCTTTGTGCCGCCGAAACAGAGAACATCAACCCCAACCTCCCATGTGATCGCTTTCGGCGCGCAATTCAGCGAGGCAACTGCATTGGCAAAGCGCGCGCCGTCCACATGGAGAAACATTTCGCGAGCACGCGCAAACTCGGCAATCGCCGCGATTTCGTCGCGCGTGTAAACCGTTCCAAACTCCGTCGCCTGGGCAATGCTGATCGCGCGGGGCTTGTGCGAATGCAGCTCGTTCTGGCTTGCGATCATCTTTTCTGCCTGGCCGATGTCGATCTTGCCATTGGCGCCGCCAATCAGAAGCAGCTTCGATCCTTTCGTAAAAAATTCCGGAGCGCCACATTCGTCGGTGTGAATGTGGGAATATTCGTGACAGCCAACGCTGTGGAACGATTGGCAAAGTTGCGCGAGTGCCAAGGCGTTTGCTGCCGTGCCATTGAAAACGAAATAGACGTCGCAATCAGTCTCGAAGATTTCACGGATGCGATCGCACACACGCGCCGTCCAGCGATCGTCGCCGTACGATGCTACTGCGTCTGCGTTCGCCTCTTCCAGTGCCGCCCACGCCTCCGGACAAATTGTCGCAGTGTTGTCGCTGGCAAATTCATAGCGGCCGGCATCAGGACTCATCCCGCCTGCTTGCTACGCGAGTTTTTGTTCCCGATCAATTAGGACCGCAAACATTTAGGAGAAATGACGACAGAATGCCTCAACCCGAATGAAAGAAACTGCGCGGATGCAAAGAGATTGCCTGACAGACCCAAGCCCTGGGCCTCCGAAGTCTGCCAGGCAAATCTCATCCACTTGCTCCCCAAGATTATGTGCAACAGTCTCACTTATTACTTCGAACACGGATGGGAAATTGCGCGTGTGCAGCAGCAAAATTATTTAGGGCTTTCGGAGATAATTTCCTTCCGCTTTGCCTAACGCATAACGACAGACTAGTTTTCGCTAATGAGGCCGCTCCAAAGCGAAGTTGAGCAGCGTGGCGCGCGCATTTTTGAGATCGTTGATCAACATCCCGAGTCGCTCTTTAGCAAGGCCGGTTTTTATCAGCGGATGATGGCGCTCTCGATGCGCGATGAGCAGTTCAAAGCGCAGCTATTTCGCTTTGTCGATGTCCTCCCGTCGCTGCGCAAATCGGGCGATATTGTCGAGCATCTCGACGAATATTTCGCCGATATGCGGAACGGCTTCACTGCCTTTATTCACACCGGTGTTCGTCTGGCGCGTATCGTTCCGTGGGTAAGCGGGCCCGTCCTGCGCTGGAATGTTTCCGGAATGGCGCGCCAATTTATCGCCGGAAAAAATCCGAACGATTTGATGAAAACCTTGCGGAAGCGGCGCGCACAGAAAATCGGCTTCACTGTCGATCTTTTGGGAGAAGCTGTCGTCAGCGAAACGGAGGCCGACAAGTATGCCGCGCGTTGTCTCGATTTGCTGGAGACCCTCGCGCGCGAAACACGAGGCTGGACGGATCCGCTCGGCAGAAATTCCGAGCTCTTCCCGGTTGTGAATCTTTCCGTCAAAATTTCCGCGCTCTATTCGCAAATGAACCCGGCCGATTTGGCCGGTGCAATTGCGCATCTCGTGCCAAAGCTGCAACCGATTCTGCGCCGCGCGCGAGAACTTGGCGTCTTCATCAATTTCGACATGGAAAGTTACGCGCACAAAAATACGACGCTCGAACTTTTCAAAACGATCTTCACCGAAGAGGAGTTCAAGGATTGGCCGCATGCCGGCATCGTCATCCAGGCGTATTTGCGGGATTCCGAAGCCGACTTACGACATCTGATCGATTGGGGGCGCGCACGCGGCACGCGTTTCGCGGTCCGATTGGTGAAAGGCGCGTACTGGGATTACGAAACAATAAAATCGCGCCAGAACGGCTGGGATTGTCCGGTTTATTTCCAGAAGCCTGAGAGCGACGTCAACTTCGAAACGCTCACGCGATTGCTTCTCGAAAACGAATCAATCGTTACCGCCGCGTTCGGGTCGCACAATGTTCGCAGCATCGCGCACGCGCAGGCGCTCGCGGATGAGCTCGGGATCGATCGCAGCCGCTTCGAGTTTCAACTCCTTTATGGCATGGCCGGGCCAATCAAGCGGGCACTCGTCGAAATGGGTTATCGCGTGCGCGAATATTGCCCGGTGGGTGAGCTGCTGCCTGGAATGTCCTATCTCGTCCGGCGTTTGCTCGAGAATACTTCCAACGAAGGATTTCTGCGCGCAAAATTTGCCGAGAACGTCTCCGCGACAGAATTGCTGCGCGATCCAAATGAGCTGGTCAAGCGAGATCGGCCGGGGTCAGCGACCCCCGCTACAACGACGACGCCGGTTGCAAATGAGGATCGACATCGTAAAAACGGCGCTTCCCTTGACACCGCGTCCGGCGATATTTACCAAAACTCGCCACTTGTGAATTTCGTAAATAAAGACAGCCAAGACAAAATGCGCGCCGCGTTGCGCGAAGTGCGCGGCCGCTTCGGCGAAAAATATCCGCTCGTAATTGGTGGCGAAAAAGTTTGGACCGATAAACTGACGCCTTCACTCAATCCCAGCGCGCCAAAAGAGATTGTCGGTTATGTTCCGGAAGGGGGAATTCCGGAAGCGGAACGCGCCGTTAAAGCTGCGCGCGCGGCATTTGGAAAATGGAGCCGGACGCCGTTTGAAGAGCGTGCGCGCCTGCTTGAACGGGCCGCGGCGATTATGGAACGCCGGCGCTACGAACTCTCCGCAGTCGAGGTTTTTGAAGTCGGCAAACCGTGGGCTGAAGCTGACGGCGACATCCGCGAAGCGATGGATTTTTGCCGCTTTTACGCAGCGCAAATGCGGCGCCTCGGGCGTCCGCGGCTCACGCAGCACGCTCCCGGTGAGGACAGCTATCGACACTATTGGCCACGCGGTGTCGCCCTCGTCATCTCGCCGTGGAATTTTCCGACCGCGATTCTATGCGGAATGGCTTCCGCCGCGCTGGTCACGGGCAACACCGTGATCATGAAGCCATCCGAGCAATCCATTATTTGCGCCGCAATGCTTATGCAAGTTTTCGAGGAAGCAGGTGTACCCCCCGGTGTCTTGAATTTTCTGTCAGGGCACGGCTCTGTGATTGGCGCGCACCTGGTCGATCATAAAGATATCGATCTAATTGCGTTCACCGGTTCGCGGGAAGTCGGATTAAAAATTTGGGAATCGGCCGGTATCACCCGGCCCGGTCAGCGCGAGCTCAAGCACGTCGTTTGCGAGATGGGGGGCAAAAACGCAATGATTGTCGATTCCGATGCCGATCTAGACGAAGCGATTGTCGATTCCATTTATTCCGCGTTCGGCTATCAAGGACAAAAATGTTCGGCTCTCTCACGCCTCATCGTTCTCGAAGAAAATTACGAGCGCGTAATGGAACGTTTGCTTTCCGCCGCGGCGAGTCTGCGCATCGGTAATCCCGAAGAACCGGGCATCGTGGTGGGACCTGTGATCGATGAAGCCGCTTACCGGCGCGTTTTAGATTACATCGAGATTGGCAAGACCGAGGCTACGCTCGCCTATCAAGCCAAGGACGTGCCGCCCCACGGCTACTTTGTTCCGCCGACAATTTTCACCGGTGTAAAACCAAACATGCGCATCGCGCGCGAAGAGATTTTCGGACCTGTGCTTAGCGTGCTGAAAGTGCGCGACCTCGATGAAGCGATCGAAGTGGCAAACGGCACCGATTATGCGCTGACCGGCGGCTTTTTTTCGCGCAGCCCGGCTAATATCGAACGCATCAAAGCGCAATTAGAGGCAGGCAACGTTTACATCAATCGCTCGTGCACAGGGGCGATTGTCGGACGTCATCCATTTGGCGGATTCAAAATGAGCGGCGGCGGCACGAAAGCCGGTGGCGAAGATTATCTCCTGCAATTTCTGCTGCCGCGCGTTGTTACCGAAAACATCACGCGCCACGGCTTCGCCCCTGAAGAAACACAGCAATATCGCGACGAGTTTCTCTGGCCCAAACGGTAGAGGTGCAGAAGATCAAAAGCTCACCTGCAAACTGATCTCGGGAGCATGCCGAGATCGTCTTGCGGTATTCCGGCGACAGATGAAATTACAACGCGCCTGTGCAACTACTGCAACGGGCGCCCTTTGCCCAGTAACTTCACGACGGTGACCACCATGTAGATCACCGGCCACGCTGAGGCCAGAACGACAAGCGCGAACACTATCATCTCCTTGGCCCGTTCCCGCGCCGCTTCGATCCGGAATTCACGCCCTAAATTGTAGAAATTCCGGAATTCGGATCTGTCCTCTCCGTCGTAAGGCGAAGAATAGCCGTGCCATTCGCCGAAGCCTGAATGAAAGAAGTAATCAGTCTGCGGAAACCGCTTCTTACCGGCAGCGAAGGGACTCGTCGGTTTCATAGCCTATGACCCACAACTCGGACGATATCGGCAACCATGATACCACATTCACAAAAGGAATCACCCTGAAAATAATCACTTTGGGACAATCTGGAGTGTACCGAAAGAGATTAGCGGCAAGAGCCAAGTAGAAATAGGATGTTCTGATTTTGGGGAGCGCACGCGACTCGCGTGCTGGTTTCGGCGCCTCGCCGAAACGAACTTTGTTGAATGTCGATCTACCGTCTTTGATTTCTGCCGCAGCGTAAGCCGCTTACGACACATGAAATTCTGGTCCCTTTTAGTGAAAGCGCAGTGCTCGCCCTGAGCGGGAGCCGGATGCGCGCCTCGTCGCCGGGATCGCAGCGACTACACGCGCAAGGAGTAACGGATTGTCGATGGCTGCGGAGAGCGCACGCTATAACCGTCGAGTCGAAGGCTGTCAACTGAGAAGGCGCATGACCGCTCTACCTAACCACGCGCCTTGACGGGTCTCAACTACTGCAAAGTCCTTTTCAATTTTGTTCTTAACCAGGAGGACCTTCCACTCGTGTCCCGCTGACGAAGCCTTTTGGTACTATTTTAGTGAGGTTCGGCCAAATACGCTGTTCTCACACCGGCAGTATCGATAGCTCTGCCCGTGATTTCACCATTGTCGTTTATGTCTTTGGCGCTTTCGAGACGAGGACCGTAGCTACCTTTGAAATCGTTGAGGTCTGTGGGTGTATTGCCGTGATTCCAGACAACTGCGCGGCAATCAACGAAGTCAGCATCGCATGAGATACCGACTACCTGGCGGGCTTCGTTAATACCGTAAGCCTCGCTATCTACATGTGGTGGCGTGCGTCGCGGCAAAGGTTTGAGCTGCCGGATGCCATCTTCTTTGGTCCACATGAACGCGTGTACGATGTCGCCTTCAACAAACGCCGGGTCGCCGGCAAACCCGACGATATCGCCTCGTTGATTGATTGCCGTAGGCGTGTTCCACCACTCAGCGCCGAGATTGCCGAGGTCAGTCACCCCGCCATTTTCCCAGAGCACGGCGTGCTTCGCTGTATGTCGTCCAATGGCCTGGTCGCAGATGCCGGAAATGCCCACAATTTGACCATTATCGTTGATCGCCGTGGCGGCCCCTGAGGTATCGCCGGAGATCAGAGGCAGATCTTGAATCTGGTCTGGTGGTCCCAACGTCCACATGGCTGGGCGAAACTGGAGAACTTGGGGCGAGACGCACGTCGGGTCATGAATGTCGTTCTCCGCCCATCCCACTGCTTGACGCAAGTTATTGGCTCCCGTGGCGAAGCCGTTGTTTCCGCCCGGAAAATTGGGAAGTCCCCTCATTTGGTTCTGTTCCCAAACAAAGCCAAGATTGATAAAGCCAATGTTGAAGGGCGCACCATAGAAGGCTGAGCTACTCCAGAATTCCCCAAGCGGCTCCGGATCGGCAGTTTGAGAAATACCCACGATGACGCCCTCCGTATTCTTCACATTCCATGTGACACTGCTGTTTGGTCCCCCGAGTGTGCCGAGGTCTGACAGCAAACCGCTTCGCCACAGCGCAGCGTGCCGGGTTTGGTCTCCCGCCAGCCTGGAGTAGCCTGCCACCCAAGTCTGATTGTTAATGCTGTTTCCGCCGCTACTGGTTCCGCCGAGCCCAGGGAGGTTCGACACCTGGTATTGCGTTTTTGCCTTTACCGCTTGCGGGCCCTGTGCTTGCGCCGGCGTTAAAGCCGCTCCGCAGCAAGCGGCAGCCAGGATTACTAAAAGACTTTGGCTAGTTGTTTTGGTTATGCGTTGTGCTGTCATATTTTTTCTCCTTGTTGAATTTTCATGAGGACACTCTAAGGAGTGGCCGTAAGTCACCACCAGAGCCACTTCGCAGGTTTGGTACGAGCCATTTCAACTTTGGTTCATGGCTCGACTGACGAATCTGCCGGAGATAATCAGAGATTCTTCTCCCGCGGCTGCGGGATCAGAAGGACAGAACTAATCGATTGGAGCACAGCCATCCTGGCTGTTGAGTCTACATACGCAGGCAAGATGCCACAGGCTGGAAGCCCATGATCCAAATCGCGGAGCGATGAATATTTAATTCAATTTTGAATTAAGTGCCGCCGCGAACTTGGTAAGACCTTCACGGATTTGTGCGCGCGACCATGCGGCGAATCCGAAAGTGAGCGCGGCCTCCGGCTTTGCTTTCATAAAACACGACGACAACGGCGATGGCCGGATACCAATCTCAGTGCAGACGCGCGCAATCAGGGGCATCTGTTCTTTCTGTCGAACCCAGGCGACGAAATGCAGTCCAGCCTCCGGAATTTCGAGAATGAAGTGCTTACTCAACAGTTTATTGAATTGTTCGATAAAAAAGTCCCTTCGATCCGAATATAATTTTCGCATCCGTTTGATGTGAGTGAGGAAAAACCCCTCGGTTAGGAATCGGGCCAGTGTCGCCTGATCGATGGCGGGGGAATGCTGGTCCATTACAGCGCGAATTTTGATCATCGGTTCGACCAATTGCTCTGGCGCCAGGATATACCCCAGCCGCAACGATGGGTAGAGGATCTTGCTCATCGTGCCTGAGTAGATGACACGGCCGACGTTATCGAGCCCCTGCAAACATGGGAGCGGGGGACCGGTATAACGAAATTCTGAGTTGTGATCGTCCTCGAAAATGTAAGCGTCGCAGGTGCGCGCAAAATCGATCAAAGCCGTCCTTCGCGCGAGACTCATGGTCATTCCGAGCGGGAACTGATGGGAAGGAGTCACGTAAATTATTTTAGGCGAGCCTTGTTTAGACGGCCGCACAATTGTGATTCCTTCCCGGTCAACAGGTCTGGGGACGACCGTCGCCCCGGCGAAGCCAAAGGTTCGGCGGGCCTGGTAAAATCCCGGATCCTCGATCCACGCAACCTCACCCCGATTTACCAGCGCCATCGCGCTGATCATCATTGCCTGCTGCGTTCCAGCCGTGATGATGATTTGATCTGGATGACAGCGTGCGCCCCTGTAATCGCACAAATAAGTTGCCAATGCCTTGCGCAGGTCGGGATCGCCACGGCTTGATGCGTACTGGAGCAGATGCGCTCCTTTTTGTGCGAGGACTTGTGCCCGAAGTCGTTCCCATATTTCGATCGGAAATTCATCCAGCGCTGCGACAGCGGGAACAAAGGAGACACCGGGCGGTCCCGCGATTCCGAAATCAAACTGTTTTCCGACCCTATGATCAGGAATATTTCTTACCCGATTAGAAAGGCGCGGCGGGCGTTCGGTATGTGGCTTTGGTTTTGCCGTTCGTGCGCTCAGGAAACTTTCGGGCAACGCCTCGACGACGAACGTACCAGATCCAATTCTGGATTGAAGATACCCTTCTGCATGAAGCCTCGAGAGCGCGAGGTTGACGGTGAACCGTGAGACTCCCAGATCGGCAGCCAGCATGCGAGAGGAGGGAAGGCGCGACGAGTTGTTGTTGAAGCTTCCTGACACCAGTTCATCGCGAATCTGGCGATAAAGTTGTTGATGCAGTGGTTCGGCCGCAGCGCGATCCAACCGGACCATTTCAAAAGCCATAATCGAGTGGCGGCGCCGCTTCTTACTTGAATTTTTATCCCCAAGTCGTTTCACGATCCGGATTGCAATCACCGAGACTGCTGGTCACCGCAAGTCGCTGTCCAAGTGGTCTGGCCATTTCGATTTAAGTGGACTGTTGACACCTTACCACAAGGTCAGAAGCTTTCCTTCAAATGCAGACTCAAAACCCGTGCAGCGATTACATTCAAACGAAAGGTCTGATTTATTTTGCTAGAATGCTGGACAAGATCCGACTCTACGCTGTCGGCCGATTGGCTGAAGGGTATTTTGTTGGAGTAGAGGATCCAACTTTCTTCGACGCTCGCTGCACACGATTTTTGGGAGTTAATTATGATGACCTGGTCAAGCGAACTCTTGAGGGGGGATCGGACGACGAAATACTCGAATGGTGCTTCGCACGGGGCAGAAGACCCAGCGAAGAAGAAATCGGTATCTGGAATGCGTTTCTTTCCAAACGCGGTTGGCGGGATGAAGCTAGCGCCGACCTGGAGGCGGCCAAGAAGCGATCAGGTTTGGGCGATCGTGACGATATTCAAACGTGGATAGACCTTCATGATGCTGAAGAAGGCAGAACGCCAGGGAAATGATTTTGTTTCGGCTGCGTATTAAGCCGTGTCCATCTTTTGCGACGCGCGCTTTGGCATTTACAGCTGGGTACTCATGACGATTGGACCGAGTAGCAGGGCTGGATCCTCGGCCAACGACGAAAAGGCCGTGGCTGCACTCGATACTGAATACCAAGCGGCGGTGAAAGCGAACGATGTTGCCACGATGGATCGCATTTTGGCTGACGACTTTGTGTTAGTAACAGGGGTCGGTAAAACCTATACAAAAGCTGATCTGCTGGAGCAAGCCCGGAACAGGCGCGTGGCCTATGAACATCAAGAGGATAGCGCTCAGAAAGTGCGAGTCTGGGGCGATACGGCAGTCGTGACCGCTCTGTTGCGGGTAAAGGGCACCGAAGATGCTAAACCGTTCGACTATAAACTTTGGTTTAGTGACACGTATGTTCGTACTAAGCATGGCTGGCGTTACGTGTTCGGCCAGGCGTCGACCCGTTTGCCCAACACACCTTAAGACGTCTTCGGGGGCTCGCCGAACACTCTACAAATGTAATCGGTGTTTCCTGGCTCGCAGGCTACGGCGTTGAACCCGCCGAACCCGTCGTCAGGTCTTTCACGAATTTCTCGAGCAATTCGTCAAAGCGCTCCGGCTGATCGAGGAAGACGGCGTGGGCGGCGTCCTCGACTTTTTCGAAACGCGCATGCGGAGTCCGGTTCGCGCCGGCCTGCTGGCGAGCCAGTTCGTCCGATTTCGCAGATGCGATGATCAGAGTCGGACAATCAATCTTTTTCAACGCAGCCGTGCGGTTCATCCCGAAAAGATCCGCGACCAGCATTGCGGTTCCGACGGTGGGCGCCGTTTTCATGCCAGTGGCGATGAGCCGATCAATCGTGCCATCCTGCTGCGGTTTGCTGATAATTGCCCTCATCATACCGCGTAAATATTCTTCCTGGTGCGCTTGATACACCGCCAGCATTTTGAACTGCACCGCCGCCTCTTGTGGTCGCGCGGCGATGCCATCCGCCCCATCGGCGACTGCCGCATCCACGAGGACGAGGCCGGCGAGATCATGCGTGCCGTAACGCTCGATGTAAGCGGTGAGATCCTCAACTCCTTGAGACCAACCGATCAATACCGGATGACGCGCGTCCAGCCGTTCGAGCAAGTTGTGCAGATCCTGTGCGCGCATCTCGGGCGTGTTGCCGCTCGTTGTCATCGTCGATTGACCCTGTGAGCGCGGATCGAAAGCGATCACGCGATGAGTTGGAGCAAAGCGATCAATCTGTTGTCGCCAAATATCGGCGCCAGTGCTCCAGCCAGGAATAAAAACCAAAGTCGGCCCCTGTCCTGGTTGGCCAGCTTCGATTACCCGCAACGATACCCCTTCGCCGACATCCACCTTTCGCTCGCGTAATCCGGAAGGGGAATCCGCACGAACAACAGCGGCGCTTGCGGTAATTCCCGCGATCAGAAGGACAATTGGTCGAGGAAACAACTTCACCGCCAAGCTTATCTCGCGTGCAGATCACAGGCAACGCAAACGCGGCCCGCGTCGAGATCAGCAACGTCAGAGCGATGCCGCCAACCCGCACTCAGCGCGCTCTCGCCAAGGCCGCCGCGGCCAGTTGATTTCTGACCGCTGACTACTGATCGCTGTCCGCTGATTCTCGAGGATCGCGAGAACGCGCTCTACGCATAGCGAAATTTCCCGTTCGCGCCTCAGGCAATCGCACGCCAAGCTGACCGTCATGCAGATCTTTCACCGCATTCCTGTCATTTTAGGCTTCGCGATCTCCATTGTATTCTGTCACGCCGCACGCACCGACGAAAAGCCGATGATGAAAGCCGTCGTCGCGCATGAATACGGCGCGCCTGAAGTCCTGAAATTTGAAGAGGTGCCGCGGCCGGAGCCAAAAGAAGATGAAGCGCTCGTACGCGTGATCGCGAGCGGGGTAAATCCAGCCGACCCGCTTACACTTAGTGGCAAATACGCGCGCGAATTCGGCACGCATTTGCCACTGATCCCGGGTTACGAAATTGCCGGTGTCGTGAAGAAAACCGGAGCAAACGTGACGAAACTCAAAGTGGGCGACGCGGTTTACGGTTATCCAACGTTCGGCGGCGGTTGGGCCAATTACGTCACCGTCAAGGAGTGGGAAGTGGCTGCGAAACCCAAGTCTCTCAACTTTGTCGAAGCAGCCTCAGTGCCGATGGGCGCTTTGACCGCGTGGCAGGCATTAGTCGACGTAGCGAAGCTGCAGGCGGGACAAACTATTCTCATCCACGGCGGTTCAGGTGGCGTCGGTAGTTTCGCAGTCCAGATTGCAAAAGCGCGTGGAGCGCGTGTCATTGCGACTGCGTCAACCGCAAATCAAGATCTCCTGAGGCAGCTCGGCGTCGGCGTGGCGATCGATTACACAAAGACCAGGTTCGAAGACGTTACCAAAGATGTGGACGCGGTGCTTGACCCGGTCGGCAAAGAAACGCTCGCGCGTTCTTACGATGTGGTAAAGAAAGGCGGCGTCGTGATGTCGCTGGTTGCGCGTCCCGACCCGGTAGAGCTCAAGAAACGTGGAATTCACGGCGCGGGTATCTCCGTCCATCCCGATGCAGACGATCTCACAGAGATCGCGCACCTGATCGACGCGGGAAAGATCAAGCCAATCGTGACCCAGGTTTCCCCACTGAGTGAAGCGATCGCAGCCCAACGACAGGCCGCAACGCATCATACGCGCGGAAAAGTTGTGCTTCGGATCGCAGACGAGCCGAAAAATTGACTCAACGCGCGGACGTTTGAAGTTCGTTTGTCATGAAAAATACATTCCTGGCAATTTCTTCGGCCGGTCCTAATCGTGATTTCTCCAAAGACACGCGCGAGCAGCCCTTTTGGGATGAACACGCGAAGTTCATCGATCAACTCGTTGACGATGGTTTCATTTTGATGGGCGGCCCGTTGGTTGATGAAGGCGGCTCTCTGTTGATCTTCAATGCTGAAGACGAAAATGAAATCAGAGAGAAACTGAAGAACGACCCGTGGGCCGAGCATGGCATTCTGAAACTGGATAGCGTAAAACGCTGGCAAATCTTTATTGATGCGAGGAAGTAGCCCTCCTGATTATTAAGCGAACGTGAGCACGATTTTGCCGAAGCCAGCGTTGGATTCCATTCGCTGATGCGCGTCGCGAATTTCATCTACTGCATAGATTTGGTCGATTATCGGACGGATCGCTCCGCGCGACACCAGCGGTAGAACGGAAGAGGCGAAGAGTCGCGTGGCGTCGGCTTTTTCTTCAATCGAGCGCCCGCGAAGCATCGTGCCGATGATAGTGGCACGCTTTCGCAACACCAAGCCGAGGTCGATTTCCGATTTCGCGCCGGCCATTGTGCCGACACAAATAAGTCGGCCGCTCGAAGCGAGCGCATCGGGGTTTGCCGGGAAATAGTTGCCGCCTACGAGGTCCAGAATCACGTC
>QHNJ01000104.1 GCA_003218395.1 Verrucomicrobiota bacterium
ATTTTTTCAGGCAGTCGGCCAGTATTACGAGGATTTCTCGCAGACTAGCGACGAAGAAGTGCGCGAGTTGCTGGCTCGTGCCGCGTCAGATCGATCCGCCGAAGGAAGTATTCGCCGTGGCGAACAATGACCGACGCCGAACTCGTCCGCGAAGTCGCCCAGCCGTTCACCGGCAGCGCAAACGATTATGATGTGCTGCTCGATCTGATCGGTGATTCACGCATCGTGCTGCTGGGCGAAGCTTCGCACGGCACGCACGAATTTTATTTCGAACGAGCGGCGACTACGAAACGTCTCATCGCCGAGAAAGGTTTCACATTGCTGGCGATTGAGGCAGACTGGCCGGACGCGTCTCGCGCCCATCGTTATGTACGCGGCACAAGCGCTGACGCGAATGCAAATGAAGCGCTTTCAGGTTTCCGCCGTTTTCCCGCCTGGATGTGGCGTAACACCGTTGTCGTCGAGTTCGTCGAATGGCTGCGCGGCTTCAGCAAAGATGTTGATCCAAAAAGAGCGCCCGCCGGTTTTTACGGCATGGATCTTTACAGCCTGCACGCTTCAATCCATGCCGTTCTGAGTTATCTACAAAAGGTTGATCCCGACGCAGCGAAACGCGCGCGCGCGCGCTATTCGTGCTTCGACCATTTCAGTCGCGAGCCGCAGGAGTACGGCTATGCCGCGACGGCGGGCGCCACGGAATCTTGCGAAGACGCGGTCGTCGAGCAGCTCGCCGAGTTGCAGCGCAAAGCGGGAGAATTCCTCAGCCGCGACGGCGAAATGGCCGCGGAGGAACTTTTCTTCGCAGAGCAAAATGCGCGGCTGGTGAAAAACGCGGAGCAGTATTACCGCTCCATGTTTCGCGGTCGCGCCTCGTCCTGGAATTTGCGCGACCGGCACATGGTGGAAACGATCGAGGCATTGGTCGCACACCTCAATGGCAGCCGGCAACCGAAAGCGATTATTTGGGCACACAATTCGCATCTAGGCGACGCGCGCGCGACCGAGATGAGCCAGCACGGCGAACTGAATGTTGGTCAGCTCATTCGCGAGCATTACGGAGGGGAAGCGGTGTTGATCGGTTTCAGCACGCATCATGGCACCGTGACTGCTGCCTCCGATTGGGGCGCGGCTGCCGAGCGCAAGAATGTGCGGCCGGCGCTGGAAGGCAGTTACGAAGAGTTATTTCATCAAACAGGGCTGCCGCGGTTTTGGATCGATCTGCGAAACGCGGGTGACAAGATCGGCGGCCCGCGGCTGGAGCGCGCAATTGGTGTGATTTACCGGCCCGAGACAGAACGGTTGAGCCATTATTTCCATGCGCGGCTGCCGAAGCAATTCGACGCGATCATTCACATCGATGAAACACGCGCAGTAGAACCGCTCGAACGAACAAGCATTTGGAACCAGGGTGAACTTCCCGAAACCTATCCATTTACGGTGTGAGAATAATATTCCAAGGCTAATTTGGTAGGCCGCGACCGCTGGGCGGGCCGCATCAGACCGCCCGGCGGTTCGTCCCTACCATTACTTTTCTTTGAAATGAACGAAGTGCGTATTCCAGCCGGGCGGGCGACGCTCGACGGGAATCTAACGATTGTTGATGGAGCGACCGCCATCGTTTTTTTCGTCCACGGAAGCGGTAGTAGCCGGCACAGCCCCCGGAATCAGTTCGTTGCCCGTACGCTCAACAAAGCCGGACTGGCGACGTTGCTTTTTGATCTGTTTACGCCTGAAGAGGAATCGATCGACGCGCACACGGCCGAACTTCGATTCAACATTATGCTGCTCGCGCAGCGCCTCGTTCACGCGACCAACTGGGCGAAACAACAGGAACAGACGCGCAATTTGCGTATTGGTTATTTTGGATCGAGTACGGGCGGCGCCGCTGCGTTGGTTGCAGCGGCGGAGATCCCACAAGACGTCGGTGCCGTAGTTTCCCGTGGCGGACGTCCAGATTTAGCAGGTGAAGCGTTACCAAAAGTGCAAGCGCCAACGTTGCTCATCGTCGGCGGCAACGACGACATCGTTATCGAGCTAAACGAGCAGGCCCGCGATCGGATGCGTTGCGAAGTGAAGCTGGAGATTGTTCCCGGTGCGACGCATCTCTTTGAAGAAGCGGGCGCCCTCGAGCGCGTTGCGCAATTGGCGAGCGATTGGTTCGTCAATCGCATCGGCCGGTAGGGCGAGACTCTGTCGGGCCGACGAATTTCAGTCCGGCTCCTTATACGTTACCACGCGTCCCCACAGACTTTTCGTGCCCCAAATGCCAGCGCGCAAACATTCCAGCTGCACGATTTGGCTATGATCGACAAAGAGGTTCACATCCACTGCATAATTTTTGATGTACCATGCGAACACGTCGGGATCGGCGGCTTCGAACATCAGCTTCTCCATTCCGAACTCGTTGATGAATCGCGCTGGCACTTCCGTCCGCCATGGATTGACATTCTCTGTGATGCCTTCGCTTTCGATCATGATGATGTCCGCACCGGCATCGAGAAATCGTTTTGCTTGCGCGATTGCCCAGCTCGGGTCGCGTGTGCCTTCCGCTTCCAACTCCGCGGCAGCAGTTGCCCCGCCTGCGCCAAATTGAATTCCGACTTCCGGTTTCGCTTTCAATCCCGATTTGCGCACGAATTCGATGAGGCGCAGCCAGTCGTCGGTTGGGATCGAGACGAAACCCGCCGAGATCTCGACAATGTCGAAGCCGAGCTTCTTGCATTCGGCGAGATATTGCCGCACAGCCTCGCCGCCCTGGGCGAGCACGTGTTCAATAAAACCCCCTGTCGAAACGAGCACTTCATGCTTGTGGCAAAGATCGACAATGTCCCGTACGGCCCGCTCTGGCATGATCGTGAACGAGCCGCCGGCGAACTTCAGCGAATCAACATAATTACCCATTGTTTCAAACAAGTCTTCGAGGTAGCGCCGACCTACTACCGAGTAGTACGGTCCTCGGATTTCGGTTAATCCGTGTTTTCGCGGCTTCGCTTCGCGCTCATTGATTCGGAGAAACGGAAAACTGCGCTCGGCTTTGCCTGAACCTGATCTTGTTTTCATTACCACTCATTTTGGAAACGTTGCGCGAAGCAGCATCGGCTGTCTCTGGTAGATTCGCGTACTCGCGCCACGTGTCTAAATTTCCGGCCAGATTGAATGCGCCTGCGCAAACCTTCTCCGGTCTAACGACAGACCTCTATGAGGTGACGATGGCGTGCGGCTATTGGAAAGCTGGCATGAGCGATCATGAGGCAGCGTTCCACGTCACCTTTCGGGAGAACCCGTTCGATGGAGAATTCACGGTCGCGTGCGGGCTTGCGACGGTGATCGACTTCCTGCGCACGTTCCATTTTGACGAAACAGAAATCCATTACCTGGCCTCGCAACGCGGGAACGACGGCAAACCGCTGTTCGATTCCAGCGTTCTCAATCACCTGCGCGATCTGCGACTGACTTGCGACGTCGATGCAGTTCCGGAGGGAACGCTCGTTTTTCCGAACGAACCGATGATGCGGGTTTGCGGACCGATAAGCCAGTGTCAGCTCTTGGAAACGGCTTTACTCAACATCTTGAATTTTCAAAGTCTCATCGCGACGAAGGCGGCGCGCGTCTGCCTAGCGGCTGAGAATGACGTGGTAATTGAATTTGGTTTGCGTCGCGCACAGGGAGTTGACGGGGGTTTGAGCGCGGCGCGAGCGGCTTTCATCGGCGGCTGCGCCGGCACATCCAACTTGCAGGCAGGCCAGCAATACGGAATTCCAGTGAGCGGCACGCAGGCGCACAGTTGGATCATGTTTTTCGAAAAGGAGAGCGAGGCATTTCAGATTTATGCAAAGGCGTTGCCGAACAACTGCGTGTTCTTGGTGGACACTTACGACTCGATCAATGGCTTGCGCCGCGCCATTAAAGTAGCAAAGCAGCTGCAGAAAGACGGGCATGAAATGATTGGTGTGCGCCTCGATTCCGGCGACCGCGCTTGGTTAAGCATTGAAACGCGGCGAATGCTCGACAAAGCGGGATTTCCGAATGCAAAGATCGTTTGCTCAGGTGATCTGGACGAATTTACGATCGCCGAGATGAAACAGCGCGGCGCGAAGATCGATATCTGGGGCGTCGGAACAAGGCTAACCACTGGCCAGCCCGACGCGGCGCTGGATGGCGTTTACAAACTCGGCGCGGTGCGTGCTTCCCACGAGCAGTGGCAGTATCGGATCAAACTTTCTGGTGAGTTAGCGAAGACGTCCTGTCCAGGGTTGCTGCAAGTGCGCAGATTCCACCAGCCGGACCAAAGATTCATTGCCGATGCAATTTACGAGATCGATCATGTAGTGAGTGAGCCCTGCGTAATTGTCGATCTTGGAAACGAGAAGCACACCGAGATTCCCGCCAGGACAGAGTACTCGGATTTGCTCGTGCCAATTTTTCGTTATGGCGAACTTATTTATCGCGTGCCGGGTATCGAGGCGTCGCGTGCGTACGCGCGGAAGCAGCTCAGGCGTGCGCCGCCTGCGATCCTGAGGCTGAACAGGCCGCGCGCCTACAAAGTCGGGCTCGAGAGGTCATTACATGAGTTAAGGTCGACATTAATCGTGCATGCCAAAGAACAACGGGATTAAACAAGATGAATGCACTGATCATTGTCGATCTTCAGAATGATTTTTTGCCCGGCGGCGCTTTAGCGGTGTCACATGGCGATGAAGTCATTCCAGTCGCTAATAATTTGCAGCGACGCTTCAACCTTCTTCTCGCTACGCAAGACTGGCATCCGCCAAACCACGGGAGCTTCGCCACAAATCATCCGGGCAAAAGGCCCGGCGATCGCATCATGCTCGACGGGATCGAGCAAATCCTTTGGCCGGTGCATTGCGTTCAAAACACGCGCGGCGCTGACTTCGCCCCCTCGTTCGACACGAGCCGAATCGCTCATGTCTTCCACAAGGGAATCGATCCGCTCATCGACAGCTACAGCACATTTTTCGATAATGCCCACCGTAGAAGAACTGGCCTCGGCGAGTATCTAAAAGAGCGTTCCATCAACGATATCTACCTGCTCGGGCTCGCGCTGGACTATTGCGTCAAATACAGTGTGCTTGACGCGCGCCACCTCGGGTTTAACACGCACATCATCCTTGACGGATGCCGCGGAATCGGCCTTGACTCCGGCGACCTTGATCGTGCGATTGATGAAATGAAACGAGCCGGCGCGATTCTTCTGCAAAGCCATGACTTGTCCTTAAGCGGGAAGAACGGTTGAGAGCGTTACTTCACTATCGATTGTTTGCTTGAAGACGTTCTCGACGGTGGCGCCGATTTTGGATCCGTTGCGATCGATGATCCAGACCTGCTGGCCTTCCTGGAACGGACCGCGCGCCATCACTTTGAGTAAAACGCCCTCCTCGGTGGTCGGATTATCGAGCACCTCGGCGCAGATTGCTTCAGTCTTCCCGAAATCCGCCAGCAGCGTGAGTTTTTCATCTATTTTTGGTCTTTTCATGGTGAGGCAAGATCGACATTTGACATAAAACTAATCGCCGCTCGTGCTCCTGGCGAGGGTGTCCGCGTTTGCGACCGAATCCTTTCGGGAACGTGGGCGGAATCCCCTATGAGATTCAAGATGGGGTGAACGGTTTTCCCGTTTCATCGGTCGAAGAAGCTGCGGAGCGCATGGTGGAGATCCATCTCAAATATCCAGGAGCACGCTGGCCTTCCACGCGTCGTCGATTTTCTTCACGTAAAAATCGTGGAGCGTAACTGCTTTCACATCGGCACGCTGTTCATGGCGCGTGGCATCGAGCGGCTCGCCTTTGGTTGTCGCATCTAAAAAATAGTTGCCGTCCTTTTCGTCGATCTGCACTTCGCGAACACGCAACAGGAGACGTTCGGCGTCCTTGAAATAGATTAGCTCCTGCAAAAAATCGAACAGCAACATATCGATTGCGTCATTCTTCAGCTCGATGCGGCGCGTCTCGTGCGCTTCGATGGCGTCAAGGTTTTCGATCATAACGTTCAGCGTAGCGTCGGCGACTGCTGTGAACAATTCCGGCAGATCGCGACCAGTCGCTTCAAAGGCGATGTCAGCAATTCCGATTTCGTCGAGGAATTTATAGGGCATTGAAACTTGGGGATTCGAGTGGCTGATAATTGAGAGCGATCAGGTCTCACAGTTTTTCAGGGAATTGATGATCGCTGATCTGTATGTCGCAATTCCTTTGCCGATGAACACTAGGGACGTCGCATCCGATTCGAACGGCTCCAGTTCCCAGCGTCCCGCAACAAAATTAAAAAGGTGCGCAGCCTCGGAGAAACGAACGAAACCTTTGGCGCGATACACGCTCGAAGGCAGGCTGTCCGCAAAGCGTCCGAAACAATCGCGACGGAATCTTTTGTCGGAGGTGAATGTGAACGATTCGAACTCCAGTTGATGTTTGTGCTTCTGGGGTTCGATTTTTTTCTCGCGCCCAATTCCGAATAACAACTCGGGATCGATTTGGCAACGCTCGGTACGAACGATCGCAGCGGTCGGATTTAGTTCGCGCAATTTCGTTTCGAGCGGCTCGATTTGCGCCGACTGGACAAGATCAATTTTGTTCAGAAGCAAAATATGTGCGCCTTCGATTTGCAGTCGCGTGGTGTGACCAAGCTCGGGAAAGCGAACGAGCATGTCGGCGTCGATTACCGAAACCACACCGTCGAGACGGCATTGCGGCAGCGCTTCCTGAATATTGAACACGAGCGCTTCGGGTTCGGCGAGCCCTGTGGTCTCGACGATGATTCTGTCGGGCTCGACGCGCTGGATGATTTCGCCCACGGCTGCTTCGAACTCGCCCAGCAGCGAGCAGCAAACGCAACCGCCACCGAGCTGGGCGATTCGCACATTTTTTCCTTCGATCACTTTGGTGTCGATCGCCATCTCGCCGAATTCGTTCATTACAATCGCGATTTTCGCCGGGCGCGTCGCGAGAATGTGGCGAAGCAGCGTGGTTTTGCCGCTTCCGAGCGGGCCAGTGACGAGAGTGATAGGAGTGCGCAATTGCATTAGCGAAAAATCCGAATGTCGAAATCCGAATTTCGAAACAATGTTCGAAAATCAAAACTCGAATGACCGAAATACATCGCTTCGTAGGAGAAGTGGGTTTTGCAAATTGGAACTTTTGTCATTGAATTTGTTTCGGATTTCGAGATTCGAATTTCGGATTTTCCAACCTTTTATCCCTTCACATTTCCAATCGGCGTAAATCGCACTACCGGCTTGCTGATCCCAGCCAGCTCCGTCGCCTCGATCACTTCGTCGATGTCTTTATAAGCAGCGCCCGCTTCCTCCGCGAGACCTGCCCAGGAGGTGCTGCGAATGTAAATGCCGCGTGCTTCCAAGTCGCGTTGGAGCTGTTTGCCATGCCATAACTTGCGCGCTTTGGTGCGGCTCATCGTGCGGCCGCTGCCGTGCGCGGTGCTGAAAAATGTCTGGTCGCCCGATGACGTGCCAACGAGAAGATATGAGCCAGTTTCCATCGAGCCGCCGATGATCACCGGTTGGCCAATGTCGCGGTACGGCGCGGCCACTTCCTCCTGGCCAGGTCCAAACGCGCGCGTCGCGCCTTTGCGATGCACTAGCAGCCTTTTCTCTTTTCCGTCGACCGTGTGCTTTTCCAGCTTCGCGGTGTTGTGCGCAACGTCGTAGATCATTCGCATCCCGAGGTCTTCGGCGCTCCGGCCGAAAACTTCGGAAAAAACTTCGCGAATGCGGTGAAGGATCACCTGCCGGTTCGCGAACGACATGTTGAGCCCGCATTTCATCGCGGCGAAATAATCGCGCCCCTCAGGCGATTCGAACGGCGCACACGCCAGTTCGCGGTCGAGCACTTTGATACCGTATTTGCTCTCCATTACTTTCAAAAAAATCTGGAGATAATCGGTCGCGACCTGGTGTCCGAAGCCGCGGCTCCCGCAATGGAACATCACCACGATCTGATTGGGGATCGTGATTCCGAATTTTGCCGCGAGCTCCTTGTCGCGCACATCCTCGGGTCGCGCGACCTGCACTTCGAGGTAGTGGTTCCCGCCGCCGAGCGTGCCAATTTGGTTGTAGCCGCGATCAATCGCGCGCTCGCTGATTTTTGCCGCATCCGCGCCGGAGATGCAGCCGCTTTCCTCGGTGAGTTCGAGGTCTTCCTCCCAGCCATAGTCGTGTTCGACGCACCAGCGCGCACCCTGCTCCACGACCTCGCGAAACTCCTGGCGCGAGATTTTCAAAAATCCATGGCTGCCGACGCCAGCCGGCACGCGTTGGAAGAGAAGATCGACAATTTCTTTAAGGTACGGCCGGACGTCGTCCGACGTGAGGTTTGTGATGACCAGGCGCATGCCGCAGTTGATGTCGAATCCGATGCCGCCGGGCGAGATCACGCCGCCTACGCCCACATCCATTGCCGCGACGCCGCCGATTGGAAATCCATAACCGCTGTGATTTCGCGCACGAGCTTTTCTGTCGCGATGATCCGTGCCGGCGCGCGCATGCCTTCTTTGTAGGTCACCGGTATTTCCCAAACGGTCTCCGAGACCTTTCGCACTTTGTCGATGATGCCCATGTAAATTGTGTTTTAACAAAGGATCGTTTTCAACAGCCGTCGCGGATGATCCACAGATGTACCGCATGGCGCTTGCCCGCTGCGTACCCGTCGCGTCGTCCGTTTAGCGTTGTTTGGCGAGGCGCCGGCCGGCAGTTTGTGCGGACCGGGCCGCGAGCTGCGATCCTGCCTTGAGAAACAAATCAACCCACCAGAAGACATCCTCGTTCCGCACGATACGTCTCATGCGCTTCATTCGCACGCTGTGCTCGGCGTCGCTCATCCGGAATACTTTGAAAATCGCATCGGCCACCTGCTCGACGTCATAGGGATTCACCAGCACCGCGCCGGGCTTTAGCTGCTCCGCCGCGCCCGCAAAATGGCTAAGAATCAACACGCCGTCGTCCTGATCGACGCAGCATGCGCAGTATTCCTTGGCCACGAGGTTCATGCCGTCCTTAAGCGGCGTGACTAGCGCTATTTCGCACGCACGGTAGTGGGCCAACAGATCGTCACGATCAAGGCTGCGAAAGCGGTAATGCACCGGTAACCAGGTGTCGGTTGAGAAACGGCCGTTAGTGTCGCCGACCAAACGATCGATGCGGTCTTTGAACTCATGGTATCTTGGAATCTCCACCCGGCTTGGGACGACGTTCTGGATCAGGACCACGCGTCCTCGCAGTTCCCGATGTCGCTCCAGCGCGACGCGGAACGCTCGCAGCCGCTCGGGAATTCCTTTGCTGTAATCGAGACGGTCAATGCCCAGCATCAGCTGGCATCCGGGAAAAGCGGCCCGCAGCTCACGCGCCCGCCGCGCGACGTCTTCCGATAGGGCACCCTGTTCAAACGACTCGAAGTCGATGCCGATTGGGAATCTGCCGGCGCGGATCGCCCGTCCCCCAAAGCGGATATGTTGGAGCCCGGAGCTAGGAAAAACCCGTGCGTCGGGCAGCACCCGCCGTACGCATTGCAGGAAGTTGCGCAGGTCGCGCCGGGTTTGGAAACCGAGAAGATCGAATTGAAGCAGGGCGCGCAACAATCGTTGCTGTTGCGGAAGCTTGGCAAAGATGTCGAATGGCGGAAATGGGATGTGCAGGAAAAACGTCAGCGCCGCATGGACGCTGCGCTCGCGCAACGCCTGAGCGACATACATCAGGTGGTAATCGTGCACCCAGATGAAGTCCCCGGGCTGGCAATGTCGCGCAATCGCATCGGCATAACGCTCGTTTACCGCCTTGTAAGTCTCCCAAAACGCCGGCTCGAAGTGACAGAAGCTTTGCAGGTCGTGAAAGAGCGGCCAGATGACCTCATTGGAATAGCCGTAGTAAAATTCGTCACGCTCTGCCTCACTTAACGCTACGGGCACGACCTTGTAGCCTGCATCGCGCGTGGCTTCCGCGAACGACGTACCCGGAACGTCGCCCGCAACGCCGGGCCAACCGATCCATGTCCCACCGCGCCCGCGCAACACTGGTCCGAGAGCACTAACGAGCCCGCCGGGAGACGGTGCAGCGATCCATTGGCCATCTCCGACCGGCTCGAGTGCGAATGGCAGCCGGTTGGAAACGAGGATAAGACGATTCATTATCAAAAGAGTTAAAAACGTTACAAGGTTACATCATTGCGACGTTAACTCTTTTAACTCTTTTGTTGCTGTTCTCACAAATAAATCGCACGCCGCCAATTGAATTATCCGTAGCGTCATACATAGATGCGGACCAGCAAGGATGAAAGCGATGCGAAGACTCATCGCACTCCCAAAGCACTTCGTGCGAAATGCATGGAGACGCCTATTCGGTTTCGCGGGAGCTTTCGGAGTGCCCACTCGTCCTCGCGTCGCCTTTGCTTCGTTAACATGCGATTTATTTGTGACGCTCTATTTGAAATCGTTAAATCGAAAATGATTCCATCAGCGCTTGATCATATTGACGAGATAATCGCCGCGCCAGGCAAACGGATCGCCCTTTTTCTTGATTACGATGGCACGCTCACGCCGATCGTTAGTCATCCAGAGAAGGCGTCACTCTCCGATTCAGCACGGATGGTCTTGCGCGCTCTCGCGTCCAAAGTGCCCATCGCAGTTCTCAGTGGCCGCGACCTGGACGACATTCGCCACCGCGTAGATATCGGCAGGATCGTTTACGCGGGGAGCCATGGCTTTGACATCGCCGGGCCGCGTGGGTTGCGGAAACAAGTGGCCACTGAGTTGGTGCCCATTATCGACGCTGCGGAAAAGGAGCTTAACGAAAAGCTTGCTGGCGTACGTGGGGTAATGCTGGAGCGGAAACGCTTTTCCATCGCCGCGCACTATCGCCAGGCGCATGAGAGCGACACCATAAAAGTCCAGCGAGCTGTA
>QHNJ01000053.1 GCA_003218395.1 Verrucomicrobiota bacterium
GTTCTTCCAGCCGCCGCCCGCGAATGGTTTAAAAAAAGCCGGCCACCCCACGTAATTGAAAATCCCTTCCCAATCTAGGGGGTAACCGAGATTGCGAAACGACTTGTCGTTCGTGTCCGGCGGCGGCTGGTTCGACGGTAAGAGGACCGTTCGCGGAACGGCGACGCCGACCTTCGTCGCCAGCGCGTTATTGAAAAATTTGTCGTCAGCGCTCCACCAGAACGGATTGTTCACAACCGCGCAGCCCGTGAGCGCTTCGTTTTTCAACCAGGCGCGATAGAACGGGACGTCCTGTGAGATGCGATCAATCACGACGTCGTAACCGCACGGCTCGCCTTGGATCACTTTGTCGATCCTGACGAATTCCGCGACGATCTCTTTGCCGCCCGTTTTCTGATTCACCCGTTCGACAAACGCGGGCGGAAAACTGTACTCCTGGCCAAAAAGGATTCCGATTTTTTTCATAATAAGCTGAACCGCGGATTACGCGGATTTACACGGATGTTCGATAGTGGTTTTGGCCGGAAACCTAACCTACGTCAATCTGCGTAATCTGTGGACAAACACGTTTCTCACACGAGCGACAAATAGTACGGCAGCATGTCGCGCCAATAACTCCATTCGTGGCCGCACCATTTCCGGTCGTCGAGAAAATGGCGGATGCCTTTTGAATTCAGAATTTCGGAGAGCCGATACGATTCGTGGCGGGTGTTGTCCCATTCGCCGGTGCCGATGATGATGCCCATGTGATTGTATTTCCACGGATCGGTTATGTTCGGCAGATATTCGTAGGGGCTGTTGAAGTAAATGTTGTCGTCGTGATAACCGTCGAAGAACGAGCTGATGTCGAACGAGCCACTCAGGCTGATGAGGTGGCTCACCGTGTCGGGATGACGAAAAGCGATATTTGCAGCGTGATAAGCGCCGAGGCTGGCGCCACAGACCGCGACGCGATGACAATTGCATTCGCGCCGTGCGAGATCAAAGACATCGCGGACGATCACGTTTTCGTACGCGTTGTGGGTGCGCATCCGATCAGCCGGGTGAATCGATTTGTTGTAGAAGCTTTCCAGGTCGATCGCGTCCGGGCAATAGACAGTGACTTTGCCTGCATCGATATATCCGCTCACAGAACCGACCAACCCGAAGTCTTTGTTCTGATAATAACTGCCGAAGGAAGTGGGGAAGAGAATCAGCGGCAGCCCGCCGCCATTTCCGAACGCGAGCATCTCGAACTCGCGACTTAAATACGGCGTGTACCATTTGATGTAACGTTCGTTCATGAGAAAAATCGACAATAAAGAGAGCGGGCGATTGAGGTCAATCGCACCTATCTGAAATGTTCGACAAGATCGACATCTTCAGCAAAGCATCTCGTTTTTCGATGCGCAAACACACGTTCACGGGAAACATCAAACGACACCGCGCTTTTCCGTCGAGGATTCTCGGGAACCGGCGCGACGTTCTGGTGTATCTGCCGCCGGGTTATCGTCGATTTTCGAGGAAACGTTATCCGGTGTTGTATTTGCACGATGGCCAGAATGTTTTTGACGCGGCGACTTCGTTTTCCGGCGTGGAATGGGGCGTAGACGAAACAGCCGAACGCTTAATTCGACAAAAACGCATCGAGCCGCTCATCATTGTCGCAATTGCGAACATGGGCGAGGAGCGGGTTCACGAATATGCACCGACGCGCGGGGTCATCGATGCGAAAGCGAAACGAAAAAAACGGAGCCGCGGGCTCGCGCGCCTGTACGGACACTTTCTCATGGACGAGCTTAAGCCCAATATCGACCGAAAATATCGAACAAAACCGGGAGCGGAATTTACGGGATTGGGCGGTTCCTCGCTCGGCGGTCTGGTCACTCTTGCGATTGGAATTTTATATCCGCGCGCGTTTAGCCGACTCATCGTGATGTCGCCGTCGATCTGGTGGGACGATTTCGCGATTTACCGGCTGGTGGATTCCATCGAACAAAAACCGCCGCTAAAAATCTGGCTCGATACCGGCACAGCCGAGCCCGGATGGGAACAAGCACGCGAGTTGCGCGATCGTTTGTCCGAAAAAGGCTGGAAGCTTCGTGACGATCTTCAATACATGGAAGCCAAAGGGGCCGATCACAGCGAAGCTGCCTGGGCCGCGCGGGTCGATCCAGCGCTGCGGTTTCTCTTTCCGCCAACGAGTAGGGGCGATCGGCCCCAAATAGCCCGCGGGCGGTTCGGGTGAACCGCCCCTACCTTCCGACTGGGGGAACCGGAGGCGGATTGGGCGGTAAAGGCTCAGGAGGTGGCGGCGGCATCGGCGGCGTTGGCGTGGGTGGCGATGGGCGGTCTGGCATGGGTACTCTCCCTTAACTGAATCGTTTTTACTGCAGCGGCTTGCCGTAAAGTTGATAAACACGAACCGAGCCGCCGATGAAATCCCAGTCTTTTTGATACGCAAAAGTACGAGCGCGGGAGGACCAGGTAAGCTCACGCGGCGCTTCCGGATGATTGGGGTCGTAAGCAAGATACCGCTCAATTCCGCTATTCGGGGAGACAGCTTTTCGTTCATAGACCAAAATCGAATGATTGATACTGAGACGAGGATAAGTGGTCAGAAAACCAACAAATAACTGCCCGCGCGCCAACGTTGCATCTAGATTGGCGTGGGTCTCCTCCTGAAATCTCGCATCTTCCCGAAAAACGATCCGAGCGTTGCTGAGTCGAAAATAGCTCGGCCAACCAACGCCGATATTTGCTCGCAAAACTTCGCGACGCGCTACGCTCATTGCGCGCAAGTTGGCGTAGCCTGGGAAAACTATGCGCTGATCCGCCGGTAACGGCCTTCCCCAAGCCGCCCGACGGGTGACATTTCGAATGCGGGCGGCCAACGCATTGTCGTCCAACGGAGCGGCATGCGGGTCGAACCGGGCGAACTTCTGAAACTGCATCGTGGTGCGGCACATGACAAAACAGCGGCGAGTGTACCTTTTCGGCTCTCCTTTCTCTCTTTGGCGCAAAGAGGGATGGCCTTCGCGATACTCGAAGACGGTTGCGTTGGCGAAGCCGACCGTATCGCGGTCGAAACGAAACTCCGAGGCTGGCACGCTCGCACGCGCCAAGGCGACAGCGACAGACACGCTGAACCAGCAAAAACCCGCAGATGTGCGCCAATTGCCGAGAATCACATCAAAAGGGTGCGGAAGCGGCTGTGCTTTTGCCTTCGGTGAAAATGCCGAGCCGGCGAAATTTTTCGTAGCGTTTCTGTAGCAGTTCATCAATCGGAAACTCGGAGATGTGCTGCAGATTCCGGCGCAGTGCGCTGCCCAGATTTTCCGCGACCGAATCATAGTCCCGGTGCGCGCCGCCTTCCGGTTCGGAGACGATTTCGTCGACCACTTTGAGTTTCAACAAATCCTGCGCCGTCAGCTTAAGCGCCTCGGCCGCTTCGGCAGCATGCCGCCGGTCTCTCCACAAAATCGCGGAACACGCTTCCGGACTGATCACCGAATAGTAAGCGTTCTCTAGGATTAAGACGCGATCTGCAACGCCAATGCCGAGCGCGCCGCCCGATCCGCCCTCGCCGACCACCGCGGCGATAATCGGCACGCGCAGCCCCATCATTTCGCGAAGATTTACCGCAATTGCTTCCGAAATGTGGCGCTCCTCCGACCCGATCCCGGGAAATGCACCTGGCGTATCGATCAATGAGATTACCGGCATGCCAAATTTCTCGCCCAGTCGCATCAATCGCAGCGCTTTCCGATAACCTTCCGGATGCGCGCACCCGAAATTGCGCATCACGTTTTCTTTCGTGTTGCGTCCTTTTTGGTGAGTGATAACCACACAGCGCTGCCCGCCGAGCATGGCGAGGCCGCTTGGCATGGCTCTGTCATCGGCAAAACGGCGGTCGCCATGCAGTTCAATCCAATTTGTAAAACATCGTTCGATGTAATCGAGCGCGAACGGCCGCTGCACATGGCGCGCGATTTGGACCCGCTGCCAGGCAGTCAGGTTGCTGTAAACTTGGCGTCGCGTTTCGCGAAGCTTTGCCTCCACTGCCTTAACGGCCGAATCAAGATCGACATCGTGCTCATCCGAGTGATCTTTCAGATCCTGCAATCGCCGTTCCAGTTCAAAGATCGGTTTTTCAAAATCGAGTGGCTGTAGTTCCATGAGCGGAAGTCAAAAAAGTTACAACGTTACAAGAGTTACAAGAGCAAAATCTCTCATGACTTTTTCGCGATGTAACCTCTGTAACGCTTTTAACTGCTTAAACCCTGATTCAGTCGATAATGGTGACAGGCGTGCGGTTGTTTACAAGGCTGCTTAACTCCTCGACATCAGAAGCGGCCAGGCCGAGCCCGACAGGCGGCGGCGGCTGATCGAGATTGAGATGCGCGGAATCGGGCATTGAATACAAGGTGTACGCGGCTGCCCCGGCGAGCCGTATCCACCGCGTGCTGCCAATGTAATCCTTGCTGCCGAGCCCGATGCGTATGCCGTTTTTCCAAGCCATCGTCTCGGCAACTTTTGCCGTGATTTTCGAGGGCTGCTTAGGCGATAACTTTGCTTCACGTACATGATATTGCTTGAAAAACACGCCGTGATTAAGGAGCACAACCAAGTTCGCCTTTCGTTGAATAACGATTGAAAAATCCGGGTGCGAAATAAGCAGATGCTCGCCGATATGCAGCATGGTGCCGCTCATATTATTCATGCGCATAATGAGCTCGGGCGTCGTTTTCAGCTTTCGTGAGATCTTTGCCAGCACATCTCCAGACTTCACGACGTATTCTGTTTTTTCTGGCGAAGGATAACGCGAAAGTAAAATGTCGACGTTGATTTCGCCGAGCAAATCTTTGGCTTCTTCGACATGCATTCCGGCGGGATATTTTTGGATAAAAACAACCAGCGCGTCTCGAGCTTCAGCGAGTTTCCCTTCCTGTCGCAATTGCGCCGCTGCCTGAAATTCGGGGAGACTAATGTCGGGAGCAGGCGCCGGAGTGACTTCTCCACGTTGCTCTTTTTTCACTGCGATTTCTTCTTTGTAGAAACTGTTGTAACCGAACCAGGCGGCGCCGCCGAAGATGATCAGCGCCAGCAGCAACACCAGGAGCCACTTCATGGATGGCAGAGCAGGATTGCGAATCCGAGCGTGGCTGGGGTGCTGCTTTGAGCGGTCGAAAGCCGGTTCGAATAAAAAGCTTTCATTGTTCTAAGCAATCAAAGATCCGTCACAAGAGGAATCGCGCGCTAAAGTCAATCGCGCCGGTTGACCAGAGGGGCTGCGCTACGAACTCTCTTTGCCTGACTCGAGTCCAGGAAAGAACCGATGCCAGAGCCGTCCGATCGTAGGCTCTTCCTCGTTGCTCCAGGTGAAGTGGCAATCCTGGCAGTAGAACTCCTTTGGAATAATCTTGAGTGCGCAAAGCACCGCAACGGCCGCTGGAGTCATAAATTTTCGGGTCATCTGCGGATACTCGATATTGGAAGAGCCGCATTGCGGGCAACGAATCAGGGCAGCGGAAATATCCGGATCAGTCGCCTCCCACTCGACCATGAGGCTTTGGGCCTTCTCAAAATCGTCGTCTTCCACCATTACTTTCGCATTGGCTTGCGGGCGAGACATGAAGCCAACCTGCTGCAAAGGCGCTTCATTATGAACATCGGCGTTTAGCCCAGCATCATGGAAGCGGCGTTGCAATTGCCTGGCTTTGACTGGTTCGTTAAACGTCGCGATCGTCACCATAAATTCCTTTAATTTGCGCGGCGGCGCGTCTTCTGATCAAACATCAACTACTGGCCAAGTGCAAGATTTGGCGGCGGAAACCATTTGTAGAGCATCAAATAGACCAACACTCCTGTGACGGAAACATAGAGCCAGATCGGTATGGTCCAACGCG
>QHNJ01000054.1 GCA_003218395.1 Verrucomicrobiota bacterium
AAACACAGCAGTCGCTTAAGACCGCAAAGAAAGTGTGCTACACACTCAGTTCAACTTCCGGTATTCCTGTGCCTTGTGATAGGCTCAGCTCAATTCCGACCACCACAAGCCCCATTGCTATTTACAGGAACGGCACGACCAAATAACTTCCGGCAGACTGAATTTGCCCTGAGGACGAGGCAACCGGTGAGGGAGGGATTCGAACCCTCGGTAGCCTTTTGGGCTACGGCGCTTTAGCAAAGCGCTGCTTTCAACCACTCAGCCACCTCACCAAATTGTTCTAAACAAATATATTACAACTATCTATCCGCGTCGATAGTTTGAGATTGTAAGTCACTTTAGTAAGTGTATGGTTACGTCGTGATTTCCAATCAATCGAGCCGACTGTACAGAGTCGGAGAGTGTCTCTACCGAAACGGGCATGGCGTCTATTTTGCGTGGTTTTCAGTTCGCGGCAAGCAACTAAAACGCTCGCTCAAGACGAGCGATAAGGAACTGGCGCGTCGTCGCCTCGCGGAATTGCGAAAGATCGCTGCTCGACTTCACGGTTCGGACGATCGAAATCTGCGGTTTGAAGAAGTGGTGAAGTCATGGCTTGAATCGATTCAAGGAGGCGTAAAGCCGTCGACTTACAAGCGTCGGGTCGTCTGCATCAATCAATTGATGCCGTTTTTTAAAACGATTCCCATGCGCTCTATGACTGCGGCGGATATCGAAAAGTGGAAACTGCGACGCGGCGCTTCGATTGCGGCGCGAACATTCAATAAGGAATTGGAAACGCTGAACCATGTGATTCGGTACGCGCGGGATGTTAAAGGCATAATCCTCGATAACCCTGCCGAGAAAGTTCGGAATCGTAAGACAGCAGCCGCCACTATCGAGATTCCAAGCAAAGAGCAGTTTAGGAGGCTTGTGTTGGAATTACGTAACGAGCCGCAAGCAGTGCGCAGTGGGGCAGCGGCGTTCGCTGAATTCTTGGCTTATTCGGGTTTGCGCTTGGGCGAGGGAAGAGAAGTCCAGTGGCGTGACGTTAATTTTGATTTAAACACGCTGCTTGTGACGGGCGGCGAAACCGGGACGAAAAATCATCAAGACAGAACGGTTCCGTTATTCCCGGGCCTTCGGCGGTTGCTGGAATACATAATGAAGGAGCGCGGCGAAATAATAAACGAGGACCGCATCTTCGGAGTTAAAGATATTCGGCAAGCGCTTGGGTCAGCATGTCGACGAGCGGGACTGCCTAGGTTCGGACATCACGCGCTGAGACATTTTTTCTGTTCTAACGCGATCGAGGCCGGCGTGGATTTCAAAGCTATTGCTGGATGGCTCGGACACAAGGACGGTGGTGTCCTAGCAGCAAAAACATACGGCCATCTGCGAAGCGAGCACAGTGCGGCGATGGCGAGGCGGCTTACGTTCGATGCGATGTCCGAGGCGCTGCCGGAAAGCACGATTGTGTTTCGACAGAATGGGTGAGGAATTAACAGCCGATGGCGAATGGCTTAGGCGGATCGTGGCGCGCATGGAGCGCGCGGAGAACAAGCTTCCGGAGCCACATTGGCTAAATGGACAATGGCCGAAGTGGGTTAAGAACGTCGGGCGTGAGCTGGCGAAAACGTTCTATCCGACGGCGAAGCTGAAAGTATCGGTGAATTGGGAGCCGGGGGAAGTGGGTGCGATCCTCGGGCAGCGAATAGCCTACTTGGATTGGTTGGCGCATATGGTGGAGGTGCCCGATGAGAAAATCGATTGGACGAAGCTTCGGCTGGTTTTTGGGAAGGATATTAAGAGGCGCATGGAGACGTACCAGAGAAAGCGCAACGAACAATTCCTTCCAGACCTCCTGCGAGCATTAAAGTTCGCGTTGGCATTGGCTCTCGAGCAAGATTATCGCTCGTCTGCAAAGTTCTTTGCGGCGTTTGGGAGAGCCATCGAACGGACGGTGTCGACGGGAAACGAGTTGGGGCGAACAAATACGGGAATTTACATAGTATTGCTCTTGAGTTGGCGGTCGGTCGAGAAACTCGACTCAATTCCCGCATTGCACCGCTCGCTGTGCAGAATTTTTGGCCCACACGTCGTGGGACCTTTGAAACGAATCGAGAAGATGTGTCAAAGGTTGGAGCTGCATTTGGGGCGGCCTGGTCGTCCTCGGAAAATCAGAGCAGCAAATTCCGGTCCGGACGTAAGACCGGAGGAAGGAGGTGAACCCGCCGCATCTATTCGTCGGCCCGTGGGAGCTCGCGTCTTGGGGCGGCTGGTTTTGTCGTGAGCAGCGACAATTGAATTGGGGTAAGCGGCTCAGAGCAGCAGGCAAAAGCATGCCGAAGAAGCTTAGATTGAGAAATCTTCGATCCATGAACGTGTTTCTTGATGTAGATTTTTGGGTACCCCGGATACGGAGGCTGGCTGAAATCTAAAAAATGACGCATTTTGCAATCAGATGTACGTATTCGTACGTTTTCGGCATTTGGGCGGATTTTTGTTTTAGCAGACTTTAGATTAGAGATTATCGGGCGGCCCGAACCTTTGAGATGTCGAATATCTCGAAAGCGTTCGCGGTGCCGCCGCCTTCAACGATGTAAGCGTACTTGCCCGAGACGAAGATGTCGTCCGGCTGGCCGCTGTTGGCAAGCGGGCTCTGGCTTACGAGCGAAGGAGTGGCCGGGTCCGAGACGTCGAATATCTCGAACGCGTTGGTCGTTCCCGCGCCCTCCACTATGTAAGCGAACCCGTCCCTGACCCAGATAGCGTCGCCGCCGCCCGTGTCAATGCTGCCCGCGTTGGCAAGGTCGGCCTGGCCTGCCAAAACCGGGGCCGACGGGTTGGATACGTCGAAGATTTGGAAGGCGTTGGTCGTTCCCGCGCCCTCAGCGATGTAGGCGTAGTTGCCTGAGACGAATATGCCATCGTCCGGGACTCCATAATTCAGGTCGGTCGCGCTCTTAAGGATCGGCGCCGCCGGGTTCGACACATCGAAGATGTCGAAGCCTTGGCTTCCAGATCCGCCGATAGCGATGTAGGCGTAGTTGCCCTGGACGTAGATAGACGCCTGGTCGAACGCCGTGAGATTGCTCTGACTTACGCGCACCGGAGTTGCCGGGTTCGATATGTTGAATATCTCGAAGCTATTGGTGTAGCTGCCTCCCTCGACAACGTAGGCGTAGTTGCGCTGGACGAATAGGCGGTCGCCGGCGTTATTGGTCAGGTTGGCCTGGCCGACGAGTACTGGCGCGGCCGGGTTAGTAACGTTGAATACTTGGAGCGCATTAACCGTGCCGCCTCCCTCGACGATATAAGCGAAGCCGTCCTTAACCCATATGTCGTCGGTCGAGACCCCGTTGCCGCCGTTGGCTAGATTGCGCTGGCTGATCAGGACAGGAGCTTTAGGGTGGGATATATTGAATATCTGGAAGGCCCTGGTAGTGCCGCTTCCTTCAACGACGTAGGCGTAAGTGCCGCCTGTGATGAAGACGCCGTCGCCTCCGCCGCCACTATTCTTGCCCTGCGCCAAGTTACTCTGGCTGACGCGCCGCACGTGAGTAGACACATGGAACATGATAGTTTGCGCGATGTAGCCGCCGGTCGGCGTAGTGGCGCGCAGGTAGTAGCTGCCCGAGGGGACCGTTATGGTCGAAACGGTGATCGTGCTCGTGCCGCTGACCGCTGCCACGCTGGTAGTAGTGGTGGCGCCCGTCGAGCTGTTTACGAATATGAGCGGTGAGTTCGCAGGTAGGCCGAAGTAGTCCGCCGTCACGGTGCTACCTGTTTGGGATACGTAATTAATATCGGGACCGGTGGTCATCGCGCGAGAAGCGAAGGGAACTAAAGCGATGCCGAGAACGAGCAAACCGAGTATGCTTCTTTTCATGCGATCTATATCATTTCTTACGATTAATATGCACGCATATGATATTTGCGCACATAGATGTTACCTGAGTGAAGGCGCTCGCGAAACTCCCCGATTGTAAGAGACGGCTCGGCGCGCTCATACACCTCTTCGAATCCTTTGGAGACTAGCCGCCTGTAGTTCCGGCTCTCAGCTTGGTCGTTGTCGATGAGGCGGTTTATCCTAACTTCTCGCACGGCCCGCTAGTTGTAACCAGCAATGGTTAAGCTCGGTTTTTAGGCCTTGTGGTGGGTTACGGCTGTTGCTACAACGCGGTTCTAGGGGCTTCCCGCACATGAAAAAATTCTTCATCGTCCTTGGAGCGATCTTCCTCGGTCTGATCGTACTCGGCGCGCTCGGTATCTGGTTCGTGGCTGTTCGTGGCAACGCACTGGATAAGGAGAGCAAAGCGTACGCTGACGCAGCGATCCCAGCTATTGTTACGACGTGGCTTGACCAGGTGTTACTGGACAAGGCGAGTCCAGAATTCAAACAACAAGTTACCCCTGTTCAGGTGTATCGCATGTTTCGGTGGTGGGAGAGCAGCGTCGGTCGCTTACAAAAGTGCGAGGGAGCGCAGGGACAGTCACTCATGTCGGTCACGTCGCAGAACGGCAAAACAATCTCAGCTAAGTACAGCGCTAAGGCCCAATTCGAAAAAGGACAAGCAGAGATCGCACTCGCTCTGATCAAACATGGTGATCAGTGGCAGATCAGGGGATTCGAAGTGACCTCTCCTCAGCTTGTCCCACCTTAGAGCGCGCTAGGGTGTGACAGTGTGCAGAGAAATTCAGACATAAGCTAGGCGACGCTGTCGGTTTTTTGGCGAGCTCATCTGCGCCAACATCGGCGCATGAATGAAGAACGTATTCTGTTTGAAGCTCCGAAACTCGCGCTTACTCGCGTAGAAGCAGCGGACGCCCTCGATGTTAGCCCGGCAACTGTAGATCGCTTGGTAAAACGTGGCCGCCTTCGTCCTTCGCGGGCGTTGCGGCGGCCTCTGTTTTCGATTGCAGAGATTGAGAGGTTCCTTCGCGAAACAACAGCGGCTGTCGGCGTATGATCGAATGCGCTGGAGCTGCGGAGGAGCTGGGAGAGCGCGGGTTGCGGCGCGAAGCGCCGCTCCCGCGCCTTCCTTGTCTTCAATCAGATAACTGCATACGAACATCACGTCGGAAGCAGTTGTTTGTCGCTCAGGAAAATCTTCGTCTCTACATCTGGAAACACGGCGAGCAGAACATTGGCTCTCTCACTGTCACTGCGGCGGATTGTTTGGAAGCTGCCGATTTTCAGTCGAAGTGGCATTCGTATTTGAATGCATTGAAGAAAATATTCGCTACCGGGATGTGGACACGCGAACGGCAACCTAGGAGTGGAAATTGGCATGCGCACGCTGGGGTAAACGTTGGATGGGATATCAAAACAGATTTCCCACGGGATCAGGTGCAGCGTGGTTTTTATGCGAATGTTGATCCGAGATTGAGACAGGTGTGGCGATATTTGCGCGAGAAGGCCACGTCACACGGGTTTGGTCGAGTGGAGCTGCTACCGCTCAAGTACAGTGGCGCCGCATGCGCGAGGTACTTTACAAAATATCTAGCAAAGTCACTGAGCTCGGAAAAATGTTCCGGTGAGGAGAAGTGCCGACTGTTCGGTGTCTGGGGTGGCGTTCGCTTCGCATATGGACGTTTTACCTTCTTAAGATCGCGGATTACTCAAAAACGGAAGCAATGGTTAGCGGAAATTCTCGAACTGTCTGATGAAACGAAGTTAGGCGAAGCGCTTGGTGCGCGTTGGTGGTTTCATTTCGGCAGGGCTCTATGTGAAGTCATTATGCCCGAGGATTTCTACAAAGTTGGTCCGCGGGCTAATCGTCACTTTGATGACCTTGGTTTGCGTGCTTTGGAACGTGATTGGGCGGCGTGGCCCGGGGTACCGTCGGAGGATTTGATGATGCGATCGCAGTTCAATTTGTTTTACGACATTGGTATTCGTTTTTTTGGGCGGCACTCCAGTCAGGCATTAGATTATGCGTTATACGTGATGGAGAAACGTGAGTTAGTTGCGCTGGTACTTCGGCCAGCGGATCGGCAAAGACATTTCGAGTTTCAGGTTCGCGTCTGATCGCGGAGCAGAACTGTTCCCCGCCTAGACTTTTTGGCTACACCTTTTTGGGCAATGCAAAAAGGTGTTCTATGTCACTTTTGAGGCGGTTGAGAGTTATTTTGTTACTTGCTTCGGATGAGCCGTATCGCCGCCGGAATAGGCGGAATACGTGTCCATTATTTGCGCAGCGACCTTTTCGATTTC
>QHNJ01000005.1 GCA_003218395.1 Verrucomicrobiota bacterium
CCGGATCGTAAAGCCGAAGCGAAGGCGGTTTTTGATACCACTAGCCCGATTCACCCCGGGGTGAACTATTTGCTGAACAAAGAAAACGCATGGTATGTGGGCGGCCGCATCGAAGGTCTCCAGCCGCCGTCGCATTACGATTTCAAGAATCTCCGTTTAACGCCGGCTGAATTGCGGATCGAATTCGCCCGGCTGGGTTGGCGCCGTGTCGTGGCATTTCAGACGCGTAATCCCATGCATCGCGCGCACGTGGAATTGACTCTCCGCGCAGCGAAACAGGTCGAAGCTAACCTGCTGATCCATCCCTCGGTTGGGGTGACCAAGCTTGGCGACGTAGATTACTTCACGCGGGTCCGGTGCTATCAACTACTGCTCGCGAAGTACCCGCATGGGACGGCAAAACTTTCCTTGTTGCCGCTCGCCATGCGCCTGGGCGGACCACGGGAAGCGATTTGGCACGCCTTGATTCGCAAGAATCACGGCTGCACACACCTAATCGTGGGACGCGATCACGCCGGCCCAGGCAAAGACGCAGACGGAAAGCCATTTTATGAGCCGTATGAAGCTCAAGAATTATTCAGGAAACACGAAGCTGATATCGGCGTGAGCATGGTTCCGTTTAGCATGATGGTCTATGTGGAAGATGAAGATAAGTATTTTCCCCAGGACGAAGTTCCCAAGGATGTACACGTCCTGCACCTCTCTGGCACAGAATTGCGTCAGCGATTAAATGAAGGGCGCGACATTCCTGCCTGGTTTACCTATCCCGAGGTCGTACAGGAACTGCGGCGCAGTTTTCCACCACGGCACAAACAGGGCTTGACAGTCTTTTTCACTGGCCTCTCCGGCTCCGGTAAATCGACGATCGCCAGCGTTCTCGTCACCAAATTTCTTGAAGTGGGCGGCAGACCAGTAACGCTTTTGGATGGCGACCTGGTTCGCAAGCATCTTTCTTCAGAACTCGGCTTTTCCAAGGAACATAGAGACCTCAACATTCACCGCATCGGATACGTCGCTTCTGAGATCACTAAAAATGGCGGCATCGCAATTTGTGCTCCGATCGCGCCGTATGACTCCACTCGCAAACATGTGCGAGCCATGATCGAGCCGCTTGGCGGATTTATTATGGTGCATCTCTCCACGTCGGTTGACGTATGCGAACAGCGCGATCGCAAAGGTCTCTACGCGAAGGCTCGGGCTGGAATTATCAAGGAATTCACCGGCATTTCGGATCCCTACGAGGAGCCTAATGATGCTGAAGTGGTGATAAATACCGCCGAGTTCACACCCGAAGAGGCTGCGCAGGAAATCATCCTACATTTAGAGCGTGAAGGCTTCATCGGACTTAATGAAGAACTGGCCTGAACGCGAAGCGAAACTCGTTCTTGTCACAAGGATCGAGAATCAAGAGCGCATTATTTTGAGAATCTCGTCGCAGGACGCGCGCATTTATGCGTGGGCGGCAGCGACGCACTCGAGAACATAATGTTGAGAAAAATATCTTCACGTCAATCCGCGCGCGATGTGCGAGACGGGCCCTTAGGGACCGGTCCGGAAAAAGCGCAGAGACGAGTCATGCTCATTGGACTGGACTGCGCAGCGCCTGAGCTGATCTTCGATCGCTGGCTTGATGATTTACCAAACTTGAAGTCGATCTGCCGGAGCGGACTGCACGGACCGCTCCGCTCGTGCGATCCGCCCATCACAGTGCCGGCGTGGTCGGTGATGATGTCCTCCAAGAGTCCTGGCCGGCTTGGAGTTTACGGGTTTCGAAACCGTGCGGATTACTCCTACGACCGGTATTCGATCGCCAACTCGCTTGCGATTAAGGAAGACCGGCTCTGGGATATCCTCTCGCGCAGTGGAAAACGCTCCATTGTCATAGGCGTGCCGGGAACCTACCCACCACGCCCCTTGAATGGCTTAATGGTGACCGACTTCCTAACTCCTGACACGACCTGCGAGTACACGCATCCGCCTGAACTCAAACAAGAGATCGAGCGGGTGGTTGGCGAATATATTTTGGATGTGCGTGATTTTCGATCCGGCAACAAGGAGAAGATTCTGGCTGACATCTATGAGATGACCCGGAAACGTTTCCAGCTCGCGCGGCATCTGCTAGCGAAAGAAGATTGGGATTATTTCATGATAGTTGAGATGGGCATGGACCGTATCCACCATGCGTTTTGGGACAATATGGACCCGGCTCATCGCTTCTACGAGCCCGGCAACAAATTTGAGAATGCGATTCGTGACTACTACAGAGAAGTGGACCGTGAAATCGGCGAGTTGCTCGCGTTTGCCGATAACGCGACGGCCGTGCTCGTGGTTTCCGATCACGGCGCCAAGCGGATGGATGGCGGCATCTGCGTTAACGAGTGGCTGCTCGCAAATGGCTACCTGGCTCTCGCCGAAAAGCCTGCCCGCGCAACGCCGATCTCTAAAGTCAAAATTGATTGGTCACGGACGAAGGCATGGGGCGACGGCGGATACTACGCGCGTGTCTTTCTCAATGTCGCGGGCCGCGAGCCAAACGGAACCATCGCGCCAGGCGATTATGAAAAAGTGCGTGATGAATTGAGCGCTGGACTGAAAGCTATTCCGGATGAAAACGGACACGCAATCGGCACGCAAGTTTTCCGACCGGAGGAACTGTATAAAGAGGTGCGCGGTGTGGCGCCGGATCTGATCGTTTATTTCGGCGCTCTTTTCTGGCGGTCCGTTGGTAGCGTCGGTGACGGAAAAATACACACCTTCGAAAACGACACTGGGCCGGACGGAGCCAACCACGCGGAGAATGGCATTTTCCTTTTTCGTCCGGCTGACGGCGGCATGCCAGGAGGACGTCGACTCGACGGGCTGCGGATAACTGATGTTGCGCCCACGATTTTGCGTTTGTTTAGGCTGCCGATTCCGGTAGATATGGAGGGTAATGCGCTCGCCTTCGTCAATCTGTGATTAACGCTCAGCCTCGTAGCTTTCTCAGTCAAATAAGAATGGTGCGCGCCCGCGCGCCTCTGCGGTTGAGCTTCGGTGGGGGCGGAACCGATATCTCACCCTATGCCGAGACGCGCGGCGGCTGTGTACTCAACGCCACGATCTCGCGCTACGTCTATGGGACATTAGTTCCCAAGTCGGAACGCTCGATCGGCTTCCGCTCGTTCGATTATGGCACGGTGGTTTACTTCACCGAGGAAGAACACTTCGTCTTCAATGGTCAAATGGATCTGGTCAAGGGGGTGCTAAAGCGCTTCGAACTCGACAAGCTCCGCTCGGACGGCTTCGATCTTTTCGTCCATGCCGACGCTCCGCCGGGCTCGGGCCTCGGCAGTTCCTCCACGTTCACTGTCGCGCTTATTGGCCTGTTTCGCGAGCTGCTCGGACTACCGATTACACCCGGCGGCATGGCCGGACTGGCCTACGAGATTGAACGCAACGATGTAGGAATCAAAGGCGGCCGACAGGACCAGTATGCCGCTGCTTGTGGCGGCTTCAATTTCATGGAGTTCCATGGTGAACAAGTGATCGTCACCCCGCTGCGACTCAGTGATTTTGTCGTCAACGAACTTGAATACAATCTGCTTCTCTGTTCCACGGGGAGCCGCGAATCCCAGCCAATCATCGGCAGCCAGATGGAAAGTATGAAAAATGAGGAGGCTGAGCCACTTGCGGCGATGGACAAGACGAAAGAAATCGCAATCGAGATGAAAAAGGCGCTGCTGCTGGGAGACCTCGATCGTTTCGGAGACATGCTCCACGAGGGCTGGTTGCAGAAGCAAAAGATGGCTCCGGGCATTACCACGCCGCACATTGACGAGCTTTATGCGGAAGCCCTCAAGGCTGGCGCCATTGGCGGCAAGATCACCGGGGCAGGCGGAGGCGGCCACATGATGCTCTACTGCCCGTTTAACAAACGCCACATAGTCAGAGAGCGGCTCACTGCGATGGACGCACGGATCATTGATTTTCGATTTGACGCGACTGGGATGCAGACGTGGCGCGTGTATAAATGATTTGATTCCAACACCGTCGCTTAACCAAAATTTTGAGAAGACTTACGTACAATATAATCTATATGAATCTGCTCCCGAGATGAAAAAGGATCCGAAGGTGATAATCATAGGATTGGATGCGGCGACGTGGACACTGATCCGTCCGTGGATGGCCGAAGGCGGCATGCCGAATCTGGCAAAGTTGATGAATGCGGGTGTGTCCGGGACCCTTCAGTCGGTCCTTCCACCAATTACGCCCCCCGCATGGACTTCGTTCATGACCGGCAAAAATCCTGGCAAGCACGGCGTCTTTCATTTTATCGAAACCGCACCGGACAGATATGCGATGAATTATGCCAACGGCGGTTCACGCCGCTCGCCTACGGTCTGGAGGATACTCAATGCCGCCGGACTCTCCGTGGGCACGATGAACGTTCCGTTTACCTATCCGCCTGAGGCGCTGGATGGCTTCCAGATTTCGGGCTTGGATACGCCATCGGCCAATAGCTCATTTGTCCATCCGCCGGCGCTGAAACGCGAGCTGGTCGATTATTTGGGGAAGATTAATCATGATGTCCGCTTCCTCGGGTTCATGTCTACGGATCACCGGCGCGCTCAAGTGCTAGCTGAGATGGAAAAAATCGACCAGCAGTGGGCCGCAGTCGCTCTTTACCTTCTGGAACACCATCCGCAAGACGTCATGATGTTCGTCTTCATGTCGATAGACACAGTCCAGCACTACTTCTGGCAGTACATGGACCGCAGTCATTTTCTTTACGACCCGAAGGCCGAGCCTCGTTTTGGAAATGCAGTGCGTCAGGTGTACGAACGACTCGACGCCGTGACCGGCCGGATAATCGAGAAGCTTCCCAACGATACGACCGTCTTGGTTGTCTCCGACCACGGCGGTGGCCCGGTGGTCGATCGCACCTTATTTTTAAACCGGTACCTGCATCAACTCGGCCTCCTACAGTACCATAAAAAAGGAAGCGGCGGCCGACAGGGACGGTCTGGGCTGCGCAAGCTCAAGTTAAAAATCCTGCGAGGCGCATATTCGTTTCTGCGTAACTCGCTCTCGTCGCGCCAGAAGAGCCGTCTTGCGGAAATATTTCCTACCCTCAGAAAGAAAGCGGAACTCGCTTACACATCATTTGTAGATATCGATTGGGGTAGTACCAAAGCATTTTGTAGCGAAGTGCTCGCCTCGCCACCGAACGTCTGGATCAACTTAAAAGGGATAAAACCCGCCGGCATTGTAGAACCAGCGGAGTACAGCGCGCTGACTGACTTTATCATTGAGAAATTGCGGGAGCTCAAGGATCCGCGCACCGGCAAGCCGATAATCGCCCGCGTTTATCGACGCGACGAGCTCTTCCATGGCCCGTTTTCCAACGAAGCTGCCGACCTCATTGTCGATTGGTGGAGCGAAGACAGCCTCTTTTCGACGGCGCCAAGTTTGGCCAAGGATCGCGACAAGCCGGCCGTCATCATTTCCGAGCATCGTCCATCTGAAGATTCCGTCTGGGGCGGCACGCATCGTCGCGACGGGATTCTCGTTGCCTCGGGACCGGCCTTAAAGAGAGGAGCGGAGATCGAAAACGCACAACTCATCGACCTCGCTCCTACTCTTCTCCATCTTTTTGGCGTGGCTGTCCCAAAGGACATGGATGGCCGCGTCCTCGCGGATGCGTTCCGGCCGGAATTTTTAGCGGCGCATCCTGTCAAAGCGGGCGCTGCTTCCGGAATTTCTGAGAGCGATCGCTCGACTGGTTACACCGAAGAGGAATCCGCAAAAGTTGAGGAACGCCTCCAGGCTCTTGGCTATTTGGAATAACAACGACTAAGAAAGGTTTACTGCTATGTTTGAAAACATTCGTGCCGATCTTAACCGCAAGCGTCGTGGCTTCGGTGTGCGCCCGGAAGACCAGACTTTTTTCCGGCAATGGATTACGCCTTTCCTTGAATTCGGTACGTTTGGGGTCCTGGTCTATCGATTCGGATACTGGGCCTACAGCATAAAGATTCCAGTCATCCGGCAGCTGCTTATCGCGGTTTATCTCTTCGTCGATGTCTTCTGTATGGCCGTTACCGGAATCAAGATTCAGCGCGAAAGCAATATCGGGCCTGGGTTGGTTATACACAATTTTTCCAACATTCAGGTATTGGTCAAGCGTATGGGCCACAGCTGCACACTTAATCAAGGCGTCTCGGTGGGTAACATTCGCGGCTCCGGCCGCCCTACAATCGGAAATAATGTCTACTTTGGCGCCGGGTGTAAAGTTATGGGCGGAGTGACCGTCGGTGACAACGTTGTGGTCAGCGCAAATTCCTTGGTGCTTGCGGATGTACCCAGCAACTGCACGGTGATGGGCGTGCCCGCTCGTATCATCTCACGGCAAACCGTTAGCCCATATCTTAAATCTCCTGTCATGACGACATGAGAAAGGCTGCGCCATATGGAAGGAACGGGGCCGAAGGCTACTCCATCGCCATGGTCGCCGCATGCCCATTCCCGGCCAACCACGGCTCGGCGGCAAGTATCCGAGAGATGTCTGATACTCTCTCGCAGATGGGCCACTCTGTCCACATCGTGACCTATCCCACGGGACAAGAAGACATCCTCGTCCGCCACGCGAAGGTTCACAGGGCGGCGCCGTTTCGACCCGAGATGAACGCCAAAGTTGGACCGTCGCCGGAGAAATTTCTGCTCGATTTCAAATTGCTGCAATTGCTTTGCCGTGTCATCCACCGCGAACACATCGACATCATTCACGCGCACAATTATGAAGGCGGGCTGATCGGTGTGATCGCAAAATGGATCACCGGCTGCCCACTACTTTACAATGCCGTCAATCTTATGGCGGACGAGCTGGCGGGATACCGCTTTATCCGCCCGGCTTGGCTCGCACACGGGATTGCGCGCGCGCTGGACTGGTTTACTCCGATTTTCCCGAATCACATCACCGCCGTATCGCCGGAGCTGAGGCAATGGTTTGTCGAGCACGGAATTCCAGAAGATAAGGTGGATATGATTCCGGCCGGGATGCAGCCGGAACTGTTTGATCGCGCGACCCCGGAGAAGTTTCGCGCGCGCCACGCAATCGGAGACCGTCCGATCGTTATGTATACAGGCGTGCTGAACGCATTCCAAAGAATCGATTACCTGCTTCGCGCCTTTGCCGTAGTTCTAAAAGAACAGTCCGATGCTCTGCTCCTGATGGTCAGCCCTCTGATCTCCGAATTCCACGAGAGAGAGCATCGAAGACTGGCCAGTGAGCTCGGTATATCTGACGCCGTCGTGTGGATCGCGCCGCATTCCCTTGACGATTTGCCAAGTTATCTGGCGCTTGCCACCGTGACGGCGATCTCGCGACCGGAATGCCCGGGGCATCCGATTAAGCTCTTGAATTATATGGCGGCCGGCAAGCCCATCGCCTGTTTTGCGGGGTCGGCGAAAGGGGTTCGTCACTTACACGACGCATTCATTGTGCCAAATCACGATTGGGAGGCGCTCGGCAAGGGGATCATCACCCTCCTGAAAGATCGTGCGCTGGCAGCGAAATTAGGAGCCAACGCGCGCGCCACGGTCCTGGCCAACTTCGACTGGCGGCAGATTTGCGCGAAGATCGAGTGCATTTACGACAGACTTCTCGCGGCGCCGACCGAGGCCGCCAGTACACAAAACCAATCCGCCCCGTTTGCTACACGCGTGCGTTAACACCCTTAACACTTTGCCCGATGGCTTCGCCAATTGCACATAGCTTTGCTGGGCTCTGGACTTTTCTTTGTCTGCGAGCGCACTTAAAAACTCAGCTGACTGCGCACCGCTGGCGCCAATATGTCCCGCAATTGCTCGTGCTGGTTTCGCTGGCCAATTTGCCTGATCTCGATTTCCTCTTCGGGTTCGGCTTCCACGCGAATGAACTGCACCGCGGTTTTACGCACAGCCTGACGATAGCTACTTTGATATCGCTGACTTTAAGCTGCGCGTGGCGGATCGTGCCAGGTTTTTGGCGAAGTGCCATTCTCTACTTCACGGCGTACGGTTCACATCTTCTGATCGACCTCTTTACCGGAACCGAGATCGGGTGGACTAATAGTGGATCCGGTATTCCGCTGTTCTGGCCGTGGCCCAAAAATTTCAGCTCGCCGTTGATATTAATTTTTGGCGTCCGTCACAAAGATTTTCGCGCAATTTTTAGCATTGACAATGCTTGGTCGAGTGTCTACGAACTGCTGACCTGTGGTGTAATTACGGTAGTCGCGTCGGTATTATGGAAACGAAAACTGAAATCGCGGATATTATGGAAACGAAAACGGAAGTCGCGGACAAACCGTCCGACATCGGAAGCCTCGGCACGTCTTCTTTCCGGACTGCAACATCAAAAATGAAACCCTCGCACTGGGTAATCTTTATTGTCATCTCTGTTCTTCTAGGATTTCTCGTCCTCTATACAATCCTCCACGTGATCAACACGACTACCAGCAAGGCTCGGGCCGCGCATGCACCCTCGCCAGTGGAGACCGTGCCGGCCCGCCGGCAGACACTTGAAGAAGTCATCGGGGGCAGTGGCGCAGTCGAGCAAGCTGAGACTGTCAACCTCATTACTCAGCTCAACGCACAGGTTCTTGAGGTTCCAGTGAAGATTGGTGATCTGATAAAAAAAGGCGACCTGCTCGTTCGCTGGGACGACCGGCTCATCAAGGCGACCGTCCAGGCTAACCGCGAATACGTGGAGGCGGATAATATTAAGATCCGGAACGAAACGCGGCAGGTCGAGCGCTACTCCACGCTACAGAACAAGAATATGGGGACGGCGGTGGACTTGGAGAAGTATGAGATGGCCCTGGCCGACGCAAAAATAGACCTTGCCAAATCTACAGTTTCACTCCAGCAGGCTGAGATCGATCTTGAACACGTGAAGCAGACATCTCCCCTCGATGGAATCGTCCTTGAGCGACTTGTTAACCCGAACGAGTTCACGAAACCCGGTCAGGTGATCATGAAGCTTGGTACTCTCAATACCGTGTTGATGGCAGCGAAGATCACCGAGGAAAAAATGCATTCTGTGCAGTTAGGACTCCCTGCCGAAACGAGTTTTCCGGCATTCCCCAGCGAGATTTTTAAGGGCACGGTTGTGAAGATAGATCCGAACATCGACCCGACCACGCGGACCTTCACGACCTACGTGAAAATAGAAAATCCGGATTTTCGGCTAAAGCCCGGTCTATCGGGATTCGCACGCATCCGGCGGACTGCCAAGGATGTCCTGGCCGTGCCCAGCATCGCGATCATGAATCCTTCAGGCGAACAAGACTCAGTTTTTGTCGTCGATGGAACGAACCATGCAAATCTGCGTAAGGTGCATCCCGGCATCGTGGTCGACGCCATGACGGAAATTACTAATGGGCTCAAAGAGGGAGAGAAAGTCGTAACTGTTGGTCAGTTTTATCTAAAAGAAAATGACAAAGTCCATACTACATCGAGATCGATCTTCAAATAACGTCGCTGCCGGCCTGGCGGCGCTCCTGTTCATCCTGCCGTGTACGTCGGAGGCGCAAGAGGTCTTGGAGGCTCCTCCTCCTCACCCGCTTACGCTTCACGACTGCATTGCTATTGCATTAGGCGAAAGCCCGGCTTTGGAAGCTAGCCGGTACGATGTGTTTTCTGCGGCACAGGAAGTCCGCGCCGCGCAGGGAATGGCGTTGCCGCTATTGACCGGATCGGCACAGTACCAGCTTTTCTCGGGCAGTCCGACTACTAAATTCTCGGTGATTAGCCTGGGAAGTGTAACTCCCGGTGGAACCGTAGTGACCGCGAACACGGTGGGTTGGACCGGAATCGAGCAATACGGAGCTCATTTGAAGTACCCACTCTTTAACGATGGAAGTATTCTAGGTTTGAACAATGCGCCTGCGATCGCGGAAAAGAAGGCAAAGAAACAGGCTATGGCATGGACTGTCAATCTGACACGTGAGGATGTAATCTACCGCATCACCGATGAGTTTGTCGCGACTGTTTCGGCGCGAAACCGAATGGGGTTAGCCGAACGCAGGGTAAAGCTGCTCGACCAGTCCGTCAGTGTCACCCAGGAACAACAAAAGCAGGGGCTGAAGTTACCGATCGACGTCAAGGTTGCAAAGGAGCAGTTCAGCGCAGCGCAGACTCTTCTGACGCTTATTCGCGAGCAAGCCGTGGCAGGGTCGCTGGGACTGTCCAAAACTCTTGGCCTGGCGTCTTCGTCCAAACTTTCCTTATCGAACATACTCCCTGATCCGCCGGACCCGCCACCAACCACCGAGCAGTTGCTCGGGGCGTGCCTCAGCCACCATCCATCGCTTGAGAAGCAGCGGGCGGTTATTGATCAGGCAAAGCAGGATTACCGGCTGGAACGATTCCGGTTGTATCCATCAGTTTTCCTGGACGGATCAGCTACCGAAATCGACGAATTTGATCCCTCTAACAGCGCTAGCGTCTTTGTCGGCGCGATTGCCATCAGCGTACCCATTTTCGACTTCGGGGCGCAGCTTGCTACCACCCGATCGAAGTTGATGAAATATAAGGCTGAACAAGCCAGGCTTTTCTCAACAGCCGACGACGTAAACTACGAGGTTCTCAAGACCTACCAAACGATCTACAACCTAACTCACAACATCCTATCCCTTCAAGGAGACGTCTCCAAAGCCAAGAGGGATGTGGAAGTAATCGAGGCTCAGCAGCAGCAGGGTATTGCTGAGCCGCTAACCGTGATTGAAAAGGAGCTGCATCTCATCGCCAAGCAAGATGAGCTGCAGGGGATCGAAGCGCGACAGCTCACGTACTACGCGCGCCTGCAGAAAGCAGCCGGTGGCGCGTGGAAGTGGATTCCATGAAGCAGTCGCAGAGGATCGTCAAAAACGCCGTTTTTGGTATCGGAGCCAGCCTCGTTGCGGGTTTGGTCTACCTGGCCACCATTCTGATCATCGCTCGCATGGTCAGCGTTGTCGAATTCGGTAAATATTCCTTCGTTCTCGCATTTGCCCTGTTCTTCCAGCTCGTCGCCGATGCTGGTTTACCGCGCATGTTGATCCGGGAAATCGCCAAAAATCCCGAAGCACTCGTGCCGCTGGTTGGTGCCGCGGCGTCACTTATTTGGGTTGTATCGGTGGCGGTGTGTCTTCTGGTGGCGCTGATCGTTCCATTCCTGCACTTTGGCACGGATGTAAAGATAGCCGCTCTGGTTATGAGCATTGCGACGATGGCGACCTTCCACGCCGCCGGCTATAGCGCCGTTCTGCGCGCTTTCGAGGATAATGAGCTAAATTACCTGGGGTTTGTTCTGCAGAAGCTTCTTCTCCTCGGCCTTATTGTCGTGACGATAAAGTTGAAGATGGGGTTGGTCGGCTTCGTCATTGCCCATCTTGTGTCGAACGTGCTTCTGTGGAATTTTTATCATATTATAGTCTTACGCCTTTACGCACGCATTCCGCTGCGTATTGATGTGCCGCTCTGGAAATCCCTCCTCGCCGCCGCGCTGCCGATGGGCGGCGGCGTCATGCTTCGCCAACTCGCGCTCCAGCTTGACATCCTAATCCTTACCTGGATGACAAACCTGACGACGGTCGGCTTATTTAGTGGCCCTTATAGAATCAGCATGGCTCTGCGGGTAATTCCGCAGACTCTCTCACTCCCGCTATATCCGCTCTACTCACGCACCGCGCACTTGTCGCCGGCACGCTTCAGGGAAGCTTACCAGTGGAGCATGAAGTTTTTTGCGCTTATCAGTATTCCGTTCGCCGCTTTTTTTATCGCGTGGTCGAAACCGATCCTTCGGTTTGCTCTGGGCGCTAAGTTTTTGCCCGCACTTCCCGCGATGCAGCTTCTCGGCCTTGGGCTGGTCCCGTTCTTCCTCTCGACCTTGTTTCAGTACCTTTTCGCAGCGCTCGATGAGCAGAAGCGCTTTCTCACCAGCACTTGTGTGGGCTCAGCTTTGCGCATTGTCCTCCTGATTATCCTCATACCGAGATTTGGGTTTGCTGGGCCCGCCATGGCGTTCGTCTGCGCTGAAACGGTGATCGTAGGAATTTGGATCTTTCAACTCACGCGGCTCGGTTTTCCGGCGAACCTGGGCAACGTCATCTGGCGGCCGCTGGCGGGAGGATTCGCGATGGCACTTGTGCTTTTCGCCGCGGGCAACGCACGGCTTCTTTGGGCGATTCCCGCGGCGGTCCTTTCGGTAATTGTGTATGCCGTCGTTCTATTAGCTCTCAAAACTTTTTCGATGGAGGAGATGCATCACGCGCGAGAAGGCATTGCGTTTGTCTCTCCCTTTATCGAGTCCTGGGCGAAGAAACTTAAACGCAACACGTGAAAATAACCAAACGCCTGGCGTCATGGGCAGAGACAGGCGCTAAGTTGTGGGCGGCTTATTGGCTGCTCATCCTTGGCAGCTTTCTGATTCTTGGTTCCGTTTTGCTTAAGTGGGTTCAATATCCTATCAGCTCGAACCTTTCCGGTCTGAAGCTGCCGTTGTTCCATGACACGGGAGTCATCCCGCATGTTGCTCTGCTCTCTTTCGGCGCTCTTGGGATTGTTGTCTTGATTGCCGGAGTTGTTTTGCTTCGATTTTTCGCTTCGGCCCTCAGCCTTGCCGCAGCCGTCCTCATCACACTCTGCGTGCTGACGCCGGCCCACATTGCCTTTCAACAGCCGATGATGCTCCGCCATCTCACCGATGAACTCCAGGCGATGCCATGGCACAAGATTTTTACGAAAGATTACCTTCCCCAAAATTACGGTTCCCCTGAAGTGGTCCCGAATCGGCTGATCCTTTACACCGCGAGTGGGCGCCTTCTCGCTGCCTTTTCCTTCCTCCGGCTTGGCTGGACCTGCTTTGCGCTAGGCTCGCTGTTAGTTGCTGTGTATGCAATGCGCCGTCTGCCGGATGGAAAAATGGCGACTGGACTGGCGCTGGTCTTTCTTCCCGTCGGCGCGCTCGCCATCGTACTCACGCCGCCAATAATCGGGCAGCATTATTTCAGCAGTGGCTCGATAGCCAAGGCGCGAGGCCACAATCAAGAGGCAATCGTTGACTACCGAAAGGCGATGAAGTGGGATGCATGGCATGCGCAGGACATTAATCTCTACGCAACAATTGGCGACCTCCAGAAGCAGAGTGGCATCGAAAATAATTCGCCGGAGCGGCATATTAGCCGAGCGCTGGAGTTACAAAAGGCAAACGAGTACGAGCCGGCGATTTTTGAGTTTAGCCGGGCGGCCGAAGCGGGCGGCGTGCTCGCAGTGGCCGTGCGGCGTGAGTCCGCGAAGACTCGTATAGCGCTCGGTCTGGCCCTGTATCAAGCCGGCGGCATTGGCGGCGCCGTGACCAGCTGGCAGCTGGCGCTCGCTGATGATCCCACGCAGGAGGTCTATGTCCTGCCATACCTCGCCCGTGGCTATTTTGGTCTCGCCCGTTATGAAGCCGCGCTCCAGACGGTCAATCGCCTGGTCAAAATTATTGCGGATCATAGCTCCATGGTGGCCGATGTCTACTCACTTGGTGGCGATTGTTATGCGAAGCTTGGCCGCGACGCCGATGCCCGCCATTATTACAACCTTTCCTACGCCGCGGATTGGATCGTAAATTACTGGGCACTGACCCGGCTGGCCGGCGAATAACTCATGCAAGTTTTATCGACTCCACCCGGACATTTACCCTCGCGTGCCGAGCGATGGTCATGGGCCTTGGTCTTGGTCTGTGGGCTCATGCTCGGCTACTACGTACAGCAGACCTACTTCAGCCCTAAGCAGCGCCAGTATCAACTGGATTTCGGCGATGCCCAATGGATCGAACCTCCGGAGGTTGCTCCGCTAGCTTACTTCAGAAAGGAGGTGTTTCTCAGCGCGCCACCGGAGCAGGCCTGGGTGGAAGTTGCAGCACCTGATAACTACGAACTTATCGTTAACAGCCGCACCGTCGGAAAAGAAACCGCTGTGAAGACACGGGTAGCTGGAATCTATGACATCAAAAAGCGTTTGAAGGCTGGAACGAACGTCATCGCCGTTTCGGTTTCGCGCACGTCTTACCCGGGTTCGGCGCAGCTTCTCGTTCGCGGCCTCATCAAGGAACCGGGTGGCAGAGTGACTTCATTGCTATCGGACGAGCATTGGAGAGTCGCCGCGAACAAGGGCATTGTAGAAGGCTCGGCGGAGTGGACCTCTCCCCTGGTAGAAGAAGAGCTTTGGCCAAACGCGCGGCGGTCCGTGATTAAGGAAAAGCCGATTCCGATAGCCTGGGTCGACACCAATCCGCTTCTGCTACAACTGCCCACCCGCGCTTCATGGATCATGGCCGAGAACGCCGGAACCGAGGCCGTCTTCTCGACTTCGATCAATGCGGACCACGCGCGTCAGGAGACATGGATTCAGGTGGCAAGTTCGGGAGATGTCGATCTCCTTGTCAACGGACACGCCGTCACCCCCGCGATCCCTTCCTCAGCTCAAGGGAAACAGCTTCCCCATCTGGGCGCCCCGACCGCTTCGCCAAGTCAAAACCGTGAGGAAACGCAAGTGGGGGTCGGCGCCAAAGGGACTGAGGCTCCAGCCAAAACGACCACTTCTCTTTTTGAACCGGCTGTTCTGTCCGCCTATGACATTAGCTATTGGATAAAAAAAGGCCCGAACGCCATCGTTGCAGCGGTTCGCACTGATCATGGTCCGGCCTGTCTTTTTGCCAACGGTTTCCTCGTCCGCAGGGATGGCAGCACTGCGCGATTTGAAACCGACTCGGGCTGGCAGATAGGAGATCAACCGGCCGGTAATCAATCCGCGCAAAGTCATCGCGTTGTCGAATTCGGGAAGGATGGATTGGCGCCGTGGGGGTATCTTTCGCAAAACTTAGCCAGGCCGATTGATCGTTCTGGCTTCGCTACTTTAGCCAAGTCTTGCATGGTAATTACGGTAACGACCATCGCCATCGTAGCTGTTTGGCTCTTGGTATCCGCAATTGCAGCTGGTCGAAGGCGGGAACCACTCGCCTATGCCATGTCTCGCGACGCCCTCTTTCACGGCCCAATCGCGGCCGGTTTGCTTTTATTGATCCTTCCAAATTACGACCTGCGATTTCCAACGGGCTGGTCGTTTCAGCCGAAATTTGTAATTGCCGCGATTCTGGCCCTTTTAGCCATTCGCTTGCTTCACCTCTGGGCGAACGGCCGAAAAGCCTTTGGCTTGAAGAGCCGGATGGCGCAACTCCAGCAGACCGAGTTCCGTGCGGTTTTGCCCTATCTGCTACTCGTAGCGATTATAGCGCTCGGGTTAGGTCTGCGCTATCACAATCTCGGTTACATGTCCTTCGATCATGATGAGTATGGTCTGATACAAAAATCCAAGGGTATCTACACGCTTGGTATTCCGTATGGCCTGTTTGCCGGAGAAGTTCGCTGGGCCACCACCTATGAGGCAGTGCCTTACCCGCTGGCTCTGTCCGGCTTGATCTTTGGCAATTCGGAGTGGGCAATGCGGTTGCCCGCCTGCATCATGGGGACGCTCTGCATCGGGATCATCGCCCTGATGGGCCGCCGCCTGTTCAACTGGCGTGTCGGACTGTTCGCCGCTTTCGTTTACGCGTGCATGCCGCTCAATATCCGCTGGGGGCAGAATGCGTTTTACCTGACGCAATGTCAGCTCATGTCGATGCTAACCATTTGGTTGTTTTACGAGACAATCAGAGTTCGTCCGCTGCACCGCTCTTATCTGACCGCAGCTTCGGCCGCGCTTTGCCTGACTTATCTTTCCTGGGAGGGAAGCGGCTTTCTTCTGCCCGCTTTTTTCATTGCGTTGATCGTTGTTCGCTGGGGCGAATGGTGGTGGTTAAAAGAGTTTCATCTCTACCGATGCCTCTTCTTCATGGCTGCCGTGGTCGTCGCTCAGTACTGCTCGCGGACGATCGCCAGCATCCCCTATCTTTTTCTAGGCTCGGGGCTTTCGAATGTTGCCGGCCCGTCGCTCTTTTTCCTGACGCCGGCATATACTCCAATGTTTTATATTGACAAGTTATGGCTGTCGGAAAACCACGTCTTCTTCACGATCATGATTTTCCTCGGCCTTCCATTCTGCTGGGCTCACCGTGGATTTCGTTATGTTTTCACGGTCCTTGTTATGCTATGGATTCTCCACACGAACTTCCTAGCCGCTTTGTCTCCACGCTATTGTTACTACTTTCAGCCGCTTGTGATACTTGCCGGCACAGCCGCTGCGATAATGCTTTATGATCGCGTTGTTTCTCTCGCTTACCGCGAGGGTAACTCGACTGTCGCCCGCGTTGCTGCACATGCCACCGGACTGGCGGTGATGACGCTGCTCTTCTTGCAAAGCAATGAATGGCTGATGAAGGAGTACTCCCTTTCCAGCAGAGGCGATGAACCAGGACTCATGACGCGCATGAATACGTACCGCTACGACTACCGCGGCGCAGCGCAATATGTGAAGAGTCACTTCCAGCCTGGAGACGCGATTCTGCCAGGCATTCCACACGTGTTCGCGTACTACGCGGGAATGCCGGGCGATTATGTGTTGGATACTCTCCTCGGAACGAAAACCGGGTATAATCAGTTACTCGCCGAGCCGAGATTTGTCGATAAGTTTGCTGGCTTACCGGTGGTGCGCAATCTGACGGAGTTGCAGGAGGTCGTTTCCCGGGCGCGTCGCACCTGGGTTGTCTTTGCACCTTATGCTTCCTTCGAAAAATTGAGCAACCCGAATGTGCTGGATTATCTCGACCAAACCGGCAAGGTCGAATTTGAAACCTATCGGGCAAAAGTCATGTTGGTTGAGCGGGCAAAGCCGAAGACTATCGCCAAAACACCTTAGACCTAGATACTGGAATAGGCCCTGTTAATAGCTTTCCGGCCAGCCGCACGGATCGAAAAGAGGGCCGAACTAAGCGGGGTCTGCGTTCGCGCTCGCGCCGATTCCAACTCACGCGTGATCTGGCTAACTTCGGCTGCGTGTGTGTTGACGGCGGTCTGAAATAGCTTTCCTGCGCAATCGTAGAGCGACATGTCGAAAGAGTTTTTCTCTTCAATCAAATCGAGAGTCGATCGAGGAAGATCGGCTTTCTTCGGCCGAGTGCGAGTGACATTAAAGCTCGAATACCGTTGAAATTTCCAACCGAAGCGTAGCTTCATCAGCGCCAGGCTTTCTTCGAAACGCTCGGACAGGCCGACCACACTGAAATACCGGACGAGGTTCTCCTTCGCTGTTTCACAGATCTCCGCCGTACAAGGTTTCTCATACTCAGCTCCGGCGAGAATCTTACATTGGACGTTCTCTCTTGGCGAGCGTCTGACAAAATCCTCGAGGCTCCAATTCTGAAATTTGAACTTCCAGTACAACGGGTGCAGCTTGTAGCCGCGCATAAAGTAGAAGGCCGAAATCACGCGGTCGACAGGGTCGCGCAGGACTGTAATGTAAGTCGCTGGCTGGGGAAGGATCGCGTGAAGGCCAAACAACATGTGGCCTTTGAAGATATGCGTTCTCCTCAGTCGTTTCTTGGAGAGGCGCTGCAAGTGCGCCCATGAAAACTTGAAGAAAACCGGATCGATTGAGTATATCTCGAAGAGAGGGTATTCCCATTCAATCAGCCGATTGAGCGTGGAGCCGGCCGCCTTTGGAACGTGGATGAAGATAACCGCTTCCGAGGCGCAATCGGCTTGGGTCATGGCGGGGCTTTACTCGGCGGAGGTTTGTGCGGTGTTGCCCCGACGCATACTCTTCGCGCGGTATTCACCTTCAGATATCAGTTTCTTCTTGTACGCGTCGTAACCGAGTCGCCTTCCTTCCTCCCAGGCCCGGGCTACGGCAGCGGACGTCTCCACGCTTAGACCGTCACCGCGCCACAGTTCCCAATATTCACCCTGTGCATGAACCACGTTGAGCACGGCCATCTCGATCGAGCCCATTCTCTCACCGTCATGGGCCAGACTGGCGAGACTCTGAAAGCCGTGATGAGCGCGATCACGGTACTTTTGTACAAGATCATAAGTCATCATGCCGGTGTCTTCCCGGCGCCCTGTGAGCTGACAATTCTGGATGGTGAACCGCGTTGGGTATTTGCTTAACCCATAATCGATGACGCGTTCGCAGAACTGTGGAGGCAGGTCCAGCACTTTCGATAGATGCAGAGATATCTCTTGCCGCGGAAAGGCCTTCGCCCATTCATCGGTATATTTTTTGTAGACGTAGAGTAACTTCTCTTCGTAGTTCCCGAGCGCTTTCCATTTCGCAAGATCCTCACCGTGCTTTGGAAGATGCATTTCTGCGCTCAACAAATTCGCGCATGTGAGGACAACGCTTACGCACAAAGGATCGCTGGCATAACGTTCACCCAGTTGTGCGATTACCTGCGAAAAGTTCCGCTGATAAATCGGGTCCCACGGGACGGGAATCACGATTGCCTCCCCAAAATTGGCTCGATGGGGATTCGTCACGCGAGTTTCAAAAGATTGAGCGCCATCCGCATAGACAAAAGGTGGCGTGCTAGCGCCGGGTTTGAAACAGAGCTGATATTTCATGCCGATGCCGCGGAGCACGGCCACGAATTTATCGATCGCGCTAAAATCGGGTTTGCCAGCTTCTTTCTCGACTTCTTTCCAGGCAACGTTAAGGCAGACGCCAGTCAGTTGATGGTTTGCGCGAATGCTGTTGGCGAAAGCGTCCAACGCGCCGGCATTTTCGGACACCTTTTGCATGACCCATAAGCCTGTCCGGATCGGCGGTTCCCGCTCGGCAAAGACTGAAAACGGACTGGCCATTACGAGCGTAAGACCACAAAGGAACGGGCGGAAAATGTGGGAGAATTTGGCGGGCTGCATGTGCTTCTAGCTTCGCAATGTTTAACTCAGTCTCCTAACCCTTCTTGAGATACTTGTCGAAAAACGCCTTGATCATCGGTTGAAACTTCGGGCCTCCGGCCCCATGCCCGCGGCCCGGTGCGATCTCCAGCGTGGTCTCCACCCCGGCTGCCTTGAGCGCTGCGGCAAATGACTCGGCTTGCGAAACAGGCACGGTGGAGTCGATCTCACCATGGATCATTAGGAAAGGCGGATCGTCCTTCGAAACGTAAGTGATCGGGCTTGCAGCCATCGCCTTGGTTTTATTCTCTTCTACCGGCACGCCGATCAACGCTTCGAGGGCAGGCTTGACCTTGGGGTTCATCTCGGTCCCCGACGGTCCCGTCGCGGCGCGGTAGAGCTGCAACAGATCTCCCGGACCTGAGACAACACAGACCGCCTGCACCCGACTCGAATAAGACATATTATCTCCAGTCCCCTCAAGTTCGCGCACTCCGCCAGAGGTGCCGAGCAGCGCCGCCAAATGTCCACCCGCGGAGTGTCCCCAAACGCCGATGTGGTCAGGATCGAGGTGGTAGGTGGAAGCATTGGCGCGAAGCCAGCGCACAGCAGCCTTACAATCTTCGATCTGAGCCGGAAAAGGTGCAGTGGTGGTAAGGCGGTAATCGATGCTCGCCACGGCGTATCCATCCTGCACCAGAGTAACAGCTGGACATCGCTCTTTTCTGCCCCTGCTCCAGCCTCCACTATGGATCCAAACGATCACTGGCAGCGGACCCGAGACCTTCTCCGGACAGTAAAGGTCGAGCGTGAGAACTGCGCCGTTGATGCGTTTATATACCAAATCTCGCTGAATTGCGGCATTGGCAACCTCCGTAGGCCGGCGCCTCGCCATAACCGGTTGCGCGATCTGCGCACCCAGCACGGCCGCGGCGATTGCAACAGCAAGCCATGCATGCCGCCGTCGCATCAGGCCAACCACCCGATATTCTGATGTCATATTGCAGATACGATCTTGTTCAATAAGAACCTTCCGGCGCGCATGCTTGATTGGCAAGAGCCTTTCAATATCCCGGGCCTCGGAACAGCACGTAGAATCGTCAAGCCTTCTCTAACTACGTCCTCCTTTTTGCACAGGCTTTGTTCAAACAGCTGCTTCCCGAACTCATAGAGCTCATCATCCAAACGATTATACTCCCTTATGAGGTCGCATAACTTTGGTTCGATCATAGGGCGACTCTTCGAGACTTTTTGATTCTCATAGAACGGGACTTCCCAGCCAAATGTTTCCGCGATGAGGATCAAACTCTCCTCGAACCTTTCACAAATTCCCACGACGCTAAACGATTTCCTGAGATTTTCTTTCGCGATGTCTAGTAATCGCTCATCGCCGGTCGCGGTATCCTTAACTCCGGCAATTAACCTGCACTGCAAGTTATGGCGATGAGGGATTAGCCGGAGATAATCTTCTACTCCCAGTCGCTCCCTTTTCAATTTCCGGTGCAGCGGATGAAGCGGCCTGCGCAGGATAAAATAATAAGAGGAGAGAAACCTGGCCACCGGCTCGCGGAGCATTGTGATGTAAGTAGCGCCCTGCGGTAGGAATTCATGAATACCGTAGAACAAATGTCCGCGCACCACCCGCAACCGGCGGCGGCGCCCCTCCGGAAGTCGTTTGAGTCGTTCCGCTGTCGCCCTGATCCGATAAGGATCCATCGTGAAAATCGCAAGGGGGCTGTATTGCCATTCGATAATCCGGTTAAGGGTCGTTCCCGCTGTTTTGGGAATGTGAAGAAAAATTAGCGCCTCGCGATCCATCGTGCCAGAACGATAGCGGCGTGCGTTCGCTCGATCAACTGCCTTACCCGGTCGCGGCGACAGCGCGCCCTGTTCCTGCTTTCACTGGCTCTTCTTGAGATATTTGTCGAAGAACGCTTTAACAATCGGTAGAAACCTGGGGCCTCCCGCGCTGTGTCCTTGTGGAGTTATCTCCAGAGTTGTCTCCACCCCGGTTGCCTTGAGCGCCGCGGCCAATAACTCGCCTTGACTGGCCGGCACCGAAAAGTCGTTCTCCCCGTGGATGATCAGGAAAGGCGGATCGTCTTTCGAAACGTAAGTGATTGGGCTCGCAGCCATCGCCTTCGTTTTATTTTGCTCGGCCGGCCCGCCCAGTAACGCATCGATGTAAGATGTGGCTTTAGGCCTCGTCCCGGTCGACGCGTCCGATGCGTCGTGGTAGAGACGCAGAAGATCTGCCGGACCGGACACATCGCGCACTGCTTGCACCCGGCTCGAATAAGACATGTTATCTCCATTTCCCTCTAGCTCCTGCACTCCGCCCGACGTGCCTAGCAACGCCGAGAGATGTCCCCCCGCGGAGTGTCCCCAGGCTCCGATCCGGTCGGCATCGAGATTGTACTTGGCGGCGTTAGCCCGAAGCCACCGCACGGCCGCCTTGCAGTCTTCGATCTGCGCTGGGAAAGGCGCCTCGCCAGAAAGACGGTACTCGATGCTCGCCACGGCGTAACCGTCGTTTAAGAAACTGATAGCCGGACTGTGCTGCTCTTTTCGGCCCTTGCTCCAGCCTCCACCATGAATCCAAAGGATAACAGGCAATGGGCTGGAGGCCTTCTGAGGACAATAGAGATCAAGGGTAAGCGCTCTGCCGTTGATGCGTTTGTAAACCAAATCCCGCTGGATCGCCGCATCAGCGATCTCCACAGGGCGACCCCTCGCCATCGCCGGTTGCGCTGTCGTACCGCACAGGGCAACCGCAAGGATTATGATGGCTAACCATGCGTTGCGGCCAAGCCTGAGACGACCCTGCTGATTTTCCTGCGTCATATTGCGGATGCAGTTTGGGCTCCGAAGATCGGCTGTGAGCGGTTTGAACGCAACGACTTTTCGCAGCAAAAGCGACGCGGGAGCCAGGGGGACCTATTAGCGCCTTTTCTGAAGCAACTCGCTTGGCAGCCGAGCAATGCTTTCCAAAGGGGCGCTGGTCAGTCAGCGTCCTTTTGATGTGGCGTAGGCAAATGCTGGGCTGGACCTGCCTCCCCGGACAGACCACCAGCCAGGCCCAGAACCTCTTCACCGACGTGACCCTCTCGACCCTTGGCAACGTCACCCATGCGGGCGCGCCATTTCCGGACATTCGGATTGGAACGGGTGCGGCGTGGTTCGACTTCGATCGCGACGGCGACCTCGACCTCTACATGACCAACCGCGTAGGAGGAAACCATCTCTGGCGCAGCGACGGCAACGGCGTCTTTGTCGATGTGGCCGTTGCCGTGGGCGCGGCTGATGCCTCGCATGACCACGCGGGCGTGGCCCTTGCCGATTACGATAACGATGGCGACCTCGACATCTACCTGGCTAACGGCGATGAAGTCGTGCTTTTGAAAAACCAACTCACCGAGACCTTACGATAATGACGGCTACCTCGACCTTTACGTCACCAATCATAAGGAGATTGATGGATCGGGTACCGGTACCCAGGACCGGCTCTTCCACAACAATGGCGATGGCACTTTCACTGATGTGTCGTATTTATTGGGGCTGGAAAATTTGGGCGGCTACGGCTTCATCGCCAGCTGGACGGACTACGACAACGACGGCGACCTGGATATCCTCCTCATCAACGACTGCCCTTACGGGCCGGTAGGCACCAAGCTCTTTCGCAACGACGGTGGCACCGATCCGCTGGCTTGGACCTTCACGGAAGTGAGCGCGACTGTGGGCGCGGCCGACTGCCGCCACGGAATGGGCATTGCTGTGGGTGACTACGACCGCGATGGCTGGCAGGACTACTTCTATACCAACATCGGCAGCCCCCTCCTGCTGCACAATGACGGGGGGACGTTTACCGACGTGACTGCCGCCGCCGGTCTAAACGATAATCAAGTGCCGGAGACGGGGAAGAAGCGGATCACCTGGGGCACCATCTTTTTCGATTACGACCTCGACGGTTTTCTCGACCTCGCCGTGGCCGCCGGAACGCTCGGCCTCAACAGCACCACTGATCCCCAGCCGAACTTGCTCTACCATAATGACGGCAACGGGATCTCCTTCACCGACGTCTCAGCCAGCAGCGGCTTCGATGATTCGGGACGAGGCCGCACCATCGTTATGGGCGACTACGACAACGACGGCGACCCTGACCTCTTCCTGGTCAATTACGGAGAGAAAGCCCATCTCTTCCGCAACGACTATGCCAACACGACGGGGCATCACTGGCTGATTCTGGATCTGCAAGGCGCGGGACCGCCGCTGAGCAACCGCGACGGCATTGGCGCTAAGATCAAGTTGACCACACCGGACGGGGCTGTGCAGTACTGGGAGACGCGCAGCGGGGACAGCCTGGGCGGAGGCAGCGACATGAGACCTGCCTACTTCGGCCTCAACAACAACGCGCTAGTCTCTCAGGTTCAAGTCACCTGGCCCAGCGGCATCGTCCAGACACTTACTAACCTTGCCATCGACCGGCGCATAACTATCTCGGAAGAAGCGTCGCCTCCGCAGATTATACTTATAAGCCCTAACGGCGGGGAAACCTGGATTAAAGGCTCCACTTATACGATCAGATGGAGAGATAACATCTCAAGTAACGTCAAGATCCGGCTCCTCAATGGGAGCAGGACTGCCGCCATCATCGCTGCTTCAACACCCAGCGACGGCAGCTTCGATTGGACCGTCCCCACATCGCTGGCTGATGGCCGCAACTACAAGGTGGAAGTACGCAGCCTCGACGACGCTACCATCAGAGACCAGAGCGACCGGAGTTTTACGATAGCCACCTCAGGCAGGTGACGCTCCTCTACGGCCTCGGTCGGTGACAATTGCATGGAGGCGGCAGAAGCGCCTAACGAGACAAGACTGCCACTGCTCCTCTGGGGTGTGGGGCGTACGTCATTGACGTATATCGCTCCAGCCGAACTAACATGAAACTCCATCCTTGTGCACCGCCCTTTAATCTGAGCTTCCGTACGCCCACGGTTCTTCCGCCGGCAGGAGCAATGCTGGTGGACTTGCGGGAGCACGCCCCTCCGCCGCTCACCTCAATCCTCCCCCTAGGGAGAGGAGGACGCGTAGCGCCAGATGAGGGCTCGGTCTTTCCGCCATGCTGCGGCCTCGAACGCAACTCTGTTTGTGAGATGGCTTCCAGTAACTCAGCTGAGATCCCGGCTCACAAGAGGTATCTGTGAATTTCGAACGTCTGATGCCGATTTACAATCAGGAAGCCGCATGTCAGCCGGCCGGACGATCACGGCTGTCAGGTGTTATTGATATCCGTTGTGGGAACTTGTTTTGGCTCACGCGTTAACATTGTACAGCTGGAAGAGGCGCTGCGTCCTTAGACGCAGCCTCGCGGCCATGCGAGGCGGTTCATTCGATATAACCGAGATCTTGGAGTCGCTTCTCAATGATCGCAGCCTCTTCGGCGGTATATCGAGCCGCCGATCCGGCCTCTGAGCTTGAGCTTCCACCGATGCGGATGCGATTTTGCGCGATAAACTCCGGCCGAAATAGATTCTCTAACACGTGGCCGTCCATGTCTTCGGGCACCGACTCGTCCAGCAAATACAAGAGAGTTGGCGCCAGATCTATAAGGCGTGCGCCTTTGACCTGCGCACCGCTTTTGAATGCATTTCCTTGCGCAATCAAAATCCCATCACGGCGATGCGTGCCACCCCACTCGGAGTCTTCGGATGGCTTTCGCTCGCGGATCACTACGGCCGACTGCGCCGTTTCGTCTGGCGAGCTTGGACTAGTCGAGAATTGACTGGTCTCCCACCAGTCGAGAATCAGGTCTGCGGCTTCGCTAGCGAAGGGACCGGAAAAGATCTCATCGCGTCTATAAACTCGCTTAATAATAGGCTCATTCGTGCGGGGGTCCTTAAGGTCCCCTAATTTATGGGTGATGAGCTTAAGCAGCGGTTCATACTCGCTTTGCTCGACAATCCCGGAAACCTTTACTCCTTTGAGGTTAATCCAGATGCTGGGCGGCGATGCGAGCACCTCGCTGCAGTAGGCTTTTGTGCGTGACCAATCGATCTCGGTAAACGAGGTGGCCTCACTTTCGAGCCACTTACGTAACGAGGGAAGCCTGTTAGCAAGATAGCTCTTTTGTCGGGGACCGAGTGAGTCGCGCAACAACATGTAGGAACTGGAAAGGACTTTGTGCTTCAGTTTCTTCAACGCAGAATGATTGCCGTTCTGGTAATGGAGCAGACCGAGTTGAGCCAAAAATCGATTAAGGTAAACCACACAATCGGAAGTGGGCCCGCCACCATGATCGGAAACCACAAAGATAGATGCATCGCGCGACAGTTTTTGATGTATCTGGCCGATCGCGTCGTCGAGCCGCTGGTAAACACGGAGCACAGCGTCGCCGAAGCGCTCCACGGCCGCTGGATCGTGCAGATGATGCGTAGGATCCATGTAGTGCCAGAAATAGTGTTGCACCGTGTCGATCGACATGAAGGTAAACATCATCACATCAGCGCCATGCTTCTCCATCAAGTAGAGGCTCGCCTGCAGCCACTGTCGATCGATTCTCTCCATCTCGGCCAGGACCTCCTCTCGCCGTCGGTCCGTGGACATATAGCCAAGGTATCGAACATCGAGCTTGAATCGGCCGAGGAGTCCCCTGAGCTCGCTGCGGAGCTCAGGAGGATAAATGAAGGGGCTGTTCTCCGAGGGGGTATCCATCCCGGAGATTTGAAAGCCATTAAGTCGCTCCGGCGGGTAGGTAAACGGAATGTTCATCGTGCCGACGGTGTAACCGGCGTCCGAAAGCATTCGCCATAATGTTTTCGCGCGACGCGAACCGCCATTTACATAACGCAAGAAGTAAGTCCCGGGCTGAGCTTCCATGAAATGAAAGATGCCGTGTTTGCCTGGATTCTTCCCAGTCATGAACGATGTCCAGGCCGGGGGCGTGATCGGCGGCAAAATCGATGCGAGCTTTCCCCAGGCGCCGTTTCTCATCAGCGCGTTTAGGTTTGGCAGCTTTCCTTCAGCGGCCCATGGACCGATCAGATCAAAGGTTGCCGCATCGAGACCAACAATGACTATTCTTGGTGACTTCACGGTATGGTTGGATTTGCTAGAGGCTTGCTTAACTTCCGCGTACCCGTCTCTAAGCTTGCATCGGGTAGCTTGGGAGGCACAAGGACGGATTGTGGTCGATTCAGCACGTGGGCATAAACCGCTTCGAGCTTTACTGCGATGCTCGGCCAGTCGAAACGCCCACGCACAAACTTCTGCACGTTCGTGCGAAGTCTTCGGGCAAGGACGGGATCTCCCAGCACGGCCAAAATCCCCGCCGCCAAGCTCTCGGCCGTTGCACGTTCGACCAGGAAAGCTGTCTCCCCATGCTGAAGAATCGGCGCCGATCGCTTGAAACTCACGATGGCGTTTCCGGTCGCCATGTAGTTGAGTAACTTTGTCGGGATGCCGGAAGCCATTTTCTTATACTTAAGGAGATGAGCGCGCTTGACCGTGCTGCCGACGAGCAACAAGCTCGCTGTGGGTTGGCGTTTCTGCACAATCTTGAAGGCCGCCATGAGGTAATCAACACCTTGGAACTGATCGAGCGTTCCCGTGTAAATAATCAAGGGACCGCCCTCCGGCGCGAAGCGAGTTCGAATGTGCGACCCATCGCCGATGGCGAACATCTCGGGCCAGACACCCGAAGGAATGGTAATGACGCGTTCTGGATGGATGCCCTGAGTGAGAAGAAACGAACGTAACTCCTCAGTATCGGCAACGATGAGGTCGGCTATTCTTGGTACAACATAGTCTAACATTCGTGCCAACCCTATGCCGAGTGCGCGCGGGCGGACAAAAGCAAACGACGGCAACTCGCTGATCATGGTGTTAATGGCGTTGTAGATTACAGGTACCCCCGTGAGCCAGCCAACAAAGCCTCCGACAAGCGCTGCCTCGTAGTTATGGGTGTGAATCAACTCAATCTGATGTTCGCGCACCACTTGAAGAAGCTTAGGCGCCAGCAGGAGATCAAAGATCAGCCGCCGGTAACTCGGCCCAACACTGATGCCGCGATTCCAGCCGACGTGGCTAACACGATCAATCGCGACCCCCCTTACTGGAATGTCGTCATGAAGCGGGTAGGTAACGACGCGAATCGAATGTCCACGGCGGGCGAGCGCCTCCGACATTTCCCTGATCGCTGCCGGCGTGCCATGATTTGCCGGAAACGGGCAGGCGGCAACCATCGCGATTGAGAAAGTAGCCATGTGTAAGTGGGATGACTTAAAGTGACCGCACGGCGCTCTCCAGAGACGCGACGACGTACTGGATCTGATCGTCGGTCAGATTGGTGTAAAGTGGCAGGCAAAAATGGTTTGAGATTACATACTCGGTCTCGGGAAAGGTCTCCTTTGGTTGCGAAACGATCGTATCGGGGTGGCGAGCGAAGAGTGGTTGCCTATGGCAGTCGCGGTTATACAGCTCACCGGGGAGCACGACACCGTACTCCTCTTTGAGCCTTTGTTTCAGCTTGTCTCTTTCGATTGGCGGTTCGAAATAGAGAATATACTTGTAATAGGACGACTTAATCCGGTCCGGTATTTCCAGCAGCTTGATTCCGGGGATCTTCCTGGCCCTTAGCTCGGCATCATAAGTGCGGGCAATCTCGCGCCGCCGCCGTAAGATTTCTGCCGCCCGGCGTAACTGTCCCAGGCCAAGCACCGCAGCAAATTCACTAGGTCGCCAGTTATAGCCGATGTCATCGTGAACATTTGGCTCAGGGCCAAAACGGCCGTGATCGCGGAGCGCGCGCACAATGATATGGATTTTGTCGTCGTTAGTGGTAACCATCCCTCCCTCGCCGGTAGTTAGGACTTTGGTTGAGAAAAACGAGAAAGAAGCGGCGACTCCGAGCGACCCGGCCTTTCGACCATCGATCGTGGCGCCATGCGCATGCGCGGCGTCTTCTACCAATGGCACGCTGTGATTGTCACAGATGATCTTGATTTCGTCGAGGTGAGGCGAAATGATCCCGCTCATGTGGACCAATACGACGGCCTTTGTGTCGGGCCGGATCTTGCGGCGCAAGTCGTCGGGATCCATTTGGAAATTGGCTCTCTGACAGTCAGTAAAGATTACTCTCGCGCCGGCGTGAATAGCCGCTGTCGCTGTAGCGATGAAAGTATGACTGGGCAAGATGACCGTCGCACCTTTGACTCCAATCGCCCGCAGGATCATCTCCAACGAACACGTGCCGTTGGCGCTAGCAACGGCGTATTTCACACCACAATATCCTGCCCACTGACGCTCAAACTCTGCCACGTTAAGCACCATACTGATGAAGCCGCTGCGAAGGATTTGTTCCATCCGGTCCGCCGCGAAGCGCACTTCTTCCTCAGGATATTGTAAGTCGAACGCTGCCACTCGCATAAGCTGCGTAGGGCGTGAGCTTATCGCACCGCCTCCCGGTTTTGCAGATACCAATCGATCGTCTGCTTGAGCCCTTTTTCCATAGTCACCTTTGGGTAATAGCCGATCAAACGCGTGGCTTTAGAAATATCCGGACAGCGTCGGACCGCGCCGCACGGTTTCGTGGTGTCAAATTCGATCTGAAGATTCTTGCCCGCTAACCGCGCGATCAGTCGCACCAGATCTTTAATCGTAATCTCTTCGCTGCTCCCGATGTTCAGAGGGTCGGCCTGGGGATATTTCTCTACTGCGAGCATCATCCCTTCGACCTCGTCGGAGACGTAAGTAAAGGAGCGCGTCTGGTCCCCATTGCCCCAGACGGTGATCACATCTGTGGCATCAAGCACCTTTTTGATCTGCGAAGAAATTACCGGGGCGGTTTCCGAATCAAAGTGCATTCGGGGCCCGTAGACGTTGTATGGCCGGACGATGGCTATTTTCATTCCGTATTGCTCCTTGTAGCAACGCGCCTGGATCTCCGCCTGCCGTTTCGACCAGCCGTATCCAAACCCGCTGGACTCCGGTTCTTCTTTAAAGCCATCCTCCTCTGGCGTCGGCACTGCACATGCTTTTGGGTAGACCCCGACCGTGCTGACACAGAGATAGCGCTCGACGGATGCCAGACGGGCTGCTTCCATGACTTGCAGATTCATCAAGGCATTGGCGAAAAACATCTCACCATGATGCTTCACGTTGTACCCGATGCCTCGAATTCTCGCTGCCAGATGCATCACAATGTCAGCGCCCCGCCAGATTTTGTTGCAGCTCTGTGGGTCAACCAAATCAGCGGTCAAAAATTCAACGTGCTTGCCGAGATGAGCGAGATTGTTCCTCGTCCCGTTGGGGGCCGCGAGATCGGCTGCTCTTACCTCCGCGCCTTCTGCGAGCAGACGTTCAACGAGATGCGACCCGATAAAGCCGCACCCGCCTGACACCAACACTTTTTTTTGCTTCCAGAAAGACGTAGTTAAGAGAATTGCGCTTGGTTTTAGCGAATGCGCACTTTTACCAGGAAAGAGTAACACTAGGCAAGCAAATAAATTCTAGTGATACCAGGGAAGGAAGTCGCGGCACGTTCGGCAAATTCGTGAACTGGCAAGAGTGCGATGCTTAGTTCTTGCTCGCGCTTGTTTGCAGTTGCCGCCGGACATGATGCACCGGCTGCGCGTCATTCGAGAGCATCGGCATCTTGTCCGTGCCATGGCCATTCGTCCCCGCGCCCATCGAGAATTCGCCGCCTGAAATCCAGACCATCCCAGACGGAGCAATGGCAACCCTCACTGCGTGGCCAAATGCGCACGTCGCCGTGAGTAATATACATCCGACGCACAAGGCCAGTTTGTTAGGCGAGCCTTTCATTTACGTCGCGCTCGGCCTGCGGAAACGGGTGGAAGCGTAGGATAGCCCGCCCAAGGCACGCATCGGAGAGGCTGCGCACGTTCGGCCAACATGGGTTATCAGATGTGTTCAACCAAAACAATTCGCTCTTGCAAGCCAACCGAATATCGCCTTTACTGGATGTTAACGTTTTCAACGCTGTCGTTGTCGCGCAGCTTATGCACGCTGATTTCCCACCAAAAAGATAGACTAAGATGAAAAGATGTCTTCTGTCTTTGCTAATTATCGCCTGCGCGCTTATCACGCCCCGTCCGATGCACGCAGACCCGCGACATCCCAATATCATCGTTATTCTAGCAGATGATTTAGGTTATGGCGATGTCGGTTTCAATGGGTGC
>QHNJ01000322.1 GCA_003218395.1 Verrucomicrobiota bacterium
AAATGATCACGTGAGCACCCGGGCCATGGCGATGGGCCTTTTTGTAGCGGCCGACCGGGAATTCCGAGATATGCGAGCCCATCACGTTGCCGGCCAGTTCGAAGTTTACATTCCTGCCGCCGGCGCCACGCTCTTTCCACTCATATAGTTGGATATCACGCACGTTGGGCACGAAGTTGACTTCGAGCTTGCGACCCCAGAGTTTTCCTTTGCCGCTGAAATATTCTTCTTCTTCGGGCGGAAAACGGTCGGCGAAGGTGAAGCCATCGCCAAAAATGAAATCCAGGTTGTGAAACAAGTTCATCATGAACGGCGCGTTGGTGACGGCAAAATATCGGGCAGGGGCATGGCCCTGGCCGTTGAAGTGCTGGTAGTGGGCGTTGAGCGGAATCGCGAACAGACTTCCCGGATGCCATTCGAAGGTGTGCTTCTTGCCGTCTCTCTGCCAGATCGAGGTCGCCCCATGTCCATCGAGGACGTAGACCATCTCCTCGTAAAGATGCTTTTGCTCTCTTAACTGTTTTCCCGGCGGTATCTCGCACACGTAGCCATCATTGGTGCCGCCGGCGCCGTCGAGATTGATAAATGCTCCGAGGCCGCCTTTGTGTTCCCAGGGCGCGACCTCGACCTTGGTTAAGTCTTCGATGAAAAAACCGCGATTGATGGGGATCTTCTGTGCCTGCTGCCAGTCGTTGTAAGTGTCGATTCGGTCATCGTGGTTGTATCTCATGGGCGTTCAACCTCCTTCTCACCGGGAGACTGTGTCGCGATGCCCGAAAGAGCGGGTCGTCATCCCGAACGGATGTGAGGGATCTAAGATTTCTCCCTGCGGTCGAAATGACACAGAGGCCAAGGGACAGGATATTCTCGGCGTCATGACGTTGGTCGACCAGCGCGCTTATCCGGCGCTTTTGTCGCTTCGCCGGCGGCAACGCCGACCGGAAATTCATTGCTGCAATAGGGACAATGACAGTAAGCTTGCGGCAAACGAAAAAATTCCTCGCCAGCCATAAACTTGTCGTGGCACTTCGGACATGACACATATTCAAAATCAGCCATGCTTCGTTCCTCTATTCGGATTGGAGTGTCTTTTTGAGCAGCCTGCAAATAGAGTTTTTCAGCACCCTGCTAGTCTATTGGAGTAGTATTGGGCTCTTGTTTTGACCATTACTCCATCGCTCCAACACTCCATTCCCCCGAAAGCGGGAAAGCGCGATCGAGCCAACGTTACTAACGGGGTTTTTATCTGTCAAGCTATGCTTTCGCTGTTTTGAGTTTAGAGTTAAACGCCGCAACATCGTGGATTCCGCCACGCCGCATCTGCGCTACGAACTGACCGGTGCGCGGAGCGCACCCTACAAAAATCTTCGTGTCGTTCGCGCCTCCTGCGAAAATAGATGCTGGGTTAAGGTTGCCGGTCCCAGTTCCGTCATTCCCGCATGCTTTTAGCGGGAATCCAGGCGAATTTCGGACTGGACCCCCGATTAAAACGTTCGGGGTGACAAGTTGGGATATCCAGCGCAGATTTCATCCTCTGTAGGCGAGCGTAACCTCATGAATCACTTCGTGGTGAGGACTTATTCTCCTTTGGTTGTGGCGTAGCCGCGCTGGGGCGTTCGTAGTCAACCCTCCTTCCAGGCAAGTCGTAAGAGTGCGGGCTGGAGAAATTTGCGCAGAGCGAGAAAACTTTCATCCACACTACTACGGAGTATCGCCCAAGACTTATAGCTTGCGCCGGCAGTTGCTTGACACAATCTGTCGGGCGATTATATAGCTTGGCGTGATTTCGATAGGCAAAAGAGCGTTAAGTCGGGAATGCGTGTGATGACAAGCGGTGAAGTTTTCAAGCGCGGGATTTTTGCGCTCGCGCTACTACTCAGTGCATTCGCTCAGGTCAGTTCTGCGGCG
>QHNJ01000055.1 GCA_003218395.1 Verrucomicrobiota bacterium
CGTCGAATCCCATCTTCTTTTCGACCAAGGCTCTTATTTCTGATTTGCGATTGCACACTGTTTGCGAAAGCGCGCAATGCCCGAATCGCTGGGAATGCTGGAGCCAAGGTACGGCAACGATGATGATTGCCGGGGATCGATGCACGCGGGCGTGCGGATTCTGCGCGGTGACGACGGCAAAGCCTTATGCGCTGGAAGAAGACGAACCGCAGCGTGTCGCGGAAGCCGTGCGCCGGATGAAATTAAAACACATCGTGATCACCGCGGTCGCGCGCGATGATCTGAAAGACGGCGGCGCCAATCACTTCGCCCGCACGATCGGGGCGATTCATGAAATGGATCCCGCGGTGATTGTCGAAGTGCTTGTTCCCGATTTTCACGCTCAGGATTGGTGCATCCAGATCGTCCTGGATGCCGGACCAGACATTTACAACCACAACATGGAAACGGTGGAACGCCTGACGCCGCTGGTGCGCTCGCGCGCTAAATATCGGACGTCGTTGCGAGTTTTGCGGCGCGCCAAGGAATTGTCGCCAGAAGTCGTGACTAAGAGCGGTGTCATGCTCGGGTTGGGCGAAAAAGAGACGGAACTTTTTCAGACGATGGACGATTTGCGCGAGATCGGCTGCGAAGTCCTGACTATGGGCCAGTATTTGCGCCCGAGTACGAAGCACCTGCCGGTGGTTGAATACATCACGCCCGACCAGTTCGATTATTACGGCGATATCGCGCGCAAAAAAGGTTTTCTCTATGTCGCCTCCGGTCCGCTCGTGCGCAGCTCTTATCACGCAGCCGACTTTCATCCGGTGGTGCGGCGATGATAAGCGCGGAGCGCGACCCGCTCGCTGAGATTCGTTCGCAAACCGCCGCAGTCATTCCTGCGTATCAGGACGAAAAACATATCGGGGACATCGTTCGCCGAACCCGCGAGCGACTCGATCACGTTCTTGTGGTTGATGACGGGTCAAGCGATCAGACCGCACAACGCGCGCGCGAAGCCGGTGCTGAAGTCATTGTTCACAGTCAAAACCGCGGCAAAGGCGAAGCAATCAAGACAGGACTAGGGCACTGGCTCGCCGCAGCGAGTCCGTCCGGTGGCGGACTAGATCGAGAAATCGCGTGGGTGATCCTTCTCGATTCCGACGGCCAACATCTTCCCGAAGAGATCGATCGGTTCCTGGCAGCGGCAGCTCCTTGGCCGCCAGAGCCTCGCGCGCAGGCGGCCGCAACATCGCCGAGCTTTTTCGTTGGCAATCGCATGAACAATCCTGCCGGAATGCCATTCATCCGGCGTGTCGTGAACCGCTACATGAGCAGGCGCATCAGCAGGGTGTGCGGACAAAAAATTCCCGACACGCAGTGTGGTTTCCGCATGGTAGATCCGCGATTGATTCCAGAGTTGCTTGGCGGCGGACACCGGTTCGATTACGACACTGAAATGCTCATTATCGCCAGCCGGAAAGGTTACCGGATCGAATCAGTCCCAATCACGACTGTTTACTCTGATCAGGTGAGCAAGATTCATCCCGTTCGGGACGCGCTTCGCTTTTTCAAATTGATGCGGCGGTACAGAAGTGTCGGCACCTGAGGCGATTGTCCGTAAGTCGCGGCTGTTCCACGCCATCTGGAGCTGGAACCGCTAAGGCGTGCCGGGTTCGACCAGCGGAATCGATCTAGTCCTGAAGCATTAATTAACTCAGAACGTTAACAGAGCGCGCGCGGGGTCCGCCGCGCGCGCACTAAAGCTTAAAAGCTTTCGGCGGTCGCTTCGGCGGGATAAAAAATCTAATAAAACGGAAAAAGCTGCTTGACACGCTTGCACCCTTTTCCTAGAAAAAGGCAGCTCCACTTCCAAGAGCTCCATCTGAAAACAGTCCAAAAAACGTCAAAGAAATTTCTTGAGGCGCTTGCGGCGTTCCGAGCAAAAAACGCCGCTCGCTCCCAGAACTCCACCGAAAGAAAAAAATGAAAAAGAAACAGCATAATTCTGTACGCGCTTCGGCGTTGCAAATCACCCTAGCCCTGGGCCTGATTTCGCTCTCGGCGATCTTATTTGCCTCCAGTCTGACTTCTTCACCCGGAGGCGCCAATGCCAGTTCCACAACGGCGATACAGCCCGACACGCCAATGCCCGACGTCGTGCAGTTGATCGGCCCGGTCATTCTAAACACGGATTTGCGCGACCTCCCGTACATTGCGCCAAGCCATGAGTTCGAAGAGAAGCGGCTGACGCGCTATCCGCACCCGGAAATTCCAACTCCAACCAAACCAACCTCGGCTTACCAACGGTTCGAGTCGTTGATGAAGCAGATCCTGTCGCCTATGCCGCAGATGCCGGGGCCGCTGCTGACCTTTGATGGGATGAACTCAAGCCAGAGCGGGTGTCTCTGTTTACCGCCTGACACCGATGGCGATGTCGGGCCGAACCATTACGTGCAATCGGTCAACAGCTCGATCAAGATTTTCGATAAAAACGGCAACCCGCTGAATGGGCCCAACGGAACGACCTACAACTCTTTCTTCGTGACCCTGGTAGGCACACCTTGTTCGGGCTTCAACGATGGCGACGGATTCGTCTTCTACGATCACGTCGCTGATCGTTGGGTGGTCAGCGATTTTGCCTTTCCCGGAACGCTTCCCGGCGCAGGACCGTTCTACCAATGCATCGGCGTTTCCCAAACCGGCGACCCGGTCAGCGGCGGCTGGTTTCTTTACGCGGTGCAACATGATCCGGCCAACCCGACGTGGATCGGCGATTACCCAAAGTTCGCTTTCTGGCGGGACGCCTATTATCTCACAGTTAACTTGTTCGATGGTGTTACTCTTGGCTTCCAAGGCGTGCGCGCGTTTGCGCTTGACCGCGCGTCGATGCTCGTTGGTGGTCCTGCCAACACGATCGCCTTCAACATCACTCCGGCCGGCTTGGGCGATTCGTATAGTCTGGTTCCAGCTGGTTTTCGCACCGGCAACCCGCCATCGGTGGGCAGAGATGAATTTCTATTATCTGTCGACAGCCCTGCTACGGGCGGCGTAACGCTGACGCAGGTTCATGGGTGGAAATTCCACGTTGATTTTGGCACCCCGGCTAACTCAACGTTGGGCATTGGCATAAACCATAGCCCTAACGCAAACATCACTGTCGCTGGGTTCGTGGACGCATTCACCACGACCACTCTGTTGGTGCCGCAGAATGGGACGACGGCAAAATTGGATACCCTGGGCGATAAAATCATGACACCGATTGTCTATCAGAATCGCGCCGCCGTGGAATCGCTCTGGTCCAGTCAGACGGTTCTTCTGAATTATCCAAAATCGCCGTGGATCAAAACGGGAACACGGCCATCGGTTATTCTACCTCCAGCGCGACGCAGGAACCTTCCATCCGCTATGCTGGCAGGATGGCTGCGGATCCACTGAATAATCTCGCTCAGGGCGAAGCCATCATGACCGTGGGCGGCGGTCACCAGACCCATTCCAGCGGACGCTGGGGGGATTACAGCATGACCACCATCGATCCTATCGATAATCTCACATTCTGGCATACCAACGAATATTATCCTGTCACCAGCAGCGCTAACTGGTTTACGCGCATCGGCAAGTTCCAGTTCCCGGCCGCCACCCCTACGCCAACACCGACACCTACGGCGACGGCAACGCCGACGGCTACTCCTACGCCGGCGCCGACGCCAGCGCCGCCAAGGGCGCAAAAGGCAACCAACGTGACTGCCAGCAGCTTCACCGCCAACTGGCGCAGCGTAAGTGGCGCGACAGGCTACCGCCTGGATGTGGCCACGGACAGTTCTTTTGTCAATTACGTACCTGGGTATCAGGATTTGGATGCTGGCAACACGACGAGTTACAATGTTACCGGGCTGGCCGCGAATACGATCTATTATTATCGGGTACGAGCGTATAACGGCAACGGTACGAGTCCCAACTCCAAGGTCGTCCACGTAAAGACGAGAAACCACTGAGATTTTTGTTAACGCAGCCTCGGCACTCATCCCGACCAAACCGCGTGGCCCAGGCTTTGATCGCGTAGTGAATGGTCGCATCGACATCGGCTGGTTTGGCAAACCCGCTCCCGGCCCGACAACAGCCGTTCACTACGACTTCATGGCGACGGGCGTGCCAGGCTCGACCAGCGGCCTCGATCTCGTCCTGAAGCCCTAATCAAACTTAGAACCTTAACAGCGCGCGTGCGTCCACCGCGCGCGCTGACGACCAGCGGCGGACCGTTGCAATGCTTCGTCGGTGAGAACGTCGATACGCGCGTCAACGGCGGCGACACGAACGAAACGAATCGAACCCCGGCAGCAGCTCTCTTCTTAATACTTGGGACTGACCCCTTCTGCGCTTCCAAATGCCTTCGATGAGAACAGATCAGCCGCGCATCAACATTCGTCGTGCCGCCCTCATCTTTGTCGCGGGTATCATCACCGCATCGTGTTCCGAGAAGCCGGCGCCGGATCGGGAAAAGGATGCATCTGAAGCGTCGCGCGAGCTGGTGCGCGAGTCGGAAGTGAAAACTGAGGAGCTGCAGCCCGGCGAAGATAAGATCGGGGAAGATTGCGTCGCTTTCGTCCGCTCCACCAAGGTTGTTCCTGCTCGGGCAGCGAGCGCCGATTGCCCGGGATGTCGTGCCGGAGGGACCGACCTGTTGGCCTTCCGCCACATGAAAACGGATTCGGTCTCCTGCTCTGGCGACACGTGCACCGTGTTGGTGACGATTCGCGCGGTGTTCAATCCCGGTGGAGGCGAAACAATCGCTGGAGGACTGACCGCCTGGATTCCGCCGGAACAGCGAAGCGCATATTTGAGTGGGCACACGCCATCGGGCGAACAGGCGTATCGCGTCCAGATCACCTACAAGCGTCGCGGCGAAGCATGGCGGGCCGTCGAATTCGATCGCGCGCCTGTCGAATGATCCTCTCGCGTTTATCAGCCGACGCGCGATATTGACGGATGGCTCACGTGTACATCTCGATTGTCGGAGCGACGCTTATCGCGCTCTTTTCCATGACAGCGGTGGCAGAAACACCGGCTCCCGGCACGAGCGGAATAGAAGGCACGATTGTCGTCTCGCCGACCCGCCCCGGACCGATCAGGAAAGATGAAGAGCGGAGTGTTGCGCCTGTGCGCAACGCGCAGTTCGCGATCAAAATCGGCGATGCGACCGTCAAGACGTTCACGACGGATGGCGAGGGTCGCTTCCAAGTCGCGCTACCACCTGGTCATTACGTCATCGTGAGAGAAGGCGCACCTCCGCGGATTGGCCGCTGGCGTTTCGAGGCTGATGTCGTCGTTGGGCAGGTGACCAAGGTGAACTGGACTGCCGACAGCGGCATGCGCTGAACCGCTCCCTGGCATAGGCTCCTTGCGAGAACAAAAGTTTTGACGTGACGCGCCAGAAAAGATACAACCGGATAGTTGTCTGAAAACGCACGACATTTGGCGCCTCACGTGGCCGGCAGGTGACCGGTTTGTGATTCGCCTCGGAGATCCTTAGCTATGAAAATAAAAAATCTACGCCCGGTAACTTTCTTTAACTTCCGAGTCCTCGCCGCATCTCTCCTGTTCCTCACGGCAGGGATGCTTACGTTGTTCGCCTTCGCAAGCGCGCAGCCCGACAACAACACACAGACGATTCGTTCGTCCCGCTGGCTGACGCGGCTGGCATCTACCTTTGGGATAATGCCACAACCACAACCAGGTGGTGCAGTCAAAACGGACAAGTATCCGGCAGAGCGACCGCCAGGAGCACCGCAAACGGCGCCCGCGATTCCGTATAGCGGACCACCACACAACCTAACTCCGGTCACGGCGGTGCGCACCGGGAAGTTGCGGGACATGCAGGCGATCGATTCGGCGACAATCATCAATCATTATCATATTGAACCGATTCCTCCCAAGCCTCCAACGCAAAGTGGCGGCGGCATCCGGGGGTCGCAGCAGACCGTTGCGGGAGACGTGATCTCGGCGCCGAGCCCGACCGGCCTCAGCTTCGAGGGCGTGGGCGTGGGCCTCGCTGGATTCTCGCCTTCTGGTAATCCCCCGGACGTGAATGGCCGCGTGGGCTCGACGCAATACGTGCAATGGAACAACACCAGCTTCGCCGTCTTTGACAAAACCACCGGCGCCCTGCTCTACGGTCCCGCTGCGGGTAACACTCTCTTCCAGCCCTTGGGCGGCCTCTGCGCGTCGCACAACGACGGCGACCCCGTGGTTTCTTACGACATCCTGGCTGGCCGCTGGGTGCTCTCACAGTTCGTTGTCGGAGGCGGGCAAACCGACTACTCACACCAATGCATCGCTGTTTCTGCCACCTCGGATGCGACGGGAGAGTACTACCTCTACGACTTCCAGACCGATCCGGTGAACTTCGTCGATTATCCGCACACGGCGGTATGGCCCGATGGCTACTACATGAGCACGCATGTGTTCAACGCCACTTCCGGCACCTTTACTACAGGTCGCCTTTACGTTTTCGAGCGGGCGCAAATGATCGCTGGTCTTCCAGCCCGCATGCAGAGCCAGGATCTCGGAGCTGAATATGGATTTCTTGCCGCCGATCTCGATAGTTTAACTCCTCCACCTGCGGGCGAGGCAGAGTTTGTCCTCGGCCCTAACTTCACGCTCACGGAACTAACCGACTCGTTTCGAGTGGCGGTAACGTGGGGCTCCAATCCAACGATGATTGTAACGGCGGGTCCTACCATCCTGGAGGGCCTCGGCAATGCACCGTGCGTGGGCGATGCCAACACCTCCCGCGCCTGTGTGCCGGAGCCTGCACCAGCGGCCACCACGGATTATGTCGATAACATCGGAGGCCACTACATGCATCGGTTAGCTTACCGCAACAACGGCACGCAAATCGCGCCGCAGGAATCGCTCATCGTCAGTGGTCCCTCCGACAGCACCGACAGCAACCACGGATCTGTAGAATGGTTCGAATTCCGCAACGCCGGAAGTTCATCGACTACGCCGACGCTTTTCCAATCCGCGCACTACGATATCGATACTAACTACCGATGGCTGCCGTCGATCGCGATGGATAAGGATGGCAACATCGCGCTCGGCTACAGCAAGTCGAGCACGACGGTTTTCCCTGGCATCTACGTTACCGGCCGCCTGGCGAGTGATCCTGTCGGCACAATGGGCGCCGAGATTCAAATGACGGCAGGCATTGGCTCGCAGTTAGGCGCCGGGAACCGTTGGGGTGACTACAGCGCCATGACTCTCGACCCGATCGACCAATGCACCTTCTATTATACGAACGAGTACTTGAAGACGAACGGAGGCTTCAACTGGTCCACCCGGATCGCCGCCTTCAAGTTCCCGTCCTGCGTCTCGGCTGCGGGTTCGTGGGGCACGGTCACCGGCACAATCACTTCGTCGCAAACAGGGGCTCCGATTTCTGGGGTGACCGTTTCGTTGAGCAACGGTTACGCGGGCGCGAGTAACGCAAGCGGCGTTTACACCATTCTCGTCCCAGCCGGCAGCTACACCGCCATGGCCGCAGACCCGACGCGCAACTGCACCTCGTCGATACCTACCTCGGCAACCGTCGCACCGCCGGGTGGCGGGACCGTTACCCAGAACTTCCAAATGACTGGCACATCAAAGCTCGAGGCGAACGGCTTCACCATTGACGATTCGCTCGGCAACAATAACGGCATCGTTAACCGCGCCGAATGCGTGCTCGTCAATCTCGGCGTCAAAAACAACGGCTGCGCGAAAGAGACGGCGATCTCCGCCACGCTCACGACCACGACTCCGGGCGTCACAGTTGTCGACGCAAACTCCACCTATCCAGACATGTTGATCGATGGCAGCAGCACGAACGCGACGCCGTTCAAGATTTCGGTCTCGGATACATTCGCCTGCGGCGCGGACATCGCGCTTTCACTTAACCTGACTTACGCGAGCGGAAGCAAGTCGATCCCGTTCACCATCCCGACCTGTGCCGGCGGTCCGGATCAACAGATTCCACCCAGCCAGCTCACGGCGAGTGATCCGACGCAGGCCGATCGTATTGGCCGGGATGGCCGCCCGAGCACCTGCTCCGCCCCTAAGAGCAGCCCCGGCGGTGGTTTCCCCGGAACGCACGCTTACGAAACGTTTACCTTCACTAACACGAGCGGCGGGCCTCGTTGCTACACCGTGACGATCAACGCGACACTCGGTGGGCCAGGTGACATCGAAAGCGTCGCTTACGACCAGGTCTACGATCCGACCAACATCGACGCGAACTACCTGGGCGACAGTGGTATTGTCGGCCTAGGGACCACGGTCGACACAGCGACCTACTCCTTCACCGTTCCCGTAGGGCATAACTTCGTGGTGGTAGTGAATGCCACCGGGAATACAACGTCATCGCCGTTCAGTGGCACAGTCTCCGGCTTCGTCAATAACACCGCCGGACCTGGCGACTGCGCGACAATACCACCACCGACACCTACGCCAACACCGACACCTACGGCGACGCCAACACCGACGGCTACTCCTACGCCGGCGCCGACGCCAGCGGCTCCAAGGGCGCTAAAGGCAACCAACGTGACTGCCAACAGCTTCACCGCCAACTGGCGCAGCGTAAGTGGCGCGACAGGTTATCGGTTGGATGTGTCCACGAGCAGTTC
>QHNJ01000056.1 GCA_003218395.1 Verrucomicrobiota bacterium
GCGTTAGAGCCGGTCCGCACTCCCTCTTTCGGGTGAGGACCGCTTGGAAACCAATTCGCGCTCTTAATTAACGAAAGCTTCTACTGCTCGTTTTGAGATAACGAAAGCGTTCAGCCGATGGCTATTAGTTGGTCACGCGTTATCTCAGAGAAAAATCAGGTCGCTCGCTCGCCGTGGCGCGCGGATCGCGCATGCGGGAGATTTTTTAGTATCCGTCAAAGGAATAATTTCCATGGGCGGGCGATTCGCATAGGCGGTCACCGTCAGCTACCGTGGGGCCAGATATGATCAAAGGAAGCGAAATCCGCAAAGCAGATTTTCCTATTGAGCCGCTGTTGCTGGATCGCTGGTCGCCGCGCGCGATGTCCGGTGAAGAAATTGCAGAAGAGGAATTGATGCGACTCTTTGAGGCTGCGCGATGGGCTCCGTCCTCATTCAACGCTCAGCAATGGCGCGCTCTTTATGCTCGTCGCGGCACGGAGCACTGGGCGACATTTTTGGATTTACTCGTCGAAGGAAACAAAACCTGGGCAAAGAATGCGGCCGTCCTCATCGTGTTCATTTCGCGCAAGACGTTCGAATACAACGGCGAACCGTCGATCACGCATTCCTATGATACTGGAGCGGCTTGGGAGAACTTTGCGCTGCAAGGCTGGCGGCAAGGTCTCGTCGTGCATGGTATGGAAGGCTTTGACTACGAACGCGCGCGAGTGGAGCTGCGCATTCCCAATGAATTCCAAGTGGAAGCGATGGGGGCGGTCGGCAAGCCGGCGCCAAAGGAGGTGCTGCCGGAGAAACTACAGAAGCGCGAGAGCCCTAACGACCGGCGTAAACTGAAGGAAAGCATCTGCGAAGGCCCGTTTCGATTTTGAATCGACGATCGCGCAGAAGAAAACGAAGTTGAACTAAGCAGTCTTCTTTTTTTTCGGGCGCGTGTTGGAAGAACTCTCGTTTTCTTCGTTACCTTCTGTTGGCATTCTTCTTATGCTGTGCGCATGGCTGGGTCTTGATTGTTCATTGCTCGCGTTTCTCCAACGCACGAGCAATTCGAGGATCGGGAATTAACCAGAGAAGCGCGACAAACACATACACGCCACTGGCGATCCAGGAGCTCACAAACGCGAGTGGGATGGCGGTAAGGTAAAGCGCCGGAGAGAGTTTACCCTTCCAATCTTTGCCAATGGCCAGCGCGAGAAGCGATTTGCGGCCTTCGTTGGCGATGATGGCGCGTTGCAGAATATAATAAGCAATCGCCGCCATCAGCAGTACGAAGCCATAAACAGCGGTCGGCGTTGCGGCGAGGTGGTTCTCGCCCATCCAGGCCGTGGTGAAGGGGAAAAGCGAGAGCCAAAAGAGTAGGTGCAGGTTCGCCCAAAGGATGCTCCCGCTGACCTGCTTGGCGGCCTGGAACAGATGATGATGATTATTCCAATAAATGCCAAGGTAGATGAAGCTCAATACGTAGCTCAAAAACACCGGTAGCACAGGTTTCAACGCCGCCAGCTCGATAGCACGCGGGACTTTCATTTCCAGCACCATAACCGTGATGATGATGGCAAGGACACCATCGCTGAACGCTTCGAGCCGGTTTGTTTTCATCCTGGCGCGCCTGACGACTTAAGTTCTTCGAGCCAGAGCCGAGCAATTTTAACTTCAGCATTGGTCAACCCATGGGTTGCATGTGCGAAACGAATTGTTACATGCGCGCCCGCGCGGCGAAGAAGTTCTACCAGGCGCTGAGCCTCGGATGCCGGAATGATTGGGTCCTGATCTCCCGCGCCGATCCAAACGCGCACAGATGAAAGGTCCGGCAGGTTGTCCGGAACAAGCGGCACCATGGTGCGAAATAGAATGGCCGCGCGCAGTATTTCTGGCCGGAGCAACAACATGCTCGTAGCAATATTAGCGCCGTTGGAATAACCGACGGCGACGACGCGATCCGCGGCGAGCCTGTACTGCCGCACCGCCGCCGCGACGAAATCCGCCAGCTCGTTCGTGCGCTTTCTCAAATCGTTCAGGTCAAACACACCTTCGGCGAGCCGGCGAAAGAATCGCGGCATTCCATTTTCGAGGATTTTGCCGCGCGGGCTAAGCAATGCGGCATTCGGATCAAGTTCACGTCCAAGTGGGATGAGATCGTGCTCGTTGCCGCCCGTTCCGTGCAGGAGCAGCAGTGTCCGGTCCGATGCGCCGGGAGCAAATTCGTGAATGAAATCCGGCTGCGGCCTCACGATTTGACAAAGCTTTAGACCAGCACAGCTGAGAACCCCGCCTTGCGATAGTGACTGTCGGTCGTAAACGCATTGCGAATGCTTCGCTCTTTCATCAAACAAAAACTGATGCAGTCCACAAACGAATAGCTCTGCTCGGCTTGCTGTCGGATCATCGCTTTGGCAGCGCGCAGCAGCATGTCGTCCGGATTCACCAGGAGCAAGGCGGCACTGGATTCAACGTAGTTCAGAAACCGCGCCACGAGGTGCGGACGCTTGCGCGCCACGAGCAGTGTGCAGGTCTCGCCGACAACCCACTCCGTGCTCACGGGCCGGATTCGCCGCCGCTGCGCGTCGATCCAAGCCACCGCCTTGTTGTGCATGCGGTCGCGTTCGTTGATGAGCGCAAAAAAACCGCTCGTATCGAACAAGATCTCATTTGCCATAGACGGCCGCGTCGATCTGCGCATTGGTTAAAGGACCAATTGGTTCGGCCAATTCGTGCAAACGAAAGATGGGATCGTTCTCGGCAATTTCCGGTTCGGTCTGAAGCGGCACAATACGCGCCAGCGCCCGGTTGCGGTAAGTGAGCGTCAGTGCACGGCCGGCCTTCACTGCCCGCAGCACCCGATCAAATTGAAACCGCATCTCGTGAGTCGAGATGGTCTGGCTCGCGTCATTCTTCGATACTTTCATTATGTTGAGTATTATGTTTTTGGCCGTCGAGTCAAAGCCGCAGCACATCGTTTAAGATGCGAGACCAACTCTCTCTCTCTCTCTCTCTCTCTCTCTCTCTCTCTAGCATGAGCTCGTATCTGGACCGGTAGCAACGTTATTTATGCGGCGCCTGAATCCGTGGAAGATTTTTTTCGATCTGCGAACGCGCTGGTTCCAGCCACGAAGGAAGGCACAGATGGGTGCCGAGTTCTTCCAGCGTTTCGTCTGTCCAGCCCGACCGTCCGGCATGCAAAGCAAATCAACGATTCTGCCCGGCCCGGATTCGGTCGGCGCGACAAAGCGAAAACGATTTCCTGATTCCTCGGCCAGCCGGTAACCGAAGCTCTCCGTTAACAATTTCGCCGTGCGTTCGTAGCCTTCCAATGCAGCCGAGACGCTGTGAAATCCGCGAAGCGAATGCTCGGCCGGGACAGGACTGTTGGTCCACGATTGTGTTGCAAATCGTCTTGCGTTTGCGGGCGACACGCCCGCCTCTGCAGGAGAGGCGACGAGTTCGAGCAACAATCCATCTGGATCGGCAAAGCGAATTACGTCTTCGCCAAATCGCGTACCCGTTTTCTCGGCAGTTACGTGCTGTTCCTTGAAACGGTCCAACCAGTAGCCAATTGAATCCGGCGAGATTGCAAATGCCGTTGCCTCGATCTGCCCGACGCCGCGATGTCCGCGCCGTGCGCCTGGCCAGGGAAAGAATGTCAGAATTGTTCCCGGCGTGCCTCGGGCATCGCCAAAGTAGAAATGATAAGTGCCAGGGTCATCGAAATTGACCGTGCGCTTGATCAAACGCAGCCCAAGCAATCCGATGTAGAAATCCAGGTTCCGCTGCGGGTCGCTGGCGATGGCGGTGATGTGATGAAGTCCGGCGATTCTCTTCTCCATAGGTATCACACGGTAAGCACGTCATTTCACCTCGCGAAAGCTTTCGCAAGTTTTGTTCCACAAAGCCAATCATGGTCCCGCAAAGGTCTCTTTTCGCGTCGCTGCACCGATGAGGAGCAACGCGCCGATCGCGCTAACGCCGGAAAGCGTTGCTCCTATCGCCATGATCCATCTAAAGGCATGCACGAAAGATTCATTAATCGCGCGACCAATCGCCTCTCGCGTTAATGCGTCCACCTCTTGCGGAAGGGAGGCGGCTGCGAGTCTGCTGCGTTGAGCTTGCAATGATTGCCACGCGGAAGGCGGCAATTTCCAGGCGGACAATCGCTGCTCAAGGGCATGATTAAAGACGTGAAGCATCACGATTCCAAGGACCGCGATCGCGAGCAGCCCGGCCCCTCTCGCAACCGCGTTGTTGACTCCCGAAGCAATGCCGACACGATTCTGCGTCGCCGAATTCATCACTGTAGTGGTAAGAGGCGCAACGCTTACAGCCATGCCTAGCCCCAAGGTGACAATCGGAGGAAAAAACTTTTGCCAGTAACTGCCTCCCACACCCGGCAGCATGAATAGCGCGAAGCCAAGGGCTGCAATCGACGGACCCGCAACGAGCGGAATTTTCGGGCCGTAACGCTCAACGAGTCCGCCCGACCAGCGCGAAAGCAGAAATATGATTAAGATAAATGGCAAGAGAGCTGCACCTGCTGCGGTGGCAGAGTAATGCTGAACCTGGATCAAGTTCAGCGGCAGGAAGAACAGAGTCCCGCCGAGCGCGCCGTAGAGCAAGAATGTCAGCAGGTTCGCTCCCGCAAACGTTCGCGAGCGGAAAAGAGTCAGCGGCAACATTGGATTAGGAACTCGCGCCTCGACTATCAAAAAGAAGGCGAGGAGGAGCGTCGCGGCAACAAGGGCCGCAACGACCGATCGATCGCTGAAACCGAGCCGCGAAGATTCGATCAATCCATAAACCAGTGCGCCTAAACCGAGTGCTCCCAAAATTGCACCCCACCAGTCTAGTCCCGCGCTCTCCTTGTCAGAGCTTTCCGGGACACGCCAGAGCGACATTAAGATCACCAAAAGCGCGAGCGGAATGTTGATGAAGAACACGGCGCGCCATGAAACATGCTCGATCAGCCAGCCGCCGATCACTGGCCCGATAGCGGCGGTGATCGCGCTGAACCCCGACCAAGTTCCGATGGCGCGTCCGCGTTGGTCTTCTGGAAAGGAACTGCTGATGATCGCGAGACTGCCCGGAACCAGCAGCGCCGCGCCAAGTCCCTGCACTGCGCGCGCGGCAATCAGTTGACCTATGTTCGCAGCGAAACCGCACCAAGCAGATGCGAAAGCGAAAAGCGCGACGCCAACCACGAAAACTCGGCGGCGTCCAAAATGATCTCCGAGGGAACCGCCGACAAGGAGGAGCGCCGCGAGCAGCAGCGAGTAAGCTTCGATTACCCACTGCACGTCCACGATCGTGGCGTTCAGGTTCGTTTGCAGCGCGGGCAACGCCACGTTCACAACTGTGCCGTCGATGAACGCCATGCTGGAAGCGAGAGTTGTGGCGGCAAGCACCCAGGGGCCGGAAGATTTTGCACAAGGCGCTGTAGCTGTCCGCGAGCGGATTATGCTCTCGTCACAAGGTTCTTGGATGAATGCCGACATGATGGTGGCCTGTCATCGCCGAGCCATCTTCTCATTTGCACGGCTTTGAGTTCAATATTCCACGAAGGCATCGTCGGGATAACAGTACAGCCAACGCTCGCCGGGCTGCGCGGAAGCGATGACTGGATGCCCGGTGGCGTGCGCGTGTTTGCTGGCGTGCCGATTTGGCGAGCTGTCACAGCAGAGCGTGACACCACATGTCTGGCAGGTCCGCAGATGAACCCAGTATGCGCCAATCTTCACGCATTCTTCACACTCGCTGCGCGTAGCGTGTTTGATCGACGCAATCGCGTTGAGATGAGAGCAGCCTCGGTCAGACATCGCAGCAAGAGCCTATTTCGCGTCCCGAGCACGCGCAACGCTGTTGATGAATTCGAATGGTTTCACCACAGAGGCCACGGAGGACACCGAGACAAGCAGAGAGAATTTACAGGATAGACAGGATTCAACGAAAAGTTGGTCGAACTCGTTGTGTGTGTTCCGATCCATCTCTCTTGGCATTACGCCCTATCGAGCCCGAATAAATTAACCAAGCACACGAGCTGGATTTGGCCGGAACCTGGTGGCGGCGGCGATGGCAAAGACGATGAAAAACGCCAGGACAACGAGCTGCGTGAGTTTGAATGGCGGTTCGGTCTGCGTCGGCGCCATTGCTTTCAACGCCGGTATTTTTTCGAACGCCTGCACGATGCCGACGAACACATTAAAATATAGAGCGATCACGGCACTAACGACGAAAATCCAACGCCAGTGCCCGGCAAGTTGGTGCGGGTAACGCGCGAAGAATGCAACCGCGAGTACAATCAGCGACATGATTCCCAGCGCAATCGGCGGCGTGAAACCATGAAATGGAAAGAAGAAACCCGTCACGCTGGTCAGCACAGTGGTGATCAGAAACCATCTGGTCCATCCGTCTAGCCGCTTGCCGGCGAGCATTCCGAACAGAACGATCAAGCCGGTAAAAATTCCGAGCAAGCTTATCAACACGTGAATGATCGTGTAGATGCGCAATATCATGGTTTCCCGATTCATAACATTCATTCGAGTTGATCGCGAATCGCGGTGTCGAGCGGAGAAAAGGCAGTAATTAGAGTAAGTTCCAGCGCGAGCGGAAAGAAGATCGACATGCAATCCCGCTCATACTTTCCGCTTTCTGGTCTCCTTGCCCCATATCCAGCATCCCCTGGCACGCCGTCGCCTCGGCATTCGCGGCTACTTTGCGCCGCGTTCAACCCTTCAACGAAGTTAAGATGTCGATCTTGCAAGCTCGTGTGATATACTTTGAGCTATGAGCGTTCCAATTCTCCCGCTGAACGAAATGAGCGTTGAAGAGAAGCTGCAAACCATGGAGGCGCTTTGGCAAAGTCTGTCAGCTGACCCCGCCGCGATCGAGTCGCTCGCCTGGCATGAGGAGGAGTTAGCGGAACGCGAACGGAAGATCGAATCCGGAGAGGCGAAGTTCGTTGAGTGGGAAAAAGCGAAAGCTGATATTCGGCGCCGTACTTCGTGAGGATCGAGGTCCTGTCGGAAGCGCGGGACGATTTAATCGCCGGGTTTCGATTCTATGAACACCAATCGCCCGGTCTCGGAAGCTATTTTCGCGAATCCATCCTGGGGACATTGACACATTGACTGTCCACGGTGGTGTTCATGCCAAAGTTTTTGGATATCATCGCAGCCTGAGTAAACGCTTTCCCTTTGCGATTTATTACCGTGTAGAAGCTGACGTAGTTCGTGTCCGCGCGATTCTGGACTGCCGCAGAAATCCTTCCTGGAATAGACGACGAGTTCGCGGGCGATAACTGTCCCCGCCGTGCGTTTCCTCGTTAACCGATCACCGATCACGAATCACCGATCCGGCTGCAAGCAGCACGGATTCGCCGTGGCGAATCACCGCGCTGGCCGCCTGCGCTTCCGCCTTCCTAATTGAAACTCGCTCGCCCCCGCTATCGCTCGCTGTTACCCTCACAGCTTTACCTTCTATGTCGCTTCTCCCAGTCGCTCCATTCTTCCTTCCGACTTCTGACTTTAGTTTTCCGTTACTCACATAGCTAGATTTCTGCTATCTTGCGCGCTTCATGCCGAGATCGAGGGGAAGCGGTGAAGGACACATACCTGTAAAAGGCCAGGCGCCTGTCGACGAAAAGCCAATCCCTTAAATGCTGGATGGAGCTGAAGTAAACCTTCATGGTCACAAATTGTGACCTGAAGATTGTTATGCCACAAAAATCTGAATCGCCTGTTTCAGTCGAGCAGATTGACGGGATGATCCGCACAATCCGCGGTGTGCGCGTCATGTTGGATCGTGACCTGGCAAAAATCTATGGCGTTCCCACGTTTCGCTTCAATGAGGCGATCAAACGCAATCGACATCGGTTCCCAACCGATTTCATGTTTCAGCTTACCCGCGCGGAGTTCGATTCTTTGACATCGCAGATTGCGATGTCAAAGCCGGAGAACTCATCGCAAAATGCGATGTCAAAAACTGGGCGCGGTGGTCGGCGCACTCTGCCTTATGCGTTTACTGAGCACGGCGCGCTTCAGGCTGCAAATGTCCTTCGCAGCCCGCGTGCCGTCCAAATGAGCGTGTTTGTCATCCGGGCTTTCGTTAAGATGCGCGAAACGCTGCTCGGCACGCGTGAGCTTGCGAAGAAACTTGCTGCGCTCGAGAAAAAACTCACCTCCCGCCTGGACGTGCACGAAGCCGCTATCGTTGAGGTCATACAGGAGCTGATGCAGATCCTCAACCCGCCGCCGCCACCGCCGGAGCCGCCCCGGCGCAGGATCGGTTTTCACCAGTCCTAAATCGCGCCCTACCCTCGGCGAAGCCCGATTGCCTTTACATCAAAGATCAAACATCTGACATCAAACCTCGCCGTGTCCGCGGCCCCTCCTACTTCCTAATTGAAACTCGCTCGCTCCCGCTATCGCTCGCTGTTACCCTCACAGCTTTACCTTCTATGTCGCTTCTCCCAATCGCTCCATTCTTCCTTCTTCCTTCATCCTTGGTTCTCTGCTATTTTCCGCCTTTCATGCGTTCCCCGGAAGAGCTCGCGCGCGAGAAGATCGACCCACTGCTACAGCAATGCGGGTGGATCCTACAAAACCGCAGCACAATTAACTTGTCGGCATCGCGCGGAGTAGCTCTGCGCGAAGCGCTCCTCAAGGATCGTGACGAAGTCGACTATCTACTTTTCGTCGACGGCAAAGCGATCGGCACGGTCGAAGCAAAGCCCGAAGCTCACACACTAA
>QHNJ01000057.1 GCA_003218395.1 Verrucomicrobiota bacterium
GGATTCGCGGCGGAATCGGGCGTGCGAAATTCGATTCGTTTCGCTTTTGGGCTGGCGGAATAGGTGGGAATGCGGATCGCGGCGGAACGGTTGCGCGCTGAATAGGCGAGGTTCACGGGCGCTTCGAATCCGGGCACGAGACGTTTGTAGCTATTCGTGGTCGGATTCGTGAAACAAGTGAGCGCCGGCGCGTGTTTCAAAATCCCTCCGACGAAAAAGAGCGCCATGTCGCTCAGTCCTGCGTAACCGTTCCCGGCAAACAACGGTTTGCCATCTTTCCAAAGCGACATGTGTGTATGCATGCCCGAGCCGTTGTCGGCGAAGAGCGGTTTCGGCATAAACGTGACCGTCTTGTTATGCTTCCTGGCCACGTTGCGAATGATATATTTGTAATACTGCATTGAGTCGCCCATCTGCTTGAGCGGCGCGAACCGGACGTCAATCTCGGCCTGACCGGCGGTGGCGACCTCATGATGTTGTTTGTCGATCGGGATGCCCGCTTTCTCCAGCTCGAGCGACATTTCGTTGCGAATATCCTGCAACGTGTCCATCGGCGGGACGGGGAAATAGCCTTCCTTCGCTCGAATTTTGTAACCGACATTCGGAAATTCTTCGCGTGCGCTGTTCCAATGGCCTTCGACGCTATCGATGAGATGGAACGAGGAGTTGGTGGCGTAACTAAACCGCACGTCGTCAAAAATGAAAAACTCAGCCTCTGGCCCGAAGAACGCGGTGTCGGCGATACCGGTGCTCTTTAAGTAGGCTTCCGCTTTCTCAGCGACACCGCGCGGGTCGCGATCGTAGGGCTCGCGCGTGATTGGATCGACGATCGTGCAAATGAGCGAGAGGGTCGGCTCCGCGTTGAAGATATCAATCCACGCCGTGTTGGGGTCGGGAATCACGAGCATGTCCGACGCATTGATCACTTTCCAACCGCGTATGCTCGATCCGTCGAACCCGAGTCCCTCGGTAAAGATGTCCTCGTTATATTCGCTGAGCGTAGTGGTGAAATGCTGCCAGGTACCCGGCAGATCGGTGAATTTGAAATCCGCGAGTTTTACGTCGTGGTCCTTAATTATTTTGCTGACGTCGGATGGAGTTTTGTCTTTGGCCATTGGATCAGAGTTGATGGTTGAGAGTTGAGAGTGGAGGAAAAAGAAATGACGAAATCCAAATGACCAATGCCGAAGGAATGAGCAAATGACGAAATCCGCGCGCAGCTATTTCATCATTCGAGCTTTGTCATTGTTTCGTCATTCGTCATTCGAGCTTCGTCATTAAATCTACACCGCTTTCTCGCCAATCTCTTCCGTGCGGATGCGCACCGCATGTTCAACCGGAAGAACGAAGACTTTTCCATCCCCGATCTTGCCGGTTTTAGCCGCCGCCACTACCACGCTGACCGCTTTTTCCACCATATCGTCCGCGAGCACGACTTCCACTTTCACTTTCGGCAGAAAATCCACGGTGTATTCGCTACCCCGATAAATCTCGGTGTGGCCTTTTTGCCGGCCAAACCCTTTCACTTCCGTGACGGTCATCCCTTCGATGCCGAGTTCGGCGAGCGCCTCTTTGACCTCTTCGAGCTTGAACGGCTTGATGATCGCTTCCAGTTTTTTCATGTCGATGTAAGCTCGGCATCGCGCAGTGTTTTGCAATTGAAAGCTGAGCGCGGCACGCGCTCACATAGCAATGCCGCGATGCGAATGCAATCACGAATTTTTGCACAATTTTTTGCATGATAAATGACGCACGTCATCGCGGGCCGCCGCGGCGACCGAAGGAGCTCGCACAAGCCGACCGAGCATGCGAGCTACCCAGTGTGATCCACGATTTGTGCGGGCTCCCTCACTTCATTCGGGATGACATGCTTGGTAAATTTGCCAAATTCTCGTGACGCTTAATACTGAAAACTAATGCCCCGCGATTCTTTCGTTCACCTGCATCTGCACACCGAATATTCGCTGCTCGACGGTGCGATCCGAATGAAAGAGCTGATGAAACAGGCGGCCGAATTCAAGATGCCCGCCGTCGCGATCACCGATCATGGCAATTTATTTGGCGCGATTGAATTTTACCAAGAAGCGACCCGCGCGGGAGTCAAACCGATCATTGGTTGCGAAGCCTACATTGCACCCGGCTCGCATAAAGACCGGCCAGCCTCGCGGCGCGATGCTGCATATCACTTCACGCTCCTAGCAGAAAACGAGACTGGCTATCGCAACCTTGTAAAGTTGGTGACGGCGGCGCATCTCGATGGATTCCACTACGCGCCGAGGATCGACAAAGAGCTTCTGTCAGCACATTCAGCGGGCCTGATTGGACTAAGTGGTTGTCTCGCAGGCGAAATCAACAGCGCAATTCAAGCAAATAACATCGAGAAAGCGAAGCAGAGCGCGGTCGAGTATCGCGATATTCTCGGGGCGGAAAATTTCTTCATGGAATTGCACGACCACGGGATGGAAGCGCAACACAAATGCAATCGGGTGCTGCCACAAATTGCATGGGACCTGGGCGTCCGATTGATTGCTGCAAATGACGTTCACTTTTTGCGCCGAAGCGATCACGAAGCGCACGACGTCATGCTTTGCATCGGCACCGGCAAAATGGTGCAGGACGAAAACCGCATGCGTTATGTGCCGGAGTTGTATTTCAAATCACCGGCCGAAATGCGCGAGGTGTTTCGCGATTTTCCTGAAGCCATTACAAACACGCTGGAAATCGGCGAACGTTGCCATGTCGATCTCGAATTTGGGCGTTCCAAGTACCCGGAGTATCCGGCGCCTGCTGGGAAAACGCGCGAAAGCTATTTGCGCGAGCTTTGTTACGAAGGCCTGCGCGAGCGATACGGCGAACGCGCGGCCAGTGATGCAGAGTTGATCAAGCGACTTGATTATGAGCTCGGCGTTCTCGAGAGGACTGGGTTCGTCAGTTATCTCCTCATTGTTTGGGATTTCATTCATTTTGCCAAAGAGAAAGGCATTCCTGTTGGGCCCGGGCGCGGTTCGGCCGCGGGTTCGATTGTCGCTTACGTTCTCGGAATCACCGACATCGACCCGCTGCAATACGGATTGATCTTCGAGCGCTTTTTGAATCCGGACCGCGTCTCGCCACCGGACATCGATGTCGATTTTTGTGAGGCCCGCCGCGGCGAAGTTCTCGAATACGTGCGCCAGAAATATGGTGAGCGCCGCGTCGCGCAAATCATCACTTTTGGCAAACTCAAAGCAAAAAGCGTGGTCCGCGATGTCGGTCGCGTCATGGGCTTGAGTTATCGCGACGCCGATCGCATCGCAAAGATGATTCCAAACGAGCTGAATATCACTCTCGATTCAGCTGTAGAAAAAAATCCCGAATTGAAACGAGCGGTCACCACCGAGCCAGCAACCCGCCAGCTTTTTGAGTACGCGAAAGTCCTTGAGGGTTTATCGCGTAACGCGGGCGTGCATGCCGCTGGCGTCGTGATCGCTGATCGGGACTTGTCTGATTACATCCCGCTCTGCCGCGACGTGAAAGGCAACGACGTCATCAGCCAGTATCCAATGGGGCCGTTGAACGATCTCGGACTGCTGAAAATGGATTTCCTCGGATTGAAAACGCTAACCGTGATCGAGGACACACTGGCACTCATTCACAAGCGGGACCCGGATTTTTCGCTCAAGAACATTCCGATGAACGACGAAGCCGCCTTCGCTCTCTACAACCGAGGCGAAACGATCGGCCTCTTCCAGATGGAATCCGGCGGGATGACAAGTTTGTCGAAGCAGCTCGACGTTAAGAAGCTCGACGACATCATCGCGTTGATCGCGCTTTATCGACCCGGCCCGATGGAACTCATCCCCGAATATGTGAAAGCGAAAAGGGGAATCACGCCGATCAGATATTTGCATCCGCTGCTCGAAGGCATCTGCGCCGACACGTACGGCGTGATGATTTATCAGGAGCAGGTAATGGCTGCAGCGAGCAAACTTGCCGGCTATTCACTTGCACAGGCCGACCTTCTCCGGCGCGCCATGGGCAAGAAGGACAAGGAGAAGATGGCGAAAGAGCGCAAGAATTTCATCGAAGGCTGCGCGCGGACAAACAAAATTCCCGAGAAAAAGGCAAACGCCATCTTCGATTTGCTGGAAAAATTTGCCGGTTACGGATTCAACAAGAGCCACAGCGCAGCTTATGGCGTGATCAGTTATCAAACGGCATATCTGAAAGCACATTATCCGGTTGAATTCATGGCTGGGCTGCTCAGCAACGAGGTCAACAACACCGAAAAAATTTCGCTTTTCGTAGGCGAATGCAAGCGCATGGGCATTGCGATCTTGCCGCCCGACGTGAACAAAAGCGGTTTAAAATTCACTCCGGAAATGTGGGAGAGGCCTCAGCGCTCCGACAATCGCGACACTGAGGCCGCTCTGACATTGCACGCAATTCGTTACGGTCTCGCCGCCATCAAACACGTCGGCGAAAGCGCGATGGAAGCCGCGATTCGCGAGCGTGAGCAGGGAGGAGATTTCACTTCGCTGCAGGATTTTTGCAGCCGGCTCGATTCCCGTATCGCGAATCGTAAAATGGTGGAAAGTTTGGTGAAAGCGGGTGCATTTGATTTTCTTGCCCGCGAGCGCGCCGTGCTTTTCGCCCGCATTGATGAAGCACTGAGTGCATCCGCGGCTGCGTATCGGGACCGCGCCGCCGGTCAGGTTTCACTCTTCGATGAGACAACTGCCCCCACAACATCGAGGAAGAGGCAGATCATTCCGTGGAGCGAACATGAAAAGCTTTCCTACGAAAAAGAGCTGCTTGGTTTTTATGTCAGTGGGCATCCACTCGACTCCTATGTCGATCTTTTTGCGGCAAAGAATTATCGATCGATTTCGTCGTTAGGCGAGCTCGACGATCGCGCGGTGTTCAAAATTGCCGGAGCGATTGTGGATGTCGAAAAAAAGTTTACAAGGAGAGAGGGCAAACCATTCGCGGTTGTTTGGGTCGAAGACTTGACGGACATACTCGAGGTAGTCGTTTGGAATGACGTTTATCTGAAAATTTCAGACGCGCTCGCGGCCGGGCGCGTCGTTGAAATAAGAGGAACCCTCGATAAGCGCGACGACGCTCTCCGCGCCACGGCCCAGGAGATTAAGATGTTTGCACCAAGAAAGAGTAATGGCGTGACTGAAGAATCGGCGAACATGTTGCAGGAAGCAGCCGTGCTCTTGCAATTTTCTCCCGCGGCCACGAGCAACGAATTGCGCGAAGTGCGCGAGATCCTCGCCACCTCACCGGGCCGACGTCCAGTTCAGTTGCTATTCGATCGCGCCAACGGCAACTCGTTGCGCCTGGACGCGGGCGCCGAGTTTCGTGTCAACCTTACACGCGATCTCGAGGCGAAGCTTTCACGCTGGTTGGTGACGGCGAATTCGTAGCGGCGCTTAGTGCCGCTTTGTTCTTTTTTTTGGGCGAACGGTCTCGAGGCGTGCTTCAGGCCGGGCGGGTACTCCGAGCAATAATGTTTTTTCTTCCGTGCTCAGGACTGAAAAACAGAGCGGAAATTGTCTGACTATTCCGTTTAGGTTCAAAATGGTGAAGGATTGCGTGCTTGTCTGCTCTCTTAAACCGATGGTCCAGTCGGATTGAAAGAGTCTGCCGCGAAATTCTAACTCTGCCCCCGCAGGTGCAAGCGTCATTGCGACCGCTGCAAATTCGATCTTACCCACGCAATCAATCGGGCGCAGCGTTAGATCGAAGATCGGCGTCGCTCCGGTTATCTTGATCGCGAGGTCATTTGTATCTTGAAAATCGACTTCCCCATGAAGTGAAAGATCGACATCTTTCGTTGCGGCATTGAAAAAATCCAGCGACGCGTGATTTCCTCTAAAGGAGACGCGACTGCTGGCTTCGGTAAGATTGAGAGAAGCGCTCTGCACCGTTCCGTTCAACAACTGTACGTCGCCCGTGATCTGTGGATGTTGCAGCGTTCCGGAAAAAGAAATGTTTCCGCTCAAAATACCGTCACGGAAAATTTGCGGATGAAAAAATTCGGGCGCGTTTGCGAGGATGATTGACGGGAAATCGAGCGTCACGTTGA
>QHNJ01000058.1 GCA_003218395.1 Verrucomicrobiota bacterium
AGGCAAAGGCAGAGCTCGCGTTCGTGGAAGTGAATTGGAAAGCTGATACAGGACCGTTGCATCAACTGATCGATGAAATCCGCGCGACAAACCCTGCTGCCATGCCGCAGATCGACTCCCACCGATGGCTACTTTGCGCACTGGCCGAACGCGACGTCGCTGCCGCCAAAGACGTGTTGCTCGCCTCCGAGGAATTCCCGTTAGGGCAACAAGCTGTTAATTTCACGCGCCCTTTCGTCGAAGGTGTCATCGCCCGCATGACAAACGACGAACATAACGCGCAATTGGCTTTTACTGCTGCGCGCGCGAAGCAGGAGAAAACCGTACAGGCTGAACCAAATTACGGCCCTGCATGGTGCGTGCTAGGTGTAATCGATGCCGCTCTTGGGCAGAAGGAGGACGCCTTGCGAGAAGGACGGCACGCGGTCGAGCTTCTTCCCGTGGAAAAGGATCCAGTCAACGGCATGGTCATGATCAAGTATTTGGCGATGATTGCCGCCTGGGTCGGTGAAAAAGATCTCGCCTGCGAACAGCTTGCCACTGCCGTCCGTTGCCCCACTAGCGGTATGGACCTTAGCTATGGCGAATTAAAACTGATGCCGTGGTGGGATCCCCTCCGCGGTGACCCGCGCTTCGAAAAAATCGTCGCCTCGTTAGCACCGAAGTAATTCTGTAGCGGCAGGCGTGCCGCCTGCATGTTCTCTAAAGCAGCCGACACGGCTGCCTCTACAGTCATCCCGTGACATCGATATCATGCGCGTAATCCACGGTTCAACTGCAACGCTTGCCGCAATTACGATTTAACGCGGCGAAGCCAACTTTCGGCGTAACCTCGCGCTCGTTTCCGTTCTGTACTTCGGTGAACGGCCAGAAATAACTCCTCACGATGAGGACTCAAAGAAGGTCGGAACAAGCAAAACCAAATCAAACAAAGGAACAAAACATGAAACTTAAAACGCAAATATTAGCTATCGCTCTCGGCCTGGCTGCGAGCACTTCACTGGTGTGGAGCGCGGATAGACCGCCGCGAGAAACAACCCCGACAATCCAGGGCGTGTGGCAGGTAACCAGAATGGGGGTCAACTGTGATGATCCCAACCAGACGCTACCGCCTTTCCCAGCCCTAATGAGCTTTTACCGCGACGGCACCCTGACCGCCTACGCCAACCCTCCCGGTACGGGTCCGCTCGACACTCCCGAGGCTGGTCTCTGGCAGCGCGAGCCGGGTAGTCAGAATTACTCCTTCCACGATATATCTTACGTCTATGACGAAAACGGCGCCTTTGCTGGGTCCTTTGCGGCAGGGCGACTGGAACGCGGTTTGAATAAGACGGACCGGCTTGAAGCGAAAGACAACCTACAAAGCTAAACAGAAAGATACGGGGTTTGGCGCGTCACATCCGCGCCAAACCCGTTTACGCATAAAAACGAGGCGGTGGCTGCGCGCGGCTGCCGGAGTCATCCGCCTTCGCTAAAGCTACGGCGGACAAGCCGACTGCGGCTACAGGTCGCTGCTTTTCGACAGAACTGCGCCGGCGCGTTTCATTTCGTCGAGTGCGCGCTCGATGTCGCCCGGCTCAAGTTCGATTCCGCGGCAACCATCGAGGATGACGTGAGTGTTCAAGCCAAGGTGGCGCAAACGGAGTAAATCGGGCCCAGGTCCCAGCCAGCCGTCACGCTATGGCAAGCGTGACGGCTTTGGTTTTTGTGAGCGGATCATCGAAATTTCCTTTGGAAGACATGCAGGATAAATCGAAAGAGACGTTGCGCATTTTCGTGCTGGCGGACACGCACAATCGTTTGCCCGAAAAAGTGAAGGAAATCGCCAACAACGCAGATGAAATCTGGCATCTTGGAGATGTTTGCGCGGAAACCATTCTCGACGAGCTTCGCGCTATCGGGCCCCGAGTAATCGTCGTGCGAGGAAATTGCGACAGCAATTTCGAGTGGCCGCTGGCTGTGGATCTTGAGCGCGCTGGATTGAAATTCCGCCTGCAACATATCCCGCCTAGCCAACCGCCCGACGACGTCGATGTTTTGTTGCATGGGCACACGCACGTCGCGCGAAACGAGAGATGCGGGAATGTTTTATTTCTCAATCCTGGCTGTGTGACGCGGCCGAACCGCGGTTCGCCCCCAAGTGTGGCATGGCTTGAAATTATCGACGAAAGAATTGATTGGAAGGTCGTCCCGCTCCACTGACGCGGTTTTGCCAGGTTGTGTCTCGCCCCTGTTTAATCCCCCTCCGAACGATCTGCCTTGATTAAATAATCTGGCACCGCTTTTCTTCACGGGAGATGAGCGCTTCGCTTGATCAGATTTTCGTCAGCGGAAAGCAATGGCTGCTCTCGTGGCTAGCCAGTGCGCCAGAGTGGGTGATTCAGATCGCGTCGAGCTTCATTAACATTTTTGCGCTGCTCGGCGTGTTTCTCACGCTCTTTGCGCTCATGTCTGTCCTGGAACGAAAAATCCTCGGCCGGATACAGAATCGTTACGGCCCGAATCGCGTCGGGCCGTTCGGGCTGTTTCAACCAATCGCTGACGGCATCAAAATGCTCATCAAGGAAGACATCGTGCCGGCGCGCGCCGATAAGATTGTGCATTTCCTCGCTCCGGTCCTGATTGCCGCCACGGCGATCCTTGCCCTCGGCATCATCCCGTACGGCCGGGACATGACGCCGTTTACGATTGATGGCGGCATCCTCTTTTTCTTTGCTGTCGGCTCGACAACAGAGCTCGCCGTGTTTATGGCCGGCTGGGGTAGCAACAACAAATTTTCGATGCTGGGCGCGATGCGCGCGATCGCTCAAATGATCAGCTACGAACTGCCGCTTATTATCACGGTGCTGCCCGTCGTGATGGTCGTCGGCTCACTCATGCCCAACACGATTGTCGCCGCGCAAGGCGGCTACGCGCTCGGCTTTGTGCCGCGGTGGTTCGTCTTTACGCCGTGGGGCGCGACCGCATTCATTTTGTTTTTTGTGTCCGGCCTGGTGGAATCGAACCGCACTCCGTTCGATGTGCCGGAAGGCGAATCGGAAATTGTGGCCGGACACATGACCGAATATTCCGGCTTCAAATACGCCACGTTTTTCATGGCGGAATACATTGGGATGTTTGCCATCACTGGTTTGGCTACGACTTTGTTTCTCGGTGGCTGGCACGCGCCGATCCGCATGCTGGAATTTATTCCCTCCTACGTCTGGTTTTTTGCGAAGCTGAGCACGCTGCTTTTAGTTTACGTTTGGCTTCGCGGAACGTTGCCCCGGACGCGCGTCGATCAGATCATGAATTTTGCCTGGAAATTCATGCTACCGATGGCGTTCACCTGCATCGTCGCAGCCGCTGTCTGGCATTATGCGGGGCGCGGCCCGGCGGGATGGCTTTGGTCGCTCGCTGTCATCGCGGCGGTTTACTTCACATTGTCGATCTTGCTCGACACGCGCAGGAAATTCGCGCCGCGCACCTACCGTTTCGCCGAATGAACAGCGTCGCGTTTATTGTCATTGCCATTTTCACGCTGGCCGCCGGACTGGCGGCCGCAACCTTGCAAAAGCTCATGCACGCGGCGCTCAGTTTTGCGGTGACGTTTGTGGGGATCGCTGCATTCTTCTTTTTGCTCGGCGCGGAGTTTGTAGGATTGGTGCAGGTCTTCGTTTACATCGGCGCGGTGGCGGTCTTGATCGTCTTCACGATTTTATTGACGCGGCGTGACGTCGAAAAAGATCGCATGTTCAACTGGAGCGGCGTTGTCATCGCCATTGCCGTGTTTGGCGGTTTGATCTGGGCGATTCTCAAGACGCAATCGCTTTCCGTCGCCGCGCCGGAAATTCCGGCGCTCACCGTCAAACGCATCGGTGAAGTGCTGATGACGAATTACGTCTGGCCGCTGCAATGCGTCGGGCTGCTGCTGACGGCCGCGCTGGTCGGCGCGCTTATTCTCGTGATGGAGGAAAAGCAGTGAAGAAGGTTAAAAGAGTTACAAAGGTTACAACGTTAAATCGGCGCAGCCGCAAATTTCCTTTTTAACAATGTAACTCTTTTAACCTTTGTAACGCCTCAGCCATGTCCCCGACTCTCCAACTCTTCCTCATCGTTTCCGCAGCATTATTCTGCATCGGCTTGCTAGCTGCGCTGAGCCGGCGTCACGCGATTTTTATTTTGATCGGAATCGAGATGATGCTCGCCGGAGCGAATTTGAATTTCATCGCCTTCTGGCGGTTCAGCTCCGAACCGCACCAGCCAACCGGCGTCATGATCGCAATCTTTTCCATCGCGATCGCTGCCGCCGAAGCCGCTGTGGGGCTTGCGTTGGTCATCTCCGTTTACCGCCACTATCGAACGACTAACGTCGATCAACTCGATCAGCTCAAAGGATGAACTCCGGGATCGTCACTAATCTCTGGTTGATTCCGGCAATCCCGCTCGCCGCTTCGCTCGCGATCTTGAGTTTGGCGAACTCGCGCCGTAAAAGCGCGGCGGCGCTCGCAGTCATAGGGCAGGTCGCTGCACTCACGTTGTCGATCGTCGCGTTTCTACCGACGCTGGAAACGCCCGGGTTCCGCGCGAGTCAGAATTTCACCTGGTTTACGTTCGGCGAACAGCCGTTGCGCATTGGTTGGGTGCTAGATCCCCTCGCTGCCGCGATGCTCTTGATGATCGCGCTGGTCGGGCTTTGCATCTTTGTCTTCAGCGTCGGTTACATGGCCGACGACAAGAATTTCACGCGGTTCTTCGCGTATCTCTCGTTCTTCTCCGGCGCAATGCTCGGCGTAGTTATCGCCAACAGTTTGCTTCTGCTTTTTGTCTTTTGGGAACTGGTTGGGCTCGCGTCCTACTTGCTCATCGGCTTCTGGATCGAGCGACCGAGTGCAGCCGCGGCAGCGAAAAAAGCGTTCATCACTACCCGCATCGGCGACATGGGATTTTTCCTCGGCATTCTTTGGCTCTACGGCCACAGCGGCACCCTCCTCTTTTACGATCACGGAAGCGGTTGTCTTGAAAGCGCAGGGCTCGCCATGCTCGGCACGAGCGCGACTTTCATCGCGCTGCTGATTTTCTGCGGCGCGGTGGGGAAGTCGGGACAGTTCCCACTGCACGTGTGGTTGCCGGATGCGATGGAAGGTCCGACGCCCGTGAGCGCGTTAATTCACGCCGCTACCATGGTCGCCGCCGGTGTGTTCCTTGTCGCGCGCGTATATCCGCTCTTCTCGTTAGGCGCGATCAACGGCGTGACGCCTTCGCTAACTGTGGTCGTCTGGATTGGTGTCACCACCGCGCTCATGGCTGCACTCATTGCGATCGCTCAGGCTGACATCAAACGCATTCTCGCCTACTCAACCGTATCGCAGCTCGGCCTGATGATGGTCTCGCTCGGCGTCGGCGGTGTCGCGGCCGGGATCATGCATTTACTCGCACACGGGTTTTTCAAAGCGCTCCTCTTTCTCGGCGCTGGCTCAGTGATTCACGGCTGTCATCACGAACAGGACATCCGCAAAATGGGCAGCCTGCGCCGGCTCATGCCAGCGACTTTTTTAACATATGCCGTCGGGATGATGGCGCTCAGCGGCGTGCCGCTCTTTTTTTCGGGTGGCTGGACGAAAGAAGAAATTCTGCACGCCACAGCGCATTGGCCGAAGTCGCAGGTGCCCTATTATCTGATTTTGGCCGGCGTCATCCTGACCGCGCTCTACATGACGCGGCAAATCATCTACGTCTTTTTTGGGAAACCACGCGCGGCTTCCGAACATGCGCACGAAAGCCCGCGCGTTATGACAATGCCGCTGATTGCGCTGGCGTTTTGCGCAATTTTCTTCACCGTCGTGCTGACGCCTGCCTGGCCGTGGCTGCACGCTTACCTCACGGGCGATCCGGCGCTGCACTTTGACAGCGGGCGATTGATCCAGCCGGTGTTTTTCGTTTCGCTCGTGCTCGTGACGGCAGGAATTGGACTGGGCGTTCTGATGTATCGGCGCGCCGGTTTACAGAATCAACATCGTCCGGCGAAGACCGACCCGCTCGAATACGCGCAACCAACCTTGTTTCACTTTCTCGAAAACAAAATGTGGCTGGATGAACTTTACGATCGAACCGTCGTCGCATTTGCCGTGGTCTCATCTCGTGTTTCCGACTGGATGGATCGCTATTTCTGGGACGGGCTCGTGCGCGCTTTCGGCGGTCTCGGACAACTTTTGGGAATCTTCACAACGGATCTCGACGAGCGCGGCATCAGTGCCGGAGTCGATGAAACGACGATCGGCACCCGGCGTATCGGCCGCGTGGTGTCCGGGTGGCACTCGGGACAAATCCAAACTTATCTCGGCGCCGTCGCCATCGGCATGCTCGCGCTGTTGCTTCTTTACGCATGGTTGGCTTGATCACAACGCTGATCATAATTCCGCTCGTCGGCGCATTTGCGCTGTACGTCGGACGGCCGCGAAATGCGCGCGCCATTGCGCTCGTGTTCAATTCGCTCTCCGCGTTTTACGCGCTCATACTGTGGCAAAAATTCGACACAAATATCGCCGGTCTCCAATTTGTTGAACGCCACACTTGGATTCCGAGCATCGGCGCCGAGTATCTCGTCGGGATCGACGGTCTGAGTCTGCTGCTAGTGTTGCTCACGTCGCTCATCATCCCTTTCGCGTTTCTCGCTCGACGCATGAATCGCATGTTCTGCGCCATCATGCTGGTGATGCAGTCGGCGCTCTACGGCACATTCACCGCGCAGAATTTCGTTCTGTGGTTTTTGTTTTATGAAATGAGTCTCGTCCCCGCGTTCCTGCTCATCAAAATCTGGGGCGGCGAAAACCGCGACCTCGCGGCAACGAAATTCTTCCTCTACACATTTCTCGGCAGCGTCGCGATGTTGCTCTCGTTTCTAGGAATTTATTTCGCAAAAGGTACGTTCGACTTCGCCGCGCTCTCGAATCTCGGAAAAAACGGGCTGCTCAACGGCAAGGTCGCGTGGCTCGCCTTTGCTGGAATTTTTCTCGGACTGGCGGTCAAGGTGCCGCTCTTTCCATTTCACACCTGGCTGCCCGACGCATATGAGAG
>QHNJ01000006.1 GCA_003218395.1 Verrucomicrobiota bacterium
ATAAAAGTTCTTAATTTTTCTCTGGTTCGCGGTTAACCGCTTAAACAATATGCCCGACGCAGGCGTAAACGGGGATTCGGAACGGGCGCAAAAGCTTCTGCGGTGGTTCGAAGTTCCGCTTCGGCAATTCGCGACACGCATCCCCGGCGATCGGGAACGGGCCAGAGACGCGGTTTAGGATAAGAGCAATTCATCGAGCGCTCTGTAACCCATGAGGGTGTAACGCATGAACCCGCCCTTCCTGCTTAGTGTTATAACCCTTTTAACGATTTAGCCTGGACCAAATGCATTAAATATTTTCGGCCGTTTCGGTCGTGGCGATCGGTTTCACGCGCATGGCCAGGAATGCGCCGAAAAGGAGAATCGCTGCGCTCCAAAGCTGAGCATGAGTGAGACGTTCACCATAAATCCAGGCGGATAGTCCCAGCGCGCCGGCCGGGCAGAGAAGTTGAAGCGTTTGGGCGAGTGCCACGCCGATCTCCCGGATCGCTACGTAGTACAAGACATGCGCCATCGTAATGCAACTCACGGCGGAGATGATGAGAATCAGGTTGACTTGCGCTCCGGCGTGAAGCGGAGTGCCAATTTCCCCGAACGTGAGGGTGAGCGGAAGCAACAGGGCTGAAGTGATCAAACTGATCAACCCGAAACTGCGAATCGATCCGAGCTGTGCGGAAGGGCGTTTCACGAGGATGCCGTAAAGCGCCCAACAAAACGTAGCGGTGAACGCGATAAATAGTCCGGGAAGCGCAATGTGACCTGACTGCCATCCCGGTTGAAACCAGACCACGCCAAAAGCGCCGATTAATCCAAGCACTGTGCCGGCCTGAAACTGCCATTGACGAATCACGTGGCGCTCTTCGGGAAAAAACGCGAGCGCGAGCAGCGCGGTGAAAATCACCGAGGCGCGCGTAAAGATCGTGTACACACCCGGGCCCATGTAAAAAAGGGCGATTACCTGGGTGATTTGGTGGACCACGTTAGGAAGACAGGGAGCGAAACATATCATCACCGCGCGCCAATTGAGCCACGGGGCACTGCGTTGGCTCCGGTAGATCAGCAGCGGCGCAATGGCGAGACAAGCAACAAGATATCGATAGAAATTCTGTGTCCACGGATCGTAATAACTGTTCAGGTAGTACTGAAAAAGCGACGGCGTCGACCAGATAACGATCGTGGCGAAGACCGCGGCATAGCCTTCCGAGAGGTTTGTACGACCCGGTAGATCGATTATCTCTCGTGCGGAATCCGGTCGCTTCATCGCTTTGCTTCCTTTCGTGCGTTAATTTGCTCGCTTACAGACGATAAATCCCTCAAAAAGTAAGCTCGGAGGAGAAATGAATATCTTGAACAAGCAAACAATCACCATTGCAACAGCGTCACTTTTTTGGTTTGTGACCTTGGGAATCGGATTCTCAAAACCACCAGCCGGCGCAGCGGGCGCCATGCAACGTGGAATCGAGTTGGCCCAGCAGAAGCAGTACGACGCCGCCATTGCCGAATTTACGAAGGCGATCAAAGAGAATCCGAAAGATCCGCGTGGTTACACCAATCGCGGCACGGCCTATCGTGCCAGTGGCCGCCTGCCGGATGCGGTCGCTGATTTCTCAAAGGCGATTGAGGTCGCGCCCAAGGATGAAGTCGCGTATCGCGAGCGCGGCAATACGCAGATAATGCAAAGCCAGTTCGATGCAGCGTTGCCGGATCTCGAGAAGGCGATTGAACTCAAGCCTGACGATGGCTACGCCTATAAATTTCGCGGTTTTGCCGAGATTGGACTTAACCAGTGGGACAAGGCGGCCGCGGATTTCACAACCGCGATTGAGAAGCAACCGGATGATCCTCAAAACTACGATCGCCGCGCTTGGGCGAACCGAAATCTAAAAAACTACGAAGCGGCCGTCGCGGATTACACGGTGTTGATCGACAAAAATCCGGCCGATGCCGAGCACCTGGTAAAACGAGGCGCGACGTACACTTCCCTGCAGCAATATGAGAAGGCCATCGCCGATTACCAGGCGGCGCTAAAGCTGAAACCGGACGACTATGACACTGTGCAGCGCCTGCAATACGTGCAGGGAATGCTGGCGGCGAAGAATGCGCCGCCTCCTACAGCGACGCCCACGCCAACTCCGGAAAAACCCGGACTGCTTACGCCGCTCAATGTTGGGATCGCGATTGCGGTGTTGATTGTCATCGCGGTGATCGTGCGCCTGGTGACGCGGGGCAAGGAGGAGCCCACAAGCGGAAGAATTCGGTGATATAGCCACGACGCTCCGTTGCCGTGTTTTCAACCCGAACAAGTCCCTCGACAGAGCAACGCGATTACACAAGAAATTTCTTTGACACACAAACCCGCGCGGTTAGCTTGCGGACGCTTTTTGCTGGAACGAGAAGGTCCCATGGTCGTTCAAATTGCAAATTTGACGCGGCTGTGGGACTTTTAACTCTCTGGCGAAAGGTGAAACCGGGTCGTCGCTTGGCTACGCCGCGGACAACGCGACGTGGAGTGAGATAACGAAGAACCGCCCATGTAGCTCAGTTGGTAGAGCACGTCCTTGGTAAGGACGAGGTCACCGGTTCAATCCCGGTCATGGGCTCCAGAACGGGCCCGGGACCGGTAGCGGATAATTGAGAGAAAAGCAGACAGTTTAATTAAACAGGAGAATTGAAATGGCTAAGGAAGCATTTAAACGCGATAAGCCGCACGTGAACGTCGGCACGATCGGTCACGTGGACCATGGCAAAACCACCCTGACGGCGGCGATTACGATGGTGCTGGCGAAGAAGGGGATGGCAGAAGTGCGCGCCTACGAATCAATCGACAACGCACCAGAGGAAAAAGAGCGCGGGATCACGATCAACACTGCGCACGTGGAGTACTCGAGCGACAAACGCCACTACGCCCACGTGGACTGCCCCGGCCACGCCGACTATGTGAAAAACATGATCACCGGCGCGGCGCAGATGGATGGCGCGATCCTGGTTGTCTCCGCAGCGGATGGGCCGATGCCGCAGACCCGCGAACACATCCTACTCGCGCGACAAGTGGGTGTGCCCTCGATTGTCGTTTTCCTGAACAAAGTCGACATGGTCGACGACCCGGAGCTTCTCGACCTTGTTGAGATGGAAGTGCGCGATCTCCTCACGCAGTATGAATTTCCCGGAGATAAAATCCCGATTGTTAAGGGCAGTGCCCTAAAGGCGCTCAATGGCGATGCGGAAGCGCAAAAGCAGGTGCTCGCCCTCGTGGAGGCCATCGACGATTATATTCCGGTTCCCGAGCGGCCGGTTGATCAGCCATTCCTAATGCCGATCGAAGACGTGTTTAACATTGAAGGCCGCGGCACTGTTGCGACGGGCCGTGTTGAGCGCGGTGTTCTCAAGAAAATGGAGGACGTCGAGCTGGTCGGAATTCGTCCCACGGCCAAGACAGTTGCCACCGATATCGAAATGTTCCGCAAACTTCTCGATGAGGCGCGTGCGGGCGATAACGTGGGCGTTTTGCTGCGTGGATTGAAGAAGGAGGATGTCGAACGTGGCCAGGTCATCGCCAAGCCGGGATCGATTACGCCGCACAAGAAATTTAAGGCGGAAGTCTACGTGTTGAGCAAGGAGGAAGGCGGACGTCACACGCCGTTCTTCTCGAATTATCGGCCACAGTTTTATTTCCGCACGACGGACGTTACTGGCACGGTCAAACTGCCCGAAGGCGTGGAAATGGTGATGCCCGGCGACAACATCTCGATTGAAGTCGAGCTGATCACGCCGATCGCGATGGAAAAAACGATTCGCTTTGCCATCCGCGAAGGAGGAAAAACTGTCGGTGCGGGTCGCGCCAGCGAAATTCTGGATTAAATTAGGGACGTATCGCATTACGCCAGTAGCTCAATTGGTAGAGTAGCGGTCTCCAAAACCGTCGGTTGGGGGTTCGAGTCCCTCCTGGCGTGCTTGACCGCTGATGCGGGCTAAAAAAGTTACACGGTTACATTGTTAAAAAGGCATGAAGGTTCTCTCCCTTTGTAACGTTGTAACGCGTTTAACACTTTAACTTTTCGAAATGATCACCAGAGTAAAAAACTTCCTCAGCGAAGTGAAGGTCGAGCTGCAAAAAGCTTCCTGGCCTTGGGACCCGAAAGAAAAGGGATTCCGCCGCTATAAGGAGCTCACGGACTCGACGCTCGTGGTTGTCATCGCAATGTTATTGCTCGGCGGTTACGTCGCGCTCTTCGATTTCGTCCTCGTGAACTTCGTCCATTTTTTCACCCGATTGCACTGATTATGACACAGACACTTACAGGCAAAGATCAATGGTACGTCGTGCACGTTCTGTCCGGACAAGAGAACAAGGTGCGCGAGAACATCTTGAAACGCGTCAAGACCGAGGAAATGGTCGACTTGATTTACGAGGTCCTCGTCCCAACCGAGCGTGTCTCGGAAATCAAAAAAGGCAAGAAAAGCGAGACGACGCGGAAATTTTTTCCGGGTTACTTGATCGTCAACATGCATTTACTCGACGAAAACAATCAACTCGTGGGACGCACCTGGTACTTCATCCGTGAGACACCCGGCGTGATCGGTTTTGCTGGAACCAAGGACAAACCGATTCCGATGCGGCAATCGGAAGTGGACAGCATGCTTGCGCAAATGAAAGAGCGCGAAGAAAAGGTGAAACCGAAAGTCAGCTTCGAAGTGGGTGAATCGGTGAAAGTCGCTGACGGCCCATTCCAAAATCAGACCGGAATCGTCGAAGAAATCGATCCTGATCGCGGTAAGCTGCGTGTTTCGGTCACAATCTTCGGCCGCGCCACGCCGGTCGAGTTGGAGTATTGGCAAGTGGAGCGGGGTTGAGGTTAGGCGGAATCGAAGACGACTGATTCTCTTCTCCAATAGTGCAAGGCAGAGCGCCAGATAACTCGAAAGTGACTTCCCAGCTATCAGCCAGTTGGCACGCAAGGTTACACTGAGTGCTTGGGCTTAGGCTCGAGCCAGCGCCAGGCCGCAAGCCGCAATTTGCGTTCGAGGAACGGGCGGCGTCCTTTCGCCAAAAGCGGCTCGAATACGATTACGTCGTAATTGTTTGACTTAGCCAGCGCGGCCCGGATTTTGACGGAGGAAATTTTCCGGATAATTGAGATACCTGGCAAGTAAACTAGAAAACCAGAGAGGAAAACCGCTCATTAAGTCAAAATTAGTCCAAAAACAAACCTTTCGAATTAACCGCAACTGGAAGCGAAATCGAAGACGGTACCTGGCGACTGTCTTAGCAGCGGGTGTCCTTTTATTACTCAACCTCAGCGGGAGTGCGGTGATTGCCCAGGGGTTCGGTGCTTGTGCCCTGACTTCGGAAGAAGCCCGGCGTTCCTGTTTGGAGGGAGCGCAGAGCGACTACGCGAACGCCTTGGGTAAATGTGCCAACGTCTCGGACCCGTCGGCGCGAAAGGCCTGTCAAGATCAGGCGCTGGCGGACCTGAAGGACGCACAGCAGACTTGCCAGGCGGAGTTTGTCGTTCGGCAAACCGCCTGCGCTAAGTTAGGCGAGGCGCCGTACGATCCGGTGATCGATCCGGCAAACTTCGTCGCCAGGATCGACAATCCGTACTTCCCGTTGCGGCCCGGGACGACTTTTATCTACGAGGGTCAGATGCCCCAGGGCTTTGAGCGTGACGAGTTCGCCGTGACCCACAACACCAGGGTGATCCTCGGCGTGACCTGTGTCGAAGTTCACGACAGTGTCTTTACGGACGGCGTGCTAACGGAGGATACCCTCGACTGGTTCGCTCAAGACAGGGAAGGGAACGTCTTGTACTTTGGTGAAAATACTCATGAATTGGAGGATGGCTTGATCACCACCATTGACGGCACGTTCATGGCTGGCGTCAACGGCGACAAACCTGGGATCATCATGAAAGCGCATCCTACGGTGGGCGATTTCTACCGGCAGGAATTCTCTCTCAACAATGCCGAGGATTTTGCGGGAACGCTCAGCCTCACCGAAGTCGTCACCGTGCGCGCGGGCTCGTTCAATCACTGCCTGAAATCGGAAGAAACCACCCCGTTGGAGCCCGATCTTCTCGAGGACAAGTTCTACGCGCCGGGGGTGGGAAACATCTTGACGGTTGACGTAAACACCGGCGCGAGGTCGGAACTTGTCCGAATTATCAGGGAGCCATAAAAACGCGCTGCGCCGGCGTGACATCCATCGGTAGTGGCAGAGCTTGCACCTGCGCCACTACCGCATGTTCTTCCAGCGAGTTGACTTCGCGAGTTGGTGGATTACGATCAGCGGATTCTGCCGAAGACGAACTTTGGCAGAGGGAACGGAGTTAGTGAACAGGTAACCTGTTTGCCGAATCCTTGATTTTTTGGAAGTGTGGCTAAAGAAATCGTTGCTCACGTCAAATTGCAGATCCCTGCTGGCCAGGCCAACCCGGCGCCTCCCGTCGGCACTGCGCTCGGTCCGCGCGGCGTCAACATCATGGCGTTCTGCAAAGAATTTAACGCCGCGACTCAGAAACAAGCGGGCGACATTTTGCCGGTCGTCATCACCGTATTCAAAGACAAATCGTTCACGTTCATCACCAAGAGTCCGCCTGCGGCGGTACTCTTGAAGAAAGCGGCCAACATCGCCGCCGGATCAAAAGAGCCGAACAAAACCAAGGTCGGCAAAGTGACGCGGAAACAGGTCATGGACATCGTGAACACCAAGCGCAAAGACCTGAACGCGCGCAACGACGAAGCCGCCTTCCGCATCATCGCCGGTACCGCCCGTCAAATGGGCCTCGAAATCGCCGATTAATTTGCCGCACGAATTCGTTGAACAAGTTCGCGCATTCTTATCCGTAGGTCGAGCCGGTCCGGCATTTCACTTATGTTTGCAACAATACGTCGTGCTAATGCCGGCTTGTCGCTATCGTAATTGAAAGCCGCTTTCCATTGTGCTCTATAGGCGCTTTCTAAGACGCGGCCGATTTTTTGATATGTGCCCAGTGTGAAATCGCGCTGGCTACATGTCATTTCATCATAAACGGCTGCAACACAAGCAGGCGTAAGGTAATTTTCCATTTCTCGGCCAGCGGTAACCCAGCAAAGAACTCCGGCCTCTTTGCACTCCTTCACGATCCGAGTCTTTGTCTCATTAATTTCTGCGTCGCTTCTCGTACGATCGCTGTCGATTACGATGGCAGAGTTTTGATTAATGCGCAGGAGCTTAATCAGCTCCTCCGCAGAAAGTCCCAGTTCGTCGCGTAACAGACTCAAATGAGACAGCAATCGGCCGCCGTAAAACATAATCGAGTAATCAATCCCCTCAACGAGTTCAGGAGCCATCAAGCCGATCCATCGATTCAAGTAGATCCGATCACTCGGACCCTCGATCCAGACAACAAAGTTCGCTTGAAGTACATCCGCGGCGCGAATCCCAAGATCATTTAGAACTTCCAAGACATGCGTGCGTCTCCACGATTCGATTTTTCGTTTCCCCATTCTCTAGCCACAGATGCGTAATCGCAGAGTCTTTCGGCCGACTCAAAAATGCGTTCGAATGCGTTGTAATGACATAGTTGTTCGTTGTTTTTTCGATTAAGAAACGCAGTAACGCCTTCTGCCGTAATGGATGAAGATGAATCTCCGGTTCTTCTATTCCGATTAGCGAGTCTTCCCTCGCTAACACAGCGACCGCGAGAATGATTAACTCGTGAACGCCAGTGCCGTAATTTTTCAACGGCAATCGGAGACTTCCACGCTCGACGATGAGTTCCGGATTAGTTCGAGATACATCTTATTCGATCAGCTTTTCGCCAAGCAGCTCACGCAAAAATTCCTGCACCTTTTGAAATCGCACGCGATCGGAATCTTTTCCGATCTCTGGAGCGTTACAATCTGCTATCAGTTGAACAATTCCGGTTCCGTCTATCGCATACGTTCCAGATGTGATTTGCCGGAATTGCGGTATGACTTGGAACTCGGGTACTACATTGTGAAGCGCTTGGTAGGCAACGCCAGCTGCTTCCTGCATCTTCTGTTTCAAATCAGCCTCGGTCGGGGTGCCATACGCCCACCTGCGCTGCAGCCATCTTTGCATGAACGGCTCGAAGAGGCGGAAATCCAGGCCGTCAAACGGAGTGGTTATCCAACGCGAAACGCCTCCGGAAACAGCAGCATGGAATCTGCGAACGCCTTCCGGCACGTCAGCTGGTTCGGAGCCTTCGACATCAACGACTAACTCGAGTAACCGACTTCCATCTCTCTTGTGAAAATCGACTTCGCTTAATTTGATTTGATCGAGCCGCTCGTTTTTTAGCCTTCGCAGAATCTCCAGCACATTTGATTTGCCGGAGTTATTCGCACCAATCAGAAGATTAATTCGTTTCTGTAGATCCAGAATGACCGGTTCACTTCCAATGCTTCGAAAATTTGCGAAACCAAGACGAACGATTTTCATACTCGTTCGAAGTATGCTCTTAACAGCGATGGTCTGGAAGGCAACAGCTCGACTCGAATTCTTCTATTGGGAAGATTCGTCGGCCGCGCCTAAGTATTCCCAGCGTTGCAACGCGATTGGGACGTTACCGTTTTTCCAGACGAAATCGTGGAACGCGCGGAGATTGAATTTTTCTCCCTGCTGCATGCGCGCTTCGGCCAGAAATTTCGTGATCTGCAATTTACCGATCTGATACGTGATGGCTTGACCAGGGCCCGTGGAGAAAGCGATCGCTTCTTGGCGTGCGGTTTGTTCGTCCATCGGGACCTTTTCCTGAAGGTATTTCGCAGCTTGGTCGAGCGTGAACTCGCCGAGCGCAAGTTTCACGTCCACCTCTACACGCAGCGCGCGCAATCGCATGAAATTGTAGATGATCTCGCGTGTGTGTGGGCTGTCATCGAACAGCCCGGCCTGCAACATCATCTCCTCCGCATAAAACCCGATCCCCTCATTCGCGCCGGAGTCGTAGTAATGCCGCCGGATGGGATCCTCATGTCCCCAAGAAAGACAAAGCTGAAAATAATGACCCGGAATTCCTTCATGAACGGTGATCGGCCGCGGATCCATTGCCGTCGCGCGCCAGAAGTAACCGAGTTTTTCTGACGGCTCAGGCACGTAACGGATGCAATTCTCTTTCAACCGCGACGGCGACGTGAAGTCATCGTTCTCAGTAAAGCCGAGAGCGCGCAAATATTCGGGAGTCGGTCGAAGCGTGTAATGCTGGATCCAATCTGGCACAGTTAAAATCCCACGCTCTTGGAGAAATTTACGAATAGACAATTCCTTTTCGGCTGCATCGTAAATCCAGTTGTCGATGTTGTCTGCGATCTTGAGCGGTGGCACATCTTTGTTGCGGTTCTTCTCGAAAGTCTCAAACGCCACCGCTCGATTCCATTCGTGTCGTCCCATAGCCAGCAGTTCCTCCGGCGTAAACGGCATCAGCGCCACGTTCCGCAAAAACCAAACGTACGCGTCGCGACCAAGCGCAGTCTGCCGCGGCAGCGTCGGCAGTTTCTCTCTAAGCCGCTGCTGAAATTTCTCCAGCGCATCCGCCGCGCGCTCAAGAGCAGGATTCAATTGCTGCGGTTTGAGCGTTGTCGATCCTACGAGTGAGCTCGCCATCCTGCGCATCCGTTCGCGAATTCCCTCGAGGTTCTGAATCGCAACCATCGCGAATGCCGCTGGCGGCTTATCCAGATTCTCTTCGACCTGTTGCAAGATCGCCGGAATGTTTTCGATGCGCGTGAGAATCTCGCGAGATTGCGTCGCGTCATAAGGCCCCGGAACTGTCAGCGCTTCGACGACCGGCGTGAGCGTCTGCTCAATGTAAAAATTTGGATCACGTTTCCAGCGCGGATTAATGTCCAATTCCCATCGCACCCGCGACAAAGCCGACCCGATCAGCCGATAATCGACATGCTTCGGAATTGGCCACCCGGTGGGGTCGATCTTCTTCCATCGCTTCTCGAACTCAGCGAGGTGTTTTCGCTGATTGTCGATCTCACTGCGCGAGCAGTCTCGCGTCCCGCCCGGCCGCTCAAGTCGATTCACGTCGTCGCCCGTGAACGGCGCATGTTTCGCGCGCCAAGTCCAAAAGTCATCGGCCAATTTATCGAGAGATTCTGTTTGCGAGGACGCGCTGCCCAACGCCGCGGATAGAATGATTATGAGTGCGAGGGTTCGGGGGTAACGCGTGGCTCGAGCAGTCCCCTGCTCGATGCCAAAATTACTGTGGCTTCGCCGGTCTGATTTAACATCCCGCGACGGAGCGCCCAACCCACCACCTGCTGCAAAGTCCGTCGATTTCAATCTCGCGTTCACTTGTTATCGTAATGGAATCTGAATCGCGCTCGCATGCTGCACGTCGTGATAAACCTGGACGTGCGCGACGCGCGCATCTTTCGCCGTTTCATTGGCGACCACACCGCCCGAATTGTAATTCTTCTGCCACAAAATCGAATTGGGTGAAGAGACGACAAGCCGCAACCGGCTTCCCTTCATGAGACGACGCGCCACGAACAGCCCGGGTGCGAACTCGCATTTGACGATCTCGCCCAGCTTGACCAGCCTCTCCTGACGCAACGAGTCGCGATAACGCAAACGGCGTAGATCACTCCAGAGCGCGGTGCTCGTTCCATCGGGTTGAATTTCGTACAGATCGGCTTTCAGATCGGTATCGGGCGTATCGATGGAAACCCAAAGCGTCAGCTGCGGACAACCCACCAGCGGCGTTTCACGAGGCAGCGGATTGCAGTGATAAACCAAGCCGTCGCTGCCGATGCTCAGAGCATAAGTTTGATCGATGCCTGCGGTCTTTTCTTTCGGGTCGGTTCCTTCCACATTCTCGCCCCGGTGCGTGTCGAGTGGATCGTACGTGAATTGGTCCGCGCCTTGGCTAGGCGGTTTTTCCCTTAGCATTCCCGAACGAAAGACCCCGTTGGCGTCGCCATTTTTTGAATCGAGATAAAAAGCTCGCGGATTTGCCGTTAACGTTTCGAGGCTGTCAGCGTATTTCCATTCGCCGTTCGCGCCTGTATTTCCGAGTGCGAGCAAGTAATAAGCGACTTGGTTTTTGAGGAACTCCGGCCTGGTGCCGTTCTTCATCGTCCAGTCGTACCACTGCCGATGCAGCTCGTTAAGATCGACAATTCCCGCGCCGCCAAATTTGACGCCCCCCGCTTCATCGGTGGGCGTGCGCGTCCCGGCGTGGTCCCATGGCCCGATTATGAGAAAATGTTTTGCACGCGCTTCAGACGAAGCGTTCGCCAGATGATCGCGATAAAATGTGAGTGCCCCGAGCTCGTCGCCGTCGTACTGGCCTGTAATCGTCAAAATCGGTAGTCTGATTTTTTGAAATTGCTCGCGAGTTGGCACCATCGCGTCGTAGTACGTGTCGGCCGTCGGATGTTTGAGAATACGTTGAAAGTTAACTGATGGATTTGCGACAAACGAATCGAGGGTTTTGAACGCGATGTGTTTTTTGTAGGCGTCGAGAAATTGGGTGCGCCAAAATTTTTGATCGGCAAAAAGATTTTGCTGTCCGGCGCGGCCGCTGGTGAGAGTAAACCATTGCATGTCGTAAGTTTCGCCGACGTTGTTGTAGGAGGGGTAATCGAGTGGCGGATGAGCGGCAGCGGCGGGCACGATTGTGGCAAGATGCGGCGGTAACTCTTTCGCGGTCGCCCATTGATCGAAGCCTGCGTACGAACCGCCCCACATTGCCACTTTACCGTCGCAGAACGGTTGTTGGGCCAGCCATTCCACGACGTCGTGACCGTCGCGCCCTTCATTGGCGAACGGTTCAAATTCGCCCGCTGAGTTTCCGCGCCCGCGAACATCGACAAGCGCAAATGTGTAGCCGTGTGATGCAAAGTACGCGGCCCGGGCGTGATACGTGTCGGAAATATAAGGTGTGAGCGTGAAGATCACTGGCGTCTTCGACAGCAATCCATCCGGCGTCTTTGGCAAATAGAGCGTCGCGTTCAGCTCGACCTTGTCGCGCATCGGAATCTTTACGCCCCAGCGGAGGTCGTAGTCCGGAGGCGGTTGTGATGGTGATGGCGAAGGAGTTGGAATTTGCGCAACGATATTTGCAGCGAAGCCCACGGAGAGCGCCGCAACTAAGATTGACAATCCCGAAATAATCGGGGCTCGCCAAAAATTTCGGCGTTTCATTTCGCTCGATTCAAGCGAAGAGGATCGGGGTAGACAAGAAAGTTGAATTGCGGGCAGCGTCCAAGGTTCCTTGATCCATGGTTTGCAGGAAAGCGAGTTTGCCGGGACGATAGGCCATGCCCCGCGGGCTTTCGAAGAACAAACAATCTCATAAGGAACAGACTTGGGAGACGGCGACGGGATCCGTGCCCGAGTCAAAATTGGACCGGGAGATGAATGCTGGAACAATTCCTTCGTCCCGTGCAGAGTTCCTCTGCGCCAGTATGGTGTTTCTTGCGGCGCTTCTGCTTTATAGCTGGACGCTCGCTCCGACGGTTACTTTGGTCGATAGCGGGGAGCTAATTGTGGTCGCTCACGGCTTGGGAGTGGCGCACCCACCCGGGTTTCCTCTTTGGGTTCTTCTTGCCCATCTCGCATCGCTCGTGCCCTTAGGAAACGTTGCGATGCGCGTCAATTGTTCTTCCGCGCTTTTTGCCGCGCTCGCTTCCGCGATGCTCACTCTTGTTGTGGCAGAGTTAATGATTACTGCTTCATATCTCGCCGCGTCGAAGCGAAGAAAGAAGAGCGCGCAGCAGAGTAAAAAGGCTCAGGATTCCGGGATCGGCCACCTTTTGGTGTTTGCGCCTGCGCTGGGCGCGGGCTTGCTCATGGCGTTCTCCCGCACGCTCTGGTTTTATGCGACGATCACCGAAGTTTATGCTCTCAACACGCTGCTCATCCTCGCTATCTTCTTTCTGATGCTTCGGTGGCGGCGGCGCATCATTGCAGACCGGAGAGATATCGGTGCGGCGATGGATGCCGGTCACGCCACGTCGGCAATCACCGGTCACGACACTTTTCTTTATGCCGCTGCCCTTGTCTTTGCGCTCGCGCTCGGAGTTCATCACGTTACTGTGGCACTGGTACTTCCGGCGCTGAGCGTCGTTGTCTACAGGACTGAAGGTCTGAGGTTCTTCACGAGTCGGCGATTGGTATTCGCTGCATTGATTTCGGTTGGCGCTCTAGTCGCTGTTTATACCTACCTGCCGCTTGCGGCGTTGCGCGCGCCTGTCATCAACTGGGGCAATCCGCGTTCGCTGCAAGAGATATGGTGGCACATCACTGGCCGGCAGTATCGGGTGTTCCTCTCCTTTACGCCGAAGATAATGGGGGAGCAGTTTGTTGAATTTTGCAGAATGGCCCTCCGTGAATTCGGCCTGTCCTGGCTGCCCTTGCCGCTAGCCCTGGCCTTCGTCGGCCTCGTCAACGCTTTCAAAAAAGACCGCACAACCTTCTGGTTTCTCCTGTTTATCGTCATTGCCAATTTGGCTTACGACCTCAGCTACGAAATTGCGGAGGACAAGGATGCGTACTATCTGCCGGTGTTTATTTCGATCGCGATTCCCGCCGGGTACGGCATTCGTTGGTTGATCCAGCGTGTCGTCTCCAGTCCCATGCCGGTTGGGAGAACATACGCGGTCGCTGCGATTGCTGTTTTGCTTACTTCCGCGATCCCTTTAACGGCGAACTGGCCTTTCAATAATCGCAGACATTACTTTATCGCGCACGATTATGTAGAAAATCTCCTCAGCGCGATCGAGTCCAACGGCCTCTTACTTACGCTCGACTGGCAGGTCGAGTCTCCGATGTTCTATGCACAGGAGGTGGAACATCGCCGGCCCGACGTAAAAGTTGTGGACATTAACCTCCTGCGTCGTTCGTGGTATTTCGATTATCTGAGACACGCTTACCCTGGTTTGGTCCAGCGGTCGCGCGAGAAGATCGCCATTTTTGTTGAGAATCTCAAAGAATGGGAGCGCGACCCTGGCGCATTTGCCACGAACCAGGCGCTCACTCAAAGGATCACTGCGGCATTTTTGGAGATGATCCAGTCAATTGTGACCAACGAGAGCAAAGTCGCGCCAGTTTACATTACGAGAGACTTGTTATTCGCCGACACGACTAACGGTGAGCTGACAAGGTGGCTCACTCAAAACTATCAACTTGTTCCGCAAGGACTCGTCTTCAACCTTGCGGTCGAGCAAAGTTTTCGCGATCCGCGCGACCTGCGCCTCCAGACCCGTGGTCTGGTTGACGGGACCCTGCGATTCGAGGAAGACGACGTAGTAAACCTCAAGGTATTACCGGTCTATACGAGCATGCTTATCAATCGGGGGCGCTATCTCGCGGTATTCAACCAGCACGCGCGCGCCATTGCTGCGTTTAGGCAGGCGCTCGCGCTCGATCCCGGTCTCGCCTCGGCGCAACAAGGGCTTGCGGAAAGTACGGCTAAGGTGCGAAACCCATAGCGGGTGGGTTTCGACGTCGCTTTAGGAACAGGTTCACTCACATTCGGGCATTCCTTCCTTGCCAGCCTGGCGAATTGCGTCTAAACCGGCACGATGAGAATTACGTCTCGCGTTGTTGTAATTTTCTTGTGTCTTGGAGTTACGGCTTACGCAGCCGATCAGATGATCGCGCTCAAAGCCGAGCGCATGTTCGATGGGAAATCGAAAACGCTCGTGCAACACGGCGTTATCATCGTCCAAGGCGATAAGATTGTCGATGTTGGCAGCAATCTGACGATCCCAGGCGGCGCGAAGGTGATCGATCTTGGCGATGCAACGCTTTCCCCGGGCTTTATCGACGCGCACACCCATCTCACGCTGGATTACTCCGGCGATTACAATCTGCGCCGGCTGCACGAGCTAGATCTCGATGTCTCCGAGCAAGCAATCCGCGCGACAACCTTCGCTCGCGCGACGATCGAAGCCGGTTTTACCACCGTGCGGGACTTGGGCAGTCGGTTTGTCGGCAGCCGCGAATTTGTCGATGTAGCGCTGCGCAATTCGATTAACAAAGGGCTAATCGTCGGTCCGCGCATGCTCGTGGCGACTAAAGGAATCGGCGCAACCGGCGGACACTTCGATCCGACCAGTGGATTTCGCGATTTTCTTTTTGGACGCGAGCCCGATTACACTGATGGAATCGCGGATGGACCTGAGGAAATCCGAAAGGCTGTGCGCTTTGAAGTAAAGAACGGCGCGGATGTGATCAAGGCTGCCGTCTCTGGCGGCGTTCTCTCGTTGGCCGATGAAGTAGATACTCCTCAGCTAACTCCGTCCGAAATGGCGGCTCTAGTAGACGAGTCGCATCGGTTGCGCAAAAAAGTGGCTGTGCATTGTCACGGTGATCAAGCCGCCCGCGAAGCGATCGAGGCCGGTGTTGATTCGATCGAGCACGGTTCCTTTATGAAACCGGAAACGCTCACTCGGATGAAAAACAAAGGCACGTTCCTCACGCCGACACTTATGGCGACCGAATGGATTAGGAGCAAGCTCGACAACTATCCGCCAGCGTTGCAAGCCAAAGCCAAAGCGGCCGGTGCCGCCCGATCGGACATGTTTCGCAGCGCGGTAAAGATGGGGGTGAAAATTTCATTTGGGACTGACGCGGCTGTTTTTCCGCACGGCCAAAACGCGAAAGAGTTTAAGTTAATGGTCGATCTCGGGATGGCGCCGATCGATGCGTTGAAATCTGCCACGGTAAGTGATGCCGAGCTTCTCGGTATTGCGCAGGAAGTGGGCACGCTGGAAAAAGGGAAACTGGCCGATGTCATCGCAATGCCGAGCGATCCGACTTCCGACATCACCGCGACCGAGCGCGTCTCGTTCGTGATGAAAGAGGGCAAAATCGTCAGGAGTGGACCACCGATCGTGCAAGCGGCTGCCGAATCGACGGAAAACCCGCATATCGCGTTTCCGGTCGATTAAGATGCGCGACTGCGGTCTATGAATCGAAGTTGATTTTGACAAGGTAAAGATAGCCGCTAGGTTCCCCGTCCTGCAGTTGGGTTGAGCAGCCTAACCATTACGCAGGAGCCTTGTCGCCTCTATTAGACGAGCGGAGCGGTCGAACTGCACAGAACATGCAAAAGAATCGAAGCAAACGTTATCGCGCTGCCGCGCAGCAAGTGGATCCCACTACGGCTTACAATCTCACCGATGCGGTTATGACGTTGAAGAAGTTTCCGCCGACGAAGTTCGATCAGACCGTGACGGTTTCGTTCCGGCTTGGTGTTGATCCCAAGCAATCAGATCAAATGGTGCGGGGGACCTGCCCGCTTCCGCACGGCAGCGGGAAAAAGGTGCGCGTACTCGTTTTCGCGGAGGGTGAGGCAGCCAAAGCGGCCAGGGAGGCCGGCGCAGAATTTGTCGGGATGAAAGACCTGATTCAGAAATGCCAAGAAGGTTTTCAAGATTTTGATATTGCGATCGCCACGCCGGCAGCAATGGCGGAGGTGCGAAAGCTCGGGAAGGTGCTTGGACCGCGCGGACTCATGCCTAATCCCAGAACTGGGACCGTAACTGACGATACTGCAAAAGCGGTGCAGGAGGTGAAGGCAGGTCGCGTGGAATTCAAGCTCGACAAGAACGGCAATGTCGCGGTGCCGGTTGGAAAATTTTCCTTTGAAGAACAAGCGCTGGTGGAGAATGGAAATGCAGTGATCGAAGCGGTTGTGCGGGCGCGGCCTGCGACGGCGAAAGGGCGTTACCTTGAAGGCGTGACAATTAGTGCGACGATGTCTCCAGGAGTCCGCGTCGATCCAGCGCCGTATTTGAGTGTGTAAGAAATGATCAAAAAAAACCTCGACGGCCGTCGGAGGCCCAACGTTCAATTTCACAGTAAATGAGAGCAGAAAAAGCCAGCATCGTCTTAGATCTGTCGGAGAAATTGAAACGCTCGCCGTTCGTGCTCGTGACCGATTATCAGCGCATGAAGGTCGCTGATTTCAGCGAATTGCGGAACCGGCTGGTGCCGAGGGACAAACGGCAGTTGTCACCGGGGAAAAAGATGTAGCGCCAGTCGCCAAAATTTTTAAGACGTTTGCGACCGAATTTAAGATCGCGGCCCTCAAGGTTGGCTTTGTCGACCGCGCCGTTCTTTCCGCCGCGGATTTGGACACATTGGCAGAATTGCCCCCGCGCGAAACGTTGCAGGCGCAATTGCTGGGACTGCTTTTGTCGCCGGCAACCCGTCTGGTTCGGCTGCTGAATGAACCAGGCGCAGCATTCGCGCGATTGCTGAAGGCAAAGGCAGAAAAGGAGGGTGCGCCAGCGACATAGATTTTGTAGGGGCAGGCGCATCGCCTGCCGAATGGCTACAAAAAACATAGTAATAAAATACAAACTGTCCGGGCCGATGGCTATCGGCTTTAATTCTCCGAAGGCTTTCGGAGGCGGCAATCGGAGAAAAAAAAATGGCAGATACAGAAAAATTGGTGGAGCAACTCAGTAACTTGTCGGTGCTGGAGATTGCTGGATTGGTCAAGCAACTTGAGGAAAAATGGGGTGTGAGCGCCGCCGCGCCGGTAGCAGTCGCGGCGGGTCCCGCTGCAGCGGGCGCCCCTGGTGGAACCGCAGCTCCAGCGGCTGAGGAAAAAACTTCGTTTGACGTGATCCTCAAAGAAATGGGGGCAAACAAAATTGCTGTGATCAAGGAGGTCCGCGGCGCAGTCCCGGGACTTGGCCTGGCGGAAGCAAAGGCGCTGGTCGAAGGAGCGCCCAAAACAATCAAGGAAGGCGTGACCAAGCAGGAGGCGGACGAGATCAAGAAAAAAATCGAGGCTGCGGGCGCAAAAGTCGAAATCAAATAAGTAATTCGATTTTAAGTGGCCGCGCGCCCCGGAAGGAAGTACTTGCGCAGCGGCGGATTTGGAGTACGGTCAGATTTGGTTAAAGCTAGGTAGAGTATATTTTTAACTCGGCAGTCGAGGGCGGAACACAGAACTGGCAGCAAAACGGTGGGGAATTTGACAGGTCGCTGTTTTGGCGCGATTTTTATACCCCTCGCTCGTCGCTGATCCCGTAAAATCTTGCCCGCGTCGGCCGCGATTTGGTGTGGCCGCTGCGAGGGCTAACTCTTGGTCTAGTGATTATGTCGGAACGCATTTACTTCGGAAGCATCAAAGAAGGCATCGAACCGCCGAATCTGATTGAGGTTCAGCTCAATTCGTATGTCGATTTTCTCCAGAAGGACGTTTGGTTTTCAAAGCGGAAAAATCAGGGTCTCCAGGCTGTTTTCAAGGAGGTCTTCCCGATCGAGAGCTACGATGAAAAGGCGGTGCTTGATTTCAGTCACTATGAAATTGGCGAGCCGAAATTGACGGCGCTCGAGGCGCAGCGCGAAGGACAAACATACAGCGCGCCATTGCACGTCACGTTCCAGTTGCGGGAGGAAAAAGGCACCAAGCAAGAGAAGGTTTACATGGGCGAAATCCCGCTCATGACGCCGCAAGGCACGTTCGTCATTAATGGCGCTGAGCGTGTGGTGGTGAGCCAGCTGCACCGCTCCCCCGGCATCGCTTTTGAATCGACCGTTCACATGAACGGAAAAGTGCTCTACAGCTTTCGCATCATTCCGGATCGGGGTTCGTGGATTGAGGTGCAATTTGATACGGCTGATCTTCTTTACATTTATCTCGATCGACGCAAGCGTCGCCGCAAGTTTCTCGCCACTACGTTCCTCCGCGCGCTTGGCTACGGATCCGACGAAGAAGTTATCAAACTCTTTTACAATATCGAAAATCTGAAGCTGAGCGAGAGACTCGACGAAGAAAAGCTGGCCACCAAAGTGCTCACTGCCGAGATTCGTGACGGCGAGGTGACGGTAGCGCGCGCGTTCGAGCCGCTGACTCTGGCGACCGTCCGCCAGATCATGGCGCTCAAGATTCACGAGGTGAAAGTGATCGACATTTCGCACGATGACACGGTCGTGAAGGCGCTTAGGAAAGATCCGGCCCATGACCAGGAGGAAGCGCTCAAGGATATTTACCGGCGTCTTCGACCGGGTGATCCACCGACGGTAGCGAATGCCCGCGCCTTGCTTAAGCGACTCTTCTTTGATCCTAAAAAATATGATCTTGGACGCGTCGGGCGGTACAAAATCAACCAGAAACTCGGGATCAACGTCGATCCCACTGAGCGGATCTTGACCGACAAAGATTTTATCGCGGCGATCAAGTATTTGATCAATTTGCGCCGGGGTGAGGGTACGCTCGACGATATCGATCATTTGGGCAGTCGTCGGGTGCGCACGGTTGGCGAATTGCTGGCGAATCAGTGCCGTATTGGTCTTGCTCGGACCGAACGTCTGGTCAAAGAGCGTATGACGCTGTTCGACATCAATGTGGATGGGATGACGCCGCAAAAGCTGATTAATCCGAAGGCGCTCAGTGCAGTTATCCGCGATTTCTTTGGCCGGTCGCAGCTTTCGCAGTTCATGGATCAAACCAATCCGCTCGCGGAGTTGACGCACAAACGTCGCTTGTCAGCTCTTGGCCCTGGAGGTTTGAGTCGTGAACGCGCTGGGTTCGAAGTGCGCGACGTTCATCCATCGCATTACGGCCGCATTTGTCCGATCGAGACGCCAGAAGGTCCAAACATCGGCCTGATCAGTTCGATGAGCACTTTCGCGCGCATCAATGAATTCGGTTTTATCGAAACGCCATATCGCAAAGTGGAAAACGGCCGCGTGACGGATCAGATTGACTATCTCACGGGCGACCGTGAAGAGAATTTTCTCGTTGCGCAAGCGAATGCTCCCATTGACGGGCGAGGACATTTCACGGGGGAAAAAGTTTCGGTGCGGTATCGCGGTGACTTCCTCGAAGTCGATCCGTCGAAAGTGCATTATATGGACGTGTCGCCGAAGCAGCTTGTTTCGGTGGCAGCGGGCCTCATTCCGTTCCTCGAACACGACGACGCGAACCGAGCGCTTATGGGTTCCAATATGCAACGCCAGGGCGTGCCGCTCATTGTTTCCGAGGCGCCGCTCGTGGGCACCGGATTGGAGGAAAAGGTGGCGCGCGATTCGCATGCCGTTGTTCTCGCGACCGAGAGCGGCAAGGTCGCTTGGGTGACAGCGGACCAGATCGTTGTCACTAAGGACGGGCATCTGCCCGAGGGCAAAAAAAAGCTAAAAACGGACCCGGAGGCGGGACTTCACGTTTATGAATTGCGCAAGTTCATGCGCTCAAACGCTGGGACGTGCGTGAATCAAAAGCCGATCGTGCGCAAAGGCCAGCATGTGAAACGCGGTCAAGTCATCGCCGATGGTCCGAATACCAAGCATGGCGAACTTGCCTTGGGCCGCAATGTGCTCGTCGCGTTCATGCCATGGAACGGGTACAACTTTGAAGATGCCATCATGATCTCGGAGAAAGTGGTGAAGGAGGACATTTATACTTCCATCCACATCGATGAATTCGAGATCGGAGCGCGCGATACCAAACTTGGACCAGAAGAGATCACGCGCGACATTCCCAATGTCAGCGAGGAAGCTTTACGCAATCTGGGTCCGGATGGCGTTGTGCGGGTCGGTGCGGAAGTCAAGCCGGGCGACATTCTCGTTGGCAAGATTACGCCGAAGAGCGAGACCGAATTGGCGCCGGAAGAACGCCTGCTCCGCGCCATTTTTGGCGAGAAAGCTGCGGACGTGAAAGACACCTCGCTTACCGTTCCATCTGGCACTTACGGAATCGTGATGGACGTAAAGGTTTCTTCGCGCCGCGAAGTTTCGCGAGAAAAACTCACCCCGGCGGAAACCAAACGACAGCTCAAAACGATCGGCGAAGAGCATAAACGCAAGAAAGAGGATCTAACGGAGCAGCTGACCGATTCGCTTTCGAATATCCTGCTGGGAGAAAAAATCCCTCTCGATGTTGTAAACGCCGAAACCGGCGAAATCATTATTCCAGCCAATCGTAAGATCACCAAAACACTGTTGCGAAAGCTTGCAAACGTGCACGATCACATCGAGATCGATCCGAGCCCGATCCGCAATAAGATCCGCGAAATCATTGGTTCTTATGAGCACAAGTTCGCAGAGCTGGAACTCGAACGCGATCGCGCCACGGACCGCGTGGAGAGCGGCGATGATGTCGATCCGGGGATTATCAAGCAGGTTAAGGTTTATATCGCGAGCAAGCGCAAGTTAAGTGTCGGCGACAAGATGGCTGGTCGCCACGGCAACAAAGGCGTCGTTGCCCGCATCGTGCCTGAAGAAGACATGCCTTTTCTGGCGGACGGAACACCGGTTGAAATTGTCCTTAATCCGCTAGGCGTGCCGAGCCGAATGAACGTCGGGCAGGTCCTGGAAACCCATCTGGGAGTTGCTGCGAAGGCACTCGGATTCAAAGTCGCGACTCCGGTCTTCGACGGAATCAAGGAGAAAAAAATTCGCGAATATCTCCATGATGCCAAAAAGAAGGAAGGTTTCACCTGGGTGCAGGAAAACGGTAAAGCGCAGCTTTTTGATGGACGCACCGGGGATCCTTTCGATCAAGAAGTGGTGGTTGGCTACATCTATATGATGAAACTGGGCCATTTGGTGGCGGACAAGATTCACGCTCGTGCGGTGGGGCCGTACTCGCTCGTCACGCAGCAGCCGCTCGGGGGTAAGGCGCAATACGGCGGACAACGCTTTGGCGAAATGGAGGTCTGGGCGTTGGAAGCGTACGGAGCCGCCTACACATTGCAGGAGTTGCTCACGGTAAAGTCCGACGACGTGCAGGGACGGACCCGCATCTATGAATCGATCGTCAAGGGTGACAATTCACTCGAAGCGGGAACACCTGAATCTTTCAACGTGCTCATCAAAGAAATGCAGAGCCTCGGTCTCGACGTGAAGGTCGGTGGCCAGGCACCCAGCAGTTTTCTGGAGAACGTCGCATAAAATTTAAATCGACAAATTACCTGGATAAATCATGAACGAACATTCCTGGCGTGAGTTAGTGGGCGAAGAGCGCCCCGTGGGTTTTGATCAAGTCGCGATTGGTGTTGCGTCGAGCGACACGATGCGCTCGTGGAGCAAAGGCGAAGTCAAAAATCCTGAGACAATCAATTACCGCACGTTCAAACCGGAGAAGGGCGGCCTTTTCTGCGAGCGCATTTTTGGTCCAACGCGCGATTGGGAATGTTCGTGCGGGAAATACAAGCGCATCAAGCATAAAGGGGTGATCTGCGACCGCTGCGGCGTCGAAGTGACGCTTGCGCGCGTCCGCCGCGAACGGATGGGCCACATCGAATTGGCAGTGCCCGTTTCGCACATCTGGTTCTACAAATGCATGCCATCGCGGATCGGGTTGATGCTCGATATGAGTGCGCGGCAGCTGGAGCGCGTCATTTATTACGAGGACTACATTGTCATCGACGCCGGCAAGACACCGTTGCAGAAAACACAATTGCTTAACGAAGTCGAATACCGCGAGGCACAGGAGCATTATGGCGATGACTTTATTGCCGGCATGGGCGCGGAAGCGATCAAGAAACTCCTCGCCGAGATCGACCTCAACAAGCTCAACAAAGAGCTCGAGAAGGCGATGGGCGCCACGAAGAGCAAACAGATTCGCAAGAAACTCGCAAAACGTCTCAAGCTTGTTCAAGGCTTCCAGAATTCACACGCACGTCCCGAATGGATGATTCTCGATGTGCTGCCGGTCATTCCGCCGGATTTGCGTCCGCTGGTTCCGCTCGAAGGGGGGCGCTTCGCGACCTCGGATCTAAACGATCTTTATCGTCGGGTGATCAATCGCAATAACCGACTCAAAAACCTGCTCCTGCTCAAAACCCCGGACGTCATTATTCGCAATGAGAAACGGATGTTGCAGGAAGCGGTTGACGCTTTGTTCGACAATGGCCGCCACGGCCGCGCTGTCACCGGCGCCGGCAATCGGCCTCTCAAGTCCCTGAGTGACATGCTCAAGGGCAAGGGCGGACGTTTCCGGCAAAACTTGCTCGGCAAGCGTGTCGATTACTCGGGCCGCTCCGTTATTGTTATCGGTCCCGAACTGAAACTTCATCAATGCGGTCTGCCGAAGAAGATGGCGCTGGTTCTTTTCGAGCCGTTCATTATCCGCCGGCTGAAAGACCTCGGCTATGTGCACACCGTCCGCAGCGCGAAAAAGATGATCGAGCGGCAGACGCCCGAGGTCTGGGACATCCTCGATGAAGTGACCAAAGGTCATCCGGTCTTGCTCAATCGCGCGCCGACCTTGCATCGACTATCAATTCAGGCTTTTGAGCCGCAGTTGATCGAGGGCGAAGCCATTCGCATCCATCCGCTGGTCTGCACCGCTTACAATGCGGACTTCGACGGCGATCAGATGGCCGTGCACGTGCCGCTCTCGGTGGAGGCCCAAATGGAAGCGCGCATGCTTATGCTCGCCCCGAATAACATTTTCTCGCCATCCAGCGGCAAGCCGATCACAACGCCCTCCCAGGACATCACGCTCGGCTGTTATTACCTTACGCAAAACCCACGTGGCACGGGCAAGGATGGCCAGCGTCTCTCGCTGTTCTCTGATGCGGCCGAAGTGGAATTTGCAATGGCGGAAGGAAGCATCCGCACGCACGACCGCATCCGGATTAAGAACCCCGATTTCGGCCGGCAAACGATCTATGGAAATGCTGAGGGTAAAACTATCGAGACCACGGCCGGCCGTGTCGTTTTCAATGAGATTTGGCCCAAGCGACTGGGATTTTTTAACAAGGCCGCGGGTAAGAAGCAACTGAGCGACATCATTTGGCGCTGTTACCAAATCGCGGGACCGGCAGAAACGGTCGCGACGCTGGACAAATTGAAAGAGCTCGGTTTCGCCGAAGCGACCAAGGCCGGCATCTCAATTGGAATTTCGGATATGATCATTCCGAAAGAGAAACAGACGGAGCTCGAAAATGCTTACAAGCAGATCCGGCAGGTTGAGCAGCAATATCGCAAGGGCATCATCACTGATGGCGAGCGGTACAACAAGATCATCGACATCTGGACACACGCGGGAGATGAAATTTCCAGTGTGATGTTCCGTACTCTCGAACACAATGAGGGTCGCAAAGAACTGAATCCTGTTTACTTGATGGTCGATTCCGGGTCACGCGGCAACCGCCAACAGGTGCGTCAGCTTGCGGGCATGCGTGGTTTGATGGCCAAACCCTCGGGAGAAATCATCGAGCGCCCGATCACGTCGAACTTCCGCGAGGGGCTCACCGTGCTCGAATATTTCATTTCCACTCACGGAGCGCGTAAAGGGCTTGCTGACACGGCGCTCAAAACTGCTGACTCAGGTTATCTGACGCGCAAACTGGTCGACGCGGCGCAGGACGTGATCATTAACGAGGAAGATTGCGGCACCGTAAACGGCATCGTGGTGCGCTCGATTTACGAGGGCGACGAGGAAGTTGTCGATCTGGGTCAGCGCATTATTGGTCGCGTGAGTTGCGAGACGATTGCTGACCCCGTGGATAAGAAGAAGAAAATCGTCAAAGCGAATCAGTTGATCGACGAAAAGATCGCCGCAGAACTTCAACGGGTGGGCGTTGAGAGCTTGAAGATTCGTTCGGTTCTTACCTGCGAGTGTAGCCGTGGCGTGTGTGCAATGTGCTACGGACGCAATCTCGCTACTGGGCAGTTCGTTAAACTCGGCGAAGCCGTTGGGATTATTGCGGCCCAATCAATCGGTGAGCCTGGGACACAATTGACGATGCGGACCTTCCACATCGGCGGCACTGCCAGCCAAACGTTTAAGCAACCAATCATCAAGGCGAAGAACGACGGCGGTGTTCGGTTCAACGACCTGCGAACGGTGCAGGCGCTCGACGGCAGCTGGATCGTTTTGAATAAGAACGGCTCAATCAGCGTGCACAACGCAGAAGGCCGCGAACTTGAGCGTTACAACGTGGTTATCGGCTCAATGATCTCTAAAGACGACGGCGCCGCAGTCAAGAAAGGCGAAACCTTCGTGCAATGGGACCCATACAACGTGCCGATTCTCACTGACAAAGGCGGCAAGGTCGAATTCCGCGACATGATCGCCGGTGTCACGATCAAGCGTGACGTAGATGAAGCGACTGGCCTCATGGGCACGGTCATTATCGAACACAAAGAGGATTTGCATCCGCAGATTGTCATCGTGGACGACAAGAAGGAAGTGCTCGCGAGTTATTCGATCCCGGCTGGCGCGCACGTCATCGTTGAAGAAGGCCAGAAAGTGCGCGCGGGCGCATTGCTCGCAAAAACGCCACGTAAAGTCGCAAAAACAAAAGACATCACAGGCGGTTTGCCGCGCGTGGCCGAATTGTTCGAAGCACGCCGGCCGAAGGACGCGGCGGAGATTGCCAAGATCGATGGAATTGTCGAGATGGGCGGAACTGTCCGCGGAAAACGACGGCTGATTCTAAAGGATCCCGAGACTGGGGCCGAGGAAGAGCATCTGATTCCGCTCACTAAACACATTATCGTCTTCAAGGGCGATTTCGTGAAGAAAGGTCAGCAACTTACCGAAGGTCCTGTTGTTCCTCACGAAATCCTCGAAGTCTGCGGACCTCAGGATCTGCAGGAACATTTGGTCAACGAAGTGCAGGAGGTATATCGGCTGCAAGGCGTGGAGATCAATGACAAGCACATCGAAATCATCGTGCGCCAGATGTTGCGCAAAGTGAAAATTACCGATCCCGGCGACACTTCATTGCTCTGGGGCGATCAAGTCGACCGAATCGACTTTGAAGCCGAAAATCAGCGCGTGGTTGAACAAGGCGGTAAACCGGCCGAAGCCACACCTGTACTGCTCGGCATAACGAAAGCTTCACTAGAAACCGACAGCTTTATTTCGGCCGCGTCGTTCCAGGATACGACTCGAGTGCTTACCGAAGCGGCCACTCTCGGCAAAGTCGATAAACTGCGTGGCTTCAAGGAAAACGTGATCATGGGCCACTTAATCCCGGCTGGCACAGGGTTCCCCGAGCATCGCGAGATCAGGCTCGTTGAAAAAGGCGAGCCGATTGGCGCGCCGGTGATGGAAGAAGCCGAGCCGCAGCCAGCGATTGGGTGATTCCTGTAGGCATCTGTGCCTGGCGCTGCCGAATGGATTGGCGTTTCACAGAAACGCCCTACAGTTCGTCTAGTGTCGATCGTAACCAAGACCGGCGATAAGGGTGAAACCTCGCTTATGTACGGCCGGCGCGTATTGAAGGCTGATCCGCGCGTCGATGCCTACGGGTATGTCGATGAACTGACTGCAGCCCTCGGTCTCGCCCGATCCATTTCGAACGAAAAGCTTCTTTCGAGTGAAATCTTCGCCGTGCAAAAAGACTTGATCGTTGTGATGGGTGAGCTGGCAACGACGCCGCAAGATCGAGAACGTTACGTCAAAGATGGCTTTCACGTCGCCACAGCTGCGATGGTCGACCGGATCACAGCCGTAATTGTCGATCTTGAGAAAGACAAATTTCTCTACCCGAAAGACTGGGTCATCCCCGGGGGAACGGCGGTTTCGGCGGCTCTCGATTTCGCCCGCGCAACTTGCCGTCGCGCCGAACGGCGCATCGCCACGTTCATGGCCGATGAAAAAGATCTTAACCCGGAGATTCTGCGCTACCTGAATCGCCTTTCCGATTTCTGCTGGGTTCTGGCGCGCTACGCAGAGCGGACATCGCGAGCGAAATGACGATTGATGGAAATTGAATTTGCCACTCGCCGGGTGCAATAGCATATTCGTCACCCGCCGTGCCCCTGCGCCGGCGTGATTTTTTTATGGCTGAGACAACAGAATTAGTGCCGGAGCTTCTCGAAGCGGGCGTACATTTTGGGCACCAGACAAAGCGGTGGAACCCGAAAATGAAGCCGTTCATTTTCGAGCAGCGCAACCAGATTTATATCATCAATCTTGATGAAACAGTGAAGCAGCTTCAGCGTGCCACGGGGTTTCTTCAGGAAGTCACCCGCCGCGGAGGCAAGATCTTGTTCGTGGGCTGCAAGAGACAGGCGCAGCAAGCGATAAAGGAAGCGGCGCTCGCTTGCGGCCAATTTTACGTCAATCAGAGGTGGCTTGGAGGCACGCTGACTAATCTCTCGACTATTCGCAAGAGCATTGGTCGATTGAAATACATTGAGCAGATCGAGCGATCGCCGGAATACAAGAAGATGGGCAAACAGGAGTTGGCGGCGCTTAATCGCGAGGCCGCGAAGCTCCGGCGCAATCTCGATGGGATACTCGAGATGTCGCAGTTGCCCGACGCCTTGGTGGTAATCGACACAACCCGTGAGCAAAACGCGGTGAATGAGGCGCGACGTCTCGGGATTCCAGTCGTCGCCATCGTCGACACGAACGCCGATCCTGAGCTGATCGACTATCCAATCGCTGGAAACGATGATGCGATTCGCGCTATTCGCGTGATTCTGCAAAAGCTCGTGGACGCCATTGTTTCGGCAAGCAGCGAAGCTCGGATTCGCGAGCAGGTCGAAATGGCGGGTGTGTCGGCATAAAAAGGTTGGAACGCGAAAATCGTTACATCCTAACGGGGGAACATTTAACGATTCAACGCTTTAACGCTTCAACTTTTTAACTTTCCTTTCCCATGGAAATTGACCCACAACTGGTTAAGCAACTCCGGGAAAAAACCAACGCCGGCTTTATGGATTGCAAGCGCGCTCTTGCAGAGAGCGGCGGTGAACTGGAAACAGCAGAAGCAATTTTGCGAATGAAAGGCATCGCCATCGCGGGGAAAAAGGCCTCGCGCCCGGCGAAGGAAGGCATTGTGGCTTCTTATATCCACTTGCAGGGGAAAGTCGGAGTGCTCGTGGAAGTGAACTGTGAGACCGACTTTGTGGCAAGGAACGAGAATTTTCGCGAGGTCGTAAAGGACATCACGCTGCATATCGCTGCCGCGCATCCGCTTTACGTCAGTCGCGCGGATGTTCCGGGCAATCTCATCGAAGCCGAGCGCGAGATCTACAAGGCGCAGCTCAAAGGCAAACCGGAGAACGTGATGAACAAAATTGTCGAAGGAAAACTCGATAAGTTTTTCAGCACTGTTTGCCTGCTCGAACAGGCTTTCATTAAGAATCCGGACCAGACGATTGAGGATCTGGTGAAATCGAAGATCGCCGAGCTGGGCGAGAACATCGTTATCCGGCGCTTCACTCGCTATCTCGTTGGCGAACCGGTTCCCGCCGAGGCATAGACTGTGTGGCGGCCCCGAAAGCGCTCGGGGCTAAATTCGAAATCAATGGGACTGGCCGAGTACAAAGCGAAGCGCGATTTTCGGAAGACGGCCGAACCGAAGGGCGGCAAACCTTTGCCAAAAGCAGTGCGGGGTGCGTCTCGCTTTGTCATCCAGAAACATGATGCACGCCGTCTGCATTACGATTTCCGGCTACAAATGGAAGGCGTCTTGAAATCCTGGGCCGTTCCGAAAGGGCTTCCCTGGAAGAAAGGCGAAAAACATCTGGCAGTAGAAGTCGAAGATCATCCGATCGAATACGAAGAATTCGAGGGCGTCATTCCCGAAGGAAACTACGGCGGCGGCACGGTGATGGTTTGGGACCGCGGCACTTATTATGTTTACGGAGAGCAGCCCACGAAATCGTTTCAGGAAGGCAAATTGCATCTCGTCCTTGGTGGCAAAAAAGCCAAAGGCGAATGGACACTCGTGCGCATCCGCGGCGCTGACCAGAAGAGTCAGTGGCTAATCTTGAAAACTGGAGCAGACGCCAAACCAATTTCCAAAAAACTCGAAGATCAATCGGTCAAGACCGGGCGGACGATGAAACAAATCGCGCAAGATCGCGATGCCGAATGGGAATCCAATCGCGAGGAAAAAGATGCGAGTGCGACTTCAAAGTTCAAAGCGCGCATCAGAACGGCGAATAAAAAAAAAGAGGCAGGCCGCAATAAACAAACCGATTCCGGGGTAGGGCGCGACCGCCGGGCGCGCCGAGGAATTATCCCTGAGAACATTCGCGGCGCGCCCGGCGGTCGCGCCCTACCAGATTTGCCCTCTGCCAAAGCCCGCTTCATCGATCCAACGAAGCCGCGGTTGGTGAAGGACCCGCCCGCCGCGGGAGATTGGATTTACGAACTCAAGTTCGACGGAATCCGGCTGATCGTGGTCAAGACCGACAAGAAAGTTTCGCTGTTGTCGCGAAATAAGAATGAATTGGCCGGGCGTTTCCCGGAAATTGTCGAGGCGGTAAGGAATTTGCCATCGCGCGAATGCGTGATTGACGGCGAAGTGGTCGCGCTCGATGACGAAGGCCGCTCATCGTTTCAACTGTTGCAAGCGCGCGAGATGGAAGGACGGAAATTGCCCGTTTATTTCTATGCATTTGACCTGCTTCAGCTCGACGGCAAAACCTTGATCGGGCTGTCATTGGAGGCGCGGAAAAATGTTCTCGAAAACCTCTGCGCGGACGCAGGCGATCCAATCCGTTACTCGGGCGCGATTGGGGAAGAGGCGAAACCATTGCTCAAAGAAGTGAAGCGTCGCGGTCTCGAGGGAATTATTGGCAAACAGCGCAACTCGGTTTACGAACCGGGGCGTAGAAGCGGCGCATGGATTAAGCTCAAATGCGTAAACGAGCAGGAATTCGTCATTGGTGGATACACGCCGCCCCAGGGATCGCGCAAACATTTCGGCGCGATTCTGGTTGGTTATTACAAGAACAAGAAACTGGTTTTCGCCGGCAAAGTCGGCACCGGCTTCACTGCAAAATCGCTTGCAACTTTACAGAGGAAATTTCAGCAACAAGAAAGGGAGAGTTGTCTGTTTGTCGATCTGCCATCGAAACAAAACGGGCAATGGGTGCAAGCCATCACGCCCTTCATGATGGGCAAAATGCATTGGGTAAACCCGGTTTTCGTTTGCGAGATTAAGTTCGCCGAGTGGACCCGCGATAATAAATTGCGTGCGCCGGTTTTTGTCGGATTGCGCGAAGATAAAAAAGCCAGCGAAGTCGTTCGGGAAGTATAAATTCGGGATTGCACTTGTTCGCGTGGTCAGCCGCAAATATGGTGGCGTGATGAAAGTGATAGTCATCGTCATGCCGAAGGCCGCGGTGCTCGATCCGCAAGGTAACGCTGTGCGCGATGCGATGCGGCATCTGGGAATGCCGGAGGTGCGCAGCGTCAGGATCGGCAAATACATGGAGATCGATGTCGATGGACAAAATGGCGACCTTGAGGCGCGATTGCGCGGGCTCTGCCGCGATTTGCTGTCGAATCCAGTGATCGAAGATTACGAGTTACAGAGGTCATCCGCCTCCGCCAAGGCTACGGCGCGACAGAGGGAAATCAGTAAAGAGAAATGAAAGCGCTGCGATATTTTTTCTGTGTAGTGCTGCCGCCGCTCGCGGTACTCATGACGGGCCGCATCGCCAGTTTCTTTCTCAGTATCATTTTGACTTTGCTCGGCTGGATTCCAGGAGTCATTCACGCGTGCCTGGTGGTGAATGATTATCACGCTGAGCAGCGCGCCGCCGCGCGTTAGATCGACAATGATGAAATTCGCTGTCATCCAGTTTCCCGGTTCAAATTGTGATCAGGATTGCGTCGCCGGGATCAATGATCTCGACGGCCTGCGTGCGGAATACGTCTGGCACAAGGCAACGTCGCTTGACGATTTTGACGCCATCGTGCTGCCGGGTGGATTCGCGTATGGCGATTATCTGCGTTGTGGCGCCATCGCGCGTTTTTCGCCAATCATGCAAGCGGTAGTTAGCGATGCGCGCGCCGGCAAGCTCGTGCTCGGTACGTGCAACGGGTTCCAGGTTCTCTGCGAAGCCGGTCTCTTGCCCGGTGCGCTCGTGCGGAACCGTTCGCTGCGCTTCGTGTGTGACATGGTGACGACGCGCGTGGAAGTGGACGATTCGCCGTTCACGCATGGCTTCCCGAAAGGGACGCTTCTCCACATGCCTGTTGCGCATGGCGAAGGTTGCTTCTTCGCGGACGCAGAAACCTTGCGAGACCTCAACGCCTATCGACAAGTGATTTTGCGCTACGCGGACAGCCAAGGCCGGATTGTTCCCGAAGCGAATCCGAACGGTTCGATTGAAAACATCGCCGGCATCTGCAATCGCGAACGAAATGTCTTTGGGTTGATGCCTCACCCTGATCGCGCCTCAGATGCGCGACTCGGCAGCCTGGATGGCGCGAGGATTTTCCGGTCGATGATGCAAACGGTCAGCGCAAGTCGCGCGACGACCTCATCGGATCGCGTAAAGCAGGTCGCGTGAGCCTTTTCATTACCGGGACAGATACCGGTGTAGGCAAAACGCACACCGCGGTCCAACTATTGCGTCTATTGCGCGCCGCGGGAGCCAGCTGCGCCGGAATGAAACCGATCTGTTGCGGAGATCGTCGAGACGCAGAGCTTCTGCTCGCGGCCAGCAGTGACGGCCTAGCGATCAACGAAATTAATCCAGTCTGGCTGAAGACGCCGGCAGCGCCGATTGTGGGCAGCCTTACCGAGGAGGTGGACATCGATATCGAGCGTATCCTCGCTGCTTTTCACACTGTTCAGAGTCGGGTTGAGCATGTGCTGGTCGAAGGAGTGGGCGGCTGGATGGTGCCGATTCGTCCCGACTATTTCATGAGCGATTTGGCCGTCGAAATGAAATTGCCGATCTTGGTGGTGGCGCAGAACCGGCTCGGTTGTCTCAATCACGCGGCGCTCACCGTGCGATGCGTTGTAGCCCACAAGCTGCGTTGCGTCGGTGTCGCCTTAAGTGACGCTCTCCCAACGCGCGATATCGCGGCTCTGACCAATGCCGATATTCTCAAGAAAATTCTCAACGTTCCATTGTTTGCCGGATTAGGTGAAAATCTGATGGAACTGCCGGCTGACTGGCGAGTTATGATTGATTCGACAAGCGAGATCTAGCGTGTCGGCTCGATACAGGACTGTAAAGAAACTGAACACGACCGACAGTTACTCCGCCGGTTTTGCTTCGGAAAACAGGATGGCATCGCGATTGCTAAGTTTAACGTAATAAACCCTTGCTCCTATGCTCTTACAAAAAACCTTACATATGAGTCAGCCGGCGGCAGAGTGCAAAGCCCGACTAGCCAGTATCCAATCATATCGGCGGCAGTTCCTTATGGTGACAAGGGCAACCGTGACTTCATCGAAAACGGTCGATTTCAGCTTTCGCGGCCCGCTTGGTTTTGAGGCTCACACAGTCCTTCTGTCGGTCGAGAGTGACTCGCCAGATCAGTATGCGTTCGAGTCCGTGGGCGGCAATATTAACCTTGTGGGAATCGTTGATTTCGCCGAGATTCGGCGAACCTGCACGGAGGTCACGCTTGCGGTTCACTATGAGATCAAGAACAAGCTGGTTGCCTGGCTGGATCGGCGCTTGAATTTTGTCGACAGTTTTGTGACTGCCGAGCTGCGTAGCATCCGAGCGCACTTCGAAGGCATTGCGGCGAGCTACCTCGAGCATGCGCCGGTGTTGCCCGTGCTCCAAACGGCTGGAGCCTAAGAAAACGAAATTCGAAAGAGCCACCAAGCCAACGCTTGGATGGCTCTTTGCCGTACGCGGGCTATTGGAACTGGTCCCAAGAATTGCTCGGAAGGTGGATCGGGCGCTCCGTCGCGCGATGTTAAGAATGGCGCCTAGGTGCATTATTTGGCGTCAAGGTCGCCGCGATGACGACTGCTCGATCCACGAATCGCACCCCTGGTTATTTTCGAGACCGCTTCTAGCCAATTCGCACTGCGTGCTTTTTGTCGAGGCGAAGAACTTGGCCGGGCTCAAGCCTGATTGTTCCCCTAGGATCGCGAAGCTTCACGCCATCGAGCTCCACGCTTCCCTGTTTGATCAACCGCGAGGCCTCGCTGCGCGATTTTTGCAGGTTGAACGCTTGCCGATAAACGTTCGAAACGAGCGTGACGGCTTCAAGTTTCTCCAGCGTGGTCGCGGAAAACAGCGGCAGGTTGGCATGTTCCAGATCGCGCTTGCTAAAACGCGTGTTCCATTCATCGAGTGTTTTTTGGGCGAGAGCAGCCGAATGGTAGGTCTGCACGATTTCGCGGGCAAGTTGCTTTTTCGCGTCGAGCGGATGCGCACCGGCTGCCGGCAAACGGCCAAGTAGTAATGGGTAATAGCGTGCCATCAACTCGTCCGAGACGCTCATCAGCTTCCCGAACATGTCTGCAGCGGACTCGTTGATCGCGACAAGATTGCCGAGGCTTTTACTCATTTTCTTGGAGCCATCCAAGCCCTCAAGAATCGGAAGGAGAAAAACGACTTGCTGTGGCAGACCTTCCTCTTTTTGGAAGTCGCGCCCTATCAAAATGTTAAAAAGTTGATCTGTCCCGCCGAGCTCGACATCAGCTTTCACCATCACCGAATCCCAACCTTGCATGATTGGATACTGAATTTCGTGCGCACGGATGGCTTGTTGGTTGTCAATCCGAGCTCGGAAATCTTCGCGCTGCAACATTTGTTGTAACGTCACACGGCCGTTTAGGCGAATGACATCTTCGAACGACATCCCTCGAAACCAGTCACCATTGCAAACGGTCTCCGTCCGCGCCGGATTAAGAATCTTGAATGCCTGCTCACGGTAGGTCGCTGCATTTGCCATCACTTCCTTATGCGTCAATTGCGGCCGGGTGGCGGATCGACCACTGGGATCGCCAATCATTCCAGTGAAATCACCGATGATGAGAATGGCTTGGTGACCCAGGTCTTGAAACTGCCTCAGCTTTCGCAGGACGATACTGTGGCCAAGATGAATGTCTGAAGTAGTTGGATCGACCCCGAGTTTTACCCGCAGCGGCCGACCGAGCGCGAGTTTCTCGCGCAATTCAATCTCGCTGATGATCTGCGCGGCGCCTTGTTTTAGAAACGCGAGCGCTTCATCCGGTTGCATGATCAAATACAGAATAGCGCACCAGGCTGGCGCGCTACTTGTTTTTGTTCAGCAACTCGCGGACCTGCTCGATCGTTAACGGTGGATTCTGCCTGTTGAGCGCCTTTTGACTCTTGCCCTGATCAAGGAAGGCCCGATTCCCTGCGTAAGAACGGCTGGCAACCTTTTTGTCAGATTGAGGGGCATCACGGACATCACGTGCAGTGCGAGTTGCATAAGCAGGTCGAGAATCTCCAACTGCTTGCTGCGACGAAATCCCAGATGCGCTGCGCGTGCCGTGGAAAGATTGAGAATTGAATTGTCGCGCCGAAAAGTCGCGTGTTCCGGAAAAGCTTTTCGAATTGGATTTTTCCTGGAGGTAAAATGTGCCAACGGTTGCCTTTTTATTTATGGATGCCCCATCGGCAATGAATTTTTTGTTCTGCGCGTTATTCCGCAGCGCCGTGTCCGGCCTGAGCAAGCGATCGACGAGCTTGCTTTCTTGATCCTGAGCGCGGACGCAAGCGAGAGCAAATAAAACCAACAAACCGGCCGCAAGGGATTTTGCCACGACACCTACGCTGCCGAAATAACGTCTCGTTTGTAAAGCAAATTGTCTTTTCTCTCTACAACCCAGCAATCAGCGCGTGATGCGAGTGTCGTCTTCGGTTCAGCCGAGGATCGGCTTTTTATTGTTTTCAGTAGCTTACTCGGCAAATAATGGGCACATGTCTGATCATATTTACAAAAAAATTGAGCTGGTTGGTTCCTCGCCGGACGGATTTGAGCAGGCGGTAAAAAATGCGCTTGTACGCGCCGAGAAGACAGTACGCAACATGCGCTGGTTCGAGGTGGCGGAGACCCGCGGATACATCGAGAACGGCAAGATTGGTCATTGGCAGGTGACACTGAAGATTGGCTTTACGCTGGAAGACGCGTGAGAAACGTCAGGAGAGTAAAATCGTTAAACGACGATAAGGAGGCGAAAGAGGCCGCCCAGAATTCGGCCAACCGGCAATCGATTCAGAATGTAGCCAACTACAAGCGCGCACAGCAGAGACTCTGCTGGTTTTTCGCGCACGTAATCCTCAGTCTCGCTAAGAACCGTCTCGAACTGTTCTTTCGCCCAATGCAACCCGCGTTCCGGGAACTCGGCCAACACTTCAGCAGATGAATGATCCATGTCGCTTAATGATTCGGATTCTGATCGTTCCTTGCGCGCATAGATCTTGTCAACGCAAAGTCAGCCAAATCGAGCTTGCGCCGGTGCCCGGTGGAAAATCGGGTAGGGGAGGCTGTCGATGAAACGTGGCAGCGCGCCGTGCAGTCTTGAGGCCATAGCGGGCCATTACTTCCAGCGCATGCTCTCGTAGCGTCGAGCAATTTGTAGAGAGAAGGAGGTGGCTGTCGCGTGGCGCCAGATCGAGGGCATCAAGGAGCAATTTCCCAAAATCATTTTCAACGTGAAACGCCTTTCCTCCCGGTGACCGCGAAAAGGTCGGGGGATCGAGAATGATTGCATCGAATTTCTCTCCCTGGCGCGCAAGTCGGGGCAACACCGCCATCACGTCGTCTGCGATGAAGCGATGATCCACGGTTGGCAGACTATTGAGCGCAAAATTCTCTCGACCTCGCGCCAGAGATTTCTTGGAGAGATCGACATTGCAAGTGGTCGCTCCCACACAAGCGGCGCTAACAGAAAAGGAGCAGGTATAGGCAAAACAGTTCAGAAGCCGCTTTGGCGCAATGTGACGCACGTGGCGCCGGTTTTCTCTTTGGTCGACAAAAAACCCCACGGAATACCCCGCCCCGAAGTCGACCCCAAACTTGAGATGTCGCTCGGTCGCGATTGTCCGCAAATTCTCGGCTGGATCGCCAAATATGAGACGCGCAGATTCGCGCTCTTCGTTTTTGCGAGGGACGAACCGGGCGAAAATGCGTCCAAACTCAAACCGGACACTGATCGCCCACGACTGTAATTCCCGGATCAAACGTTCGCGGCCCGGAACTCTCTTGAACGAGATGAGGACGTCCCGCCCGAAACGTTCCACCCAACCGTCCTCAATCGTGCACAGCCGATGCGCATCCGTTCCCTCCGCCTGGAAATCACGAAGCAAACCTGCGTCGATCCACTTAGATTCGGTTCTCATCGGTCGCGGTGACCTTTAATGACGTACTTGTAAAATCGGCATTGCGCAACGGATGGGTTGCCGCTCAGTCGGGGCGTCGCTACACTCCCGCATCGTAAGGCGTCGTTGCGCACCCAACACGACTGCTGACCTATGCAACACGTTACCGTTCGCGTTCCGGCAAGCACCTCCAATCTCGGCCCCGGCTTTGATTGTCTCGGTGTCGCGCTGCGCATCTATAACGACGTCACCGTGACTAGAAGCATAAAATCTCGGCCGCATACTGTTGTCGGCCAGGCAGCAGATTTGTTCTTTCATCATACTCGGCGCGCGCCTTTTTCATTTTCCGTATCAATCACAGGCAATGTTCCTCCTTCACGCGGTTTAGGGAGCAGCGTCACGCTGCGACTGGGCGTCTTGCACGCTTTGAATGCTCTAACTGGCAATCTCGTTGAGCCCCTGTCGATCTTTCAACTATGCGCCCGGTTGGAAGGACATCCTGACAACGCCGCGCCGGCAGTTTTTGGCGGGTTCACTGTTGTGCGGGGCCAGACTGTCCAGCGCTTCGACGTTTCAGGGCTGTTATCTTTCGTTCTTTTGATTCCAGATTTCGAAATTAAAACATCTAGGGCGAGACGGATTTTGCCGCCACGAATTGTGCGTGCCGCTGCCGTGGAAAATTGTGCAAATGCATGTGCGATTACAGCCGCGTTCGCGTCGGGCAATTATCGTAATTTGCGCGGCGCTTTCGCGGATCATCTGCATCAGCCGTACCGGAAAAATCTGATTCCGTTCCTCCCGCGCGTGATCGCCACCGCGGAAAAAGCCGGCGCGCTCGGCGCCTTCCTCAGCGGCAGCGGGTCGACCATCTGCGCGATCACGTTGCAAGATCGAAACAAAGTGGCCGCTGCCATGAAGCGCTCCGCGGGATCGACGTCTTTTCGAACGATCGTTACGACTGCCGATAACAACGGCGCCCAGATCAAAACGTAAAACGTCAGAACATCCCCATGGGCCGTCGCCTTGAAAATTTAGAGCAGTTTGGTATCGACGTTGTGCTGGAGCGCCGCCGCGGGATTCGCGCCACCGCGTTGCGTGCAATCCTCTATGCGTTGTCGTTTGTTTACGAACGTCTTGTTCAGCTTCGTCTCTACTTTTACAGAAAAAGAATTTTCCGCGAGCGGGCGCTTGGTTGTCTCGTCATAAGTGTGGGCAACCTCACCGTTGGGGGCACGGGCAAGACGCCAATCGTCGAGAAATTTGCGCGCGCCTTACAAGCCGGTGGACGAAAGGTTGCTATTTTGAGCCGTGGCTACAAAAGCGTTCCGCGAAAACGAAGTTGGCTGGATCGGCTACGCGGAAACATTGTCGACCCACCAAGGATCGTGTCCGACGGCAAAACCCTGCTGCTCGATTCACGTACTGCGGGTGACGAACCTTACATGTTGGCGCACAATCTGAAAGACGTGGTCGTGCTCGTGGATAAAGATCGCGTAAAGAGCGGTCTCTTTGCCATCGACAAATGGAAAGTTGACACACTCTTGCTTGACGATGGCTTGCAATATCTGCATCTCAAACATCGCCTGGATATCGTGCTGGTGGATCGACAAGCACCCTTTGGCAATGAATTCCTGCTCCCCCGCGGCACACTGCGCGAGGCTCCACGAAATCTGCGGCGCGCGAGCTATATCTTTATCACTAAAAATACGGGAGAGTCTAATGGGGCGCTCATCCGACGCATCCGGCGTTATAATCGCACTGCCGAGATCATCGAGTGCGCGCATAAGCCGCTCTATCTTCAGAATGTTTTCACCGGCGAACGCTTGGCGCTCTATCGCTTGCGCGACACGTTTATCGGCTCGATTTGCGGCATCGCCGCGCCCGAAAGCTTCGAAGGCGCTTTAAGAAAACTCGGAGCGCATCTCGATCTTGCAAAAAGCTACATTGACCATCATTACTATACCGAGGCCGAGCTAACGACCTTCATCAATCGTTGTATTCGGCGCGATCTGGCGATGATCGTTACGACGGAAAAGGACGCTGTGCGCATGCCCCATTTGCCGGAAGCGGACGTGAAGGTGCCGATTTGTTTTCTGCGTGTCGAAATCGAAATCCTGAGCGGTCATGAGAGCTGGGAGCATTGTGTCGCCCGCATTTGCAAACCGCAGCCCATGCTATCCCCCGAGCGCTTCTTCGCCTGATTTGTCATTCCGAGCGAAGCCGAGAAATTTCTCACTCTTGCCAGTTATTACTCGGTCACCGATAAGCACCGATGGAAAACAGATCGGAAAAAATCGGATTTTATGGGTGAAAATCTGTGTGACTCTGTGGCTAAGAAATTCCAACCATGCCGAATAAGGCCGAACTAATCGTTGAGGACCGCAAGATTCAGGTGTCGAATCTGGACAAGGTGCTTTATCCGAAAGTCGGATTCACCAAAGGGCACGTGATCGATTACTACATTCAGGTCGGGCCGGTGCTCTTGCCGCATCTGAAAGATCGACCGCTCACCATGAAGCGCTATCCCGATGGCGTCGAAGGGGAGTTTTTCTACGAAAAGAATTGCCCGTCGCACCGGCCGAAATGGGTGCAAACCGCCAAGGTTTGGAGCGAAAGCAACAATCGCATGATGAATTATTGTCTCGTACAGGATTTGGCCACACTAGTTTGGGCGGCGAACCTCGCCGATCTCGAGCTGCACACGTCGCTCTCACGAAAAAACAACATCGGACGCCCGACGATGATGGTGTTCGATCTCGATCCAGGCGCGCCGGCCGATATTGTCCAATGCTGCCAGGTCGGCCTTTGGCTGCGGGATTTGCTTGCGCGTATGAAATTAAAGAGCTTGGCGAAAACGAGCGGCTCAAAAGGTCTGCAGGTTTATGTGCCACTGAACACGTCGGTGACGTACGATCAGACCAAGGATTTGTCGCGCGCGCTCGCTCAGCATCTGGAAGGCGAGCACGCCGATCTTGTCACGTCGAACATGTCCAAAGCGGTGCGTAAAGGAAAAGTCTTCGTCGATTGGAGCCAGAACGACGAACACAAGACCACCATCTGCGTCTATTCGCTTCGCGCCAGGCAAGAGCCGACCGTTTCAACGCCGGTCACTTGGGAAGAAGTTGAGCACTGCCTGAAAAACAAGAAAGCCGAGGCCTTGAAATTCCGCTCCGATAAAGTAATCGCCCGTATTGAGAAACTCGACGACTCATTTGAACCAGTCGAGAAACTCAAACAAAGATTGCCGAGGAAACAGAAGCTGTAAAGATGGCCAGCCTGTTATGAAGTGTATTTGTTGCGTAGCGCTTCTCGTGTTCGCTGCTTTCTCGCTGCTTGGAGCACAGCATTGTGAGTCGTTCCGCGACTCACGCGGGCGTAGCTCAATCGACTTCGCCCCGCTGCGGTTATAACGATGTGTGCTCACGCGATTTTCAATTGTGCGTGATGCTCACGCTAGGCTATCCACTAAGTGTCCAAACAATCGCGTATTTCGTTACAAACGCAGAATGGCAAAATATAAGGAGGGGAAGCACAAAGGATTCAGCCGCTATCTGATCGCTCAGCGCGCAGTCCGAACCTTGTCGAGCGAAAAGTTCGCGGATTTCAAGCATACGCCCGCTCGCAGCAAGGCACTGTTGCGGATCACTCCGAATCGCCGAGTCTCTTTGAACTTAAATGGCGCGTCCCACTCGGAGTGGTTGAAGAAAGTGCAGACTCAATATCCTATGGAACTGTTCTCAAGTTAGAGCATAAGAATCAAAGCGAACCTGGTTCAGACCTGCTGGCCGCGATTAACATCGCGCTTCAGCTCAAAGATGAAAGCTTGTCGCTCTACGTATTTGATGTTGTGAAAGACTTGAGGGATGTCGCCAAAACCAAAGCACTCGCTAAGCATTGACTGCAGTGCATCAGAAACCAGAACGCGTGATCCCTATGTCCCCTGATGAGATATGCGCAAAGTGAATCTCAAAGAGATCCCGGAGCAGGAGCGAAAGTCGCCAAAGGGAAAGTTTGGCCGGGCATCGAAGAATATCTCGATTGCACTCGGGCGTGAACCGGAGTCGCTGGATCTGGCAAAGCGGCATCCATTCGATCTTGCGCTGGTGCGGATTCCGAGAGGTAAATCGCTTTGTCCGTATCATGCACACGCGGCTGAGTCGGAGCTTTACCTCGTTGTCTCCGGTCGTGGAAGCGTTCGTGACAAAGATGGATCGACAATCGTGACTGCAGGCGATGCGTTTTTCTTCCAACCAGGGGAAGCACACCAGCTCATCAACGCAGGCGATGAAGATTTTGTTTATTACGTGATCGCTGATAATCCGCGCAGCGGCGGGGCAACCGGTGATTCCTGTTACTATCCCGACAGCGGCAAATGGGCAGTCGTCAACGAGAGATTTGAAGAAGTGATCGTGAAGGGGAATGAAACTGATTATTTCGATGGCGAAGAGTAACTTTTGTTTCTATACAGGCAGCCGTGTCGGCTGCGCCCCGGAGACTACGGGCGACACGCCCGCCGCTACAGCGAATCCGAAATGCGTAAAGTAAACATCAAAGACATCAAAGAAGAGTCATGGCAATCGCCACGTGGAAAATATGCTGTCTCGTTCAAGGGAATCTCTGAAGCGCTCGGACGCGATCCGAACTCTCTCGATTTGTCCAAACGTCACCCATTCGATCTGGAATGGAATCGCGTGCCGCCTGGCAAGCATAATTTCCCGTACCACGCGCACTCCGCGCAATGGGAGCTTTACTTGGTCTTTTCCGGCAAAGGAAGCGTTCGTCACAAAGATGGCACGACTGAGGTTGTGCCTGGCGACGCGTTCATTTTCGGGCCTGACGAACCACATCAACTGAGCAACTCTAGCCAGGAAGACTTCATCTATTATGTGATCGCGGATAATCCGATCGGCGAATCGGCTTACTACCCGGACAGCGGGAAGTGGAAAGTGAACAAGTCATCAGCTGCGGATCGCGTCGTCGTAAAGCGTAAGGAAACTGATTATTTCGACGGCGAAGAATAGAAGGAATCATGAACCCGAACAAAGCTGCGCAGGAGTTTCCGTACAAAACTTGCCTCAACATTCTGTGCGGGCCGCTTGAATTAATCGATGTGCAGAAATTGACCGATGCCTGCACGGACAAGTGGTACAACCAGACGCTTTGCAAGGTAAACGATTCTGTCGTTAGGCTGGCGGTGATTCAGGGCGAATATCACTGGCACGAACACAAAGACATCGATGAATTCTTTTTCGTTCTCGACGGACATTTCCTGATCGATCTCGAAGATCGCGTAGTCGATCTCGCGCCGAAGCAGGGCTTCGTCGTGACCAAAGGTGTGCGCCATCGCACACGCGCGCCTGAACGAACGGTGATTTTGATGGTCGAGCGCGCCGACATTGTTCCGACCGGTGACTAAACGCGCCGAGAGGCAGGTGAAAATAATTTCCGGCGGACAAACAGGCGTGGATCGCGCAGCTCTCGACGTTGCACTGAAAAATGGAATCGACTGTGGTGGGTGGTGTCCGGCTGGGCGCCTCGATGAAGTTGGCCGAATTCCGGATCGCTATCCGGTCAGGGAATTGGAACATGGCGGATTCACTGAGCGCACGTTACAAAACGTAAAAGACTCCGATGGAACCGTCATTATTTACTCCGCCAAATTGAGCGGTGGCACTGAACAAACGGTTCGCTTCTGCGTTGAACAACAGCAGCCGCATCAATTGATCGACGCGTCAAAGATTTCCGCCGAAAAATCTGCGAGGTCGATTGCCGACCTTGTCCGCAAGCACAAGATCGACATGCTCAATGTGGCCGGCCCGCGCCAAAGCGAATGGCCGGAGGGATATGATTATGCATTTCGCGCGCTCGTGACCTTCCTGACGAACTTGTAGGGCGTTTGTGTCAAATGCCGAACTAGAGGCAGCGCTTGGCGCAAGCGCCTCCACAACTTCACTCGTAGCGCAGCGCTTTAACCGGATCGAGGCGTGCCGCAAAGTAAGCGGGAATCAAAGCGGCCAGTGAGCAGATAAAAAATGCGCTGATGCAGATGATGGCAACATCTCTCGGGATAACTTCCGCTGGGATCGCCGAAAACTGATAGACCTCGCGCGGAAAAATCTCGATGTGCAGTGTCGATGCAAGCCAATGGCTGAATTGGTTGCGGTAGCGGATCAACGTCATCCCGAGCGCAAGCCCCGTAAGAGTGCCGAAGAGGCCGACGACTGTTCCCTGGCCAAGAAAGACCCAGATGATTTGCGCAATGTTGGCGCCGAGCGCTTTCATGATTCCGATCTCGCGCCGCTTTTGCACTGTCACTGTGATCAGCGTGCTCATGATTCCGAATGCCGCGACGACCACGATGAAGAACAAGAGGAAAAACATCACCGTGCGCTCGAGCCGCACCGCTTCGAAAAACTGATGATTCATGTCGATCCAGGTCTGCGCGTATTCGGGAGGCTCGAGAAATTGTTGGATCCCTTGTTTTACCCGCTCGGCATTGTACGGATTGTCTGTCCTTACTGTAATGCCGTGCAACGCGTCACCCAGGCCGTATAACTCTTGGCCGACGTAAATCGGCACGAGAAGAAATTCAGAGTCGTGCAGATAGTGACCGGTTTCAAAAATACCGGTAACCGTCAGTTCCTTCGGCAGGATCACATCGCGCAACTCGTCCACTGCTTTTTTTCCCTCGCCTTTCGCGTTCTCGAGTTTTTTGATGGAATCGAGAATCTGGCCGAGATTGCCCGGCGAATAGACCGTCAGTTTGTCACCGACGTGAATCTCCAATTTACGCGCGAGCTCAACGCCAAGTACGGTCGAGTCGCCTTCCAGATCGAGCTTGCCGTATTTGATGAACTTTGTCAGGGGAATGACCCTTTCTTCCTGCGCGGGATCAACGCCGCGAATCAGCGGAGCGAGCCGCCGGTTTTGAAATTCCACGATCACCGGCCCCTGGATGTAGGGAGCCGTCGCGACGACGCCCTCCGTATTGTCGATTTTCGCTTTGAGCGTTCGCCAGTCGCGCAAGACGTCTTCTGTGCTCACGAGAATGTGCGCATCGAAATCGATCACTTTCTGGCGCAGCTCGCGGTCGAACCCGGTCATGACCGAAATCACGAGAATCAGCACCGTCACGCCGAGCATCACACCGAGCACAGAAATCAATGTGATGATGGAGAGAAATGTCCGCTTCGGTTTCAAGTACCGTAGCGCCAGAAAAAGACTAAACGGCAGTTTCAATTCGGCGACAACCTGAGCGCGATTCAATCCTTTTTCCAGAAGGAATAGGTGTAGCGGCGGTCTCTGACCGTCGCTTGCCTTCGATGAGGATGAGCAATGCCCGATGGGCGTGTCGTTAGAAAACAAGTGCGACAGTCAGCGACTGCCGCTACAAAATCAGCTCTTCAGCGCGTGGGCTTTTAGTTCTTCCAGCGTGACGAACTCGAGCGCGGAGGAATGAGTCGCTTCAAGATCGACGGGGGCTGCGCGATTGTGGTCGAGCGCTGCCTTCCAGCGCGTGACGCACACACACCATTTGTCGCCCGGGTTCAGCCCGGGAAATCCCCATTCCGGGCGTGGCGTGACCAGATCGTTCCCGTCGAGCACGGAAAAATCGAGAAATTCCTCAGTGACTTTTACGCAAACCGTGTGCAGCCCAACATCTTCTGGCCCGGTGCGACAAAATCCGTCGCGATAGAATCCGGTCATCGGATCTCGACAACAGCATCTAAGTTCACTCCCGAGAACATTTGTGGGCACGAGAGGAAGGTAGCGAACGATTCGCCCTTTCAATCAAAATCTCAGTCGGTGATTCGTCGAAAAGTTAAAATGTTGGAGCGAGCAAGCAAAGCCGAAGGTGGATTGTATTGAAGCGGTTCGCTATTCTTCTTTTCGGGATCGAATTCAATGAACCATGAGCTTCCGAGGACGCATACTGCCATTGCTTATTGGCTCACTCCGGCTGACCCGGCGCATACCTTCTTTGAAAACATGATTTGTGATCTTGCGCGGCAGTATGACGCGCCCGTTTTCGAGCCGCACGTTACAATACACGTCGGATCAAATCATGCGGAAGCCGCCGAAAAAGCAACCTCGCAAGCCGCGTTTGTTTGCGAGCCGATCGAGTTGAAACTCCTTGATGTGGGTCACTCGGGCGAATTTACCAAAACCCTTTTCGTCCAACTTGCGCTGAACAAACAATTGCGGCGACTGAATAAAATCATTCGTAGTGATGTGCAAAATTCATCCGATTACCAGCTCAAACCGCACCTAAGCTTGCTCTACAAGAAGATGCCCATTCTGGAACGGCGTCGCTTGGCGCTGTCAATCCAGTTGCCGTTTTCGGAAGTAATTTTCGACTCAATTAAAGCTGTCCGCTGCGCTTTGCCCACGCGTAACCGCGCCGACGTGGAGGCTTGGCGCGGTATCGCGACGAAATCGTTGCGCAGGTAACTATTTGATCGCGCGGGTTCGGCGCGGCAGGAAGCGGAACGACTGCAGCCGCCTCTCTATGAAACGCGTGGCGCGTGTTCCAAAACACCTCAGCGCCGTTCTTCGCACAGCGGAGCGGCTACAACAAAGGCGGAGTTGATGTCGAACTTGGAGTCGAGGTTGGGGTCGGAGTCGGCTCGGCAGGCGCGGGTGAAACTGGCGGCGATGAAGTTGCGGAAGCGGTGGCGAGTTTGGTTCTGGCTTCGTCGAGGAGTTTTTTTTCTTCTAAGTAAATTTTCGAATCGTCAGTTGTCTCAATGTACTCCCTTGCAGCGTCGGTTTGGTTTGCCTCGAGCAGCAAGAGCGCCACGTAAACAGCAGCGTGCGGATCGTGTAATTGATCGGTTGGCAATTTTTGTATAGTCTCCAGGCCCTCGGCGCTGCGGCCAAGACGAGAGAGGGAAAACGCGTAAGTCACGGCGCAATTGAGTTCGCTCGGCGCGCGGTCGTAGGCCTCTTTGGCAAGATCGTACGACTGTTTTGTATTTTGGTCGATGTTGAGGCCAAGTCGTGCGAGATCTGCGGTGATTGGTGCCTCGTTGGGGGAGCTTTCGTGCAGGCGCTGGAGAATGTCATAGAGTTTTTCGAGATTGTTGTTTGCGCGATAAAGGCGGCGAAGCGCGTCGAATGCCTCGCGCCGCATCGGCGGATTCTTCGCTACGCGCAGCCAAAGTTGTTCGGATTCTTTCTCGAGGTTCCATTTCGAAGCGAGGCGTGCCAAATCAAGGTCGCGCTTCGGTTGTTCGTTCGTCGCTTCTTCAGCGGAGCGCCAAAGCGTCTCGAATTCCGTGTCGGCCGCGTTTTGGTGTGATCGTCGAACCGCGATTGCCTGATATGCAAGGCGCAGGTATTCAGATTCCCCCCATGCTCCGACGTGCGCCCAGCGTTTCAGGCGCGACCAATTTCTTACGTTTGCATATGCATCTGCAACTGCGATGGAAGCGGGCGGAGAACCAAGTTTGTCTGGTGATAGCTTATCGATCCACTTTACAACGTCAGCGGCGAGTCCGTTTTCGTTCATCCAGTTCATAAGCGATGCCAGGTCCGACGGATTGCGCACAGCAAATGGCTTCACTCTTTCCAGCAAAAGACGAAACTTCTTCTCATCGAGCTTTCGATAAAAGTTCAGGCAGAGAAGGTAATCGCCGAATGTGACCTCCTGCGACATTTGGAGCTGTTGCGCGAAGTTATCCCCCGCAGTCGAGTCATTGCGTGCCACAGCGTCATTAAGCAACGCGCGCAACGCGCCACTGCGGAAGGGAGCGAGTTTGCTGAGTCGATCGAGCGTGTCACGTGCTCTTGCGCTCCTTTGCGGATCGCTGGACTGGATTTGCAGTGCCGCGAGATTGAACTGGTACAGATCGTTCCCAGGCTCTTTTTTAACGGCGGCAGCGAATTGCTCTTCCTGCTCGGCGAAATTTCCTTCCGCGCGGGCCAGCCAACCTGCAACCACGTGAAAAGCGGCTCTGTCACGATCGCTGGGGGTAACTTGGTCGAGCGCTTTTCGCGCGAGATCGAGCTTTCCAAAGCGCAAGGCCGCTGAGGCCAGATTAAGTTGACTGTCTGGATCCTTTGGAAGCAATCGAGTGATTTGTGCGCGCCACGAGACGGCTTCCTCAAGGTTTTGCTTTTCCGATGCTTCCGCCAGAATGTAATACGCCGGTAGAGAGTCAGGATCCAGCCTCACGACCTCTCGTGCAGTCTCCGCTGCTTCGTTAAATTTTTCCTCCTGCAGCATCGAGGCTGCCAGACGCAGCAGACGGTTTTGGCGCCAGTCCCTATACAGTTTTGAGCTGTGACTAAGGAAAGCAACGCCCAGGAGAATAGCCACTACGAATGCAGCAACTAAAAGGGCGAGACGGGTCGGCCAGAGTTGTCGCTGAAAGAAGGACCCAAGAGCGGGAAATATCTGGCCAGTTCTTCCGTGCCCGGCGTCTTTGATTTTTTCCGCCATTTTCGTGTCCTATCTCGTGGCGCGCGGCAAGAATTATGACTCCGCACGGGCCGAATCGCCCAACTGCAGGCTTTTTAAGGTTGTGTCGCCGCCTCGGATTTTTCGACCACAGAAAGATCCTCGATCGATTCCGCAACCTCCTCCCTCAAACGACGTCCCCAGACGTATCGCCCCAGCAAAACCTTGATGGTTGCTGTCAACGGCACGGCCAGGAGGGGGCCGAGCACTCCGCCGATGATGAGGCCCCAGACAAAGATCGACACGATCACTGTCATTGGATGCAAGCCGACATAATTTCCAACAATACGCGGGGCGTAGAAGATACCTTCGAGATTTTGTATCACGATGAAAATCAGCGTTACACCAATCGGGTGCAGCCAATCACCCCATTGAAAAGCGGCAATAAGAACGGCTGGCACCCAGCAAACGATTATCCCGATGTACGGGACCATCGTAAGGATGACGACGAGCAGACCAATCAGGGGCGCAAAATTGAGCCCGATAAGCGTTAGAGCGGTACCGATGAGGATGCCATCCACCAAACAAACAAGCAGCTGTCCCCGAAAATAAGCGGTGATGTACTTATTGATCTCTGACAATGCTTCCGCGACTTCGTCCTTAAGGGGTGACGCGCGCAGCGGCAGGTAATCTTTCCATCTCTGCTCGATGCGCGGCTTTTCGGTTAGCAAGAAAAACAAATAGATCGGAACCAGAATAAGGCTGAGCAAAAACCCTGTTACCCCGAGGAATCCACCGATGCTTTTCTTCAAAATTCCCCAGAACTTTTCCGTCAACGTCGGAAGCGCCCGCTGGATATTTGGAATTTGTTTTTCTACGTAAGCTTGGATGCGTTGGCGTTCGGCAGTCGAAAGCTTGGATGGACTAGGCGCTATTGTTTCACTCGGTGACGCGAACGCCTGCGGCGCGGGTGGCGAAGCAGGCACATTCCCGGTTGGTTGCGGATGAGGAGAAGGAGAGGCAGGGCCGATCAGCCAGTTTGTGAAACTCGTCGATGCTGACTTTCCGTGTACTCCGCCAAATAACCCGAACGTTTGGTCGAATCGATAGATAAGATCGACGATGCGATCGCGTGCTTTTTCTGTGTACGCAGGAACTTCCTTGGCGAAATTTGCGCTTTGGATTGAGATGGTTGGGACGAGCCAGGCAACCAATCCGCCCAATGCAAAAAAGGCAATCGCGAAGAGAAGAGCGACCGCTTTGGTGCGACTGAGCGTTCCTCTAGACACTTTCGTCACCAGCGGATCGAGGAGATAAGTAAGAATCATCGCGATGGCGACCGGAATCAAGATTGGCTGAAGAAAGCTGATGATATTGGCACCGGTCCAGATCACGGCGCCGACGATTATGATAAGGAGGACAACAAAGAAAGCGGTCAGGGCCGCCCACATCGTTTTGCGCTGCCAGGATGTCGGATAATCCCTCATGTGCACAGGCAGACGCCCCTCTAGTTTTGTAGAAGAGCCGCGCTCGCTCGACATTTTAATCACTGGGTGGGATTCGTCTTTGCTGGCGACCCTTTGGTGATCGTCGCCTTGGTACTCTCGATCTTCTCTGCGAGCTTCTTGTTTTTCGGATCGAGCGCCAGCGCTTTTTGCCATGCTTCCAATGCCTCTGGCACGCGATCCAAGTTCAAGTAAGTGTCGCCAATGTGTTCGAACACAACCGGGTCTTCACGGCCCATGCTTTTCGCAGCGCGAAGCAGATCGGCCAGGGCTTGATCGAATTGCCCCTTCCGGAACTCGGCCCAGCCGAGGCTGTCGAGGTAAGAGCCGTTGTTGGGTTCAATCTCTAGCGCGCGTTTGATCATCTCCTCGGCTTCGTCCAGTTGCATGTTGTGATCTGCCCACATATAACCAAGGTAGTTGTACGCTTCCGCCGCGTTTGCTGGATCGAGTGCAATTGATTTGCGAAGCAAGTCCGCCGCTTTTTCATACAAACCTGCCTGTTCGGCCGTTGCGCCATAGTTAAAATAGAATTTAGCGTTTACGATTTCATTGTCCTGATCGGCTTGCGCTTCGTGAAGGGCTTCCTCAAAGGTCGCTACCGCTTGCTGGGTTTGTTTCGCCTCGCGCTGAGCAATCGCTAGATAGTAAACGATCTCTGGCGCGCCGGGGAACCGGCGACGGACTTCTGCCAGCATTTTCACTGCGCGCTCCGGATCTTTGAGAGGGCCAAGCAGCAGCTCCGCCAAGCGCAAATATGTGCCAGCATGATTGGGATTAATCAGCAGGCTTTGCTCGTAGTTTGCGGCTACTTTTGCAAACTTGGCTTTAGCTTCGTCAAGACGGTTTGCGCGCTGAAGCGATCGTGCTTCATCGTCCAGCACCTGCGCAAGCAAATCATACGGCTGATATTTTTCCGGATGCTGTTTGATAATTTGCTCGAGCATCTCGACTGCTTTTCCACGCTGATTCGTCAAAATGAAACCAGTCGCCAGTTTTTCCCGCGCGTTGGCGTCATCTGGTTGTAGTTCCAGCACGCGAAGATAAAGCGGGATCGCCTCCTTGAGTTGTTGTGACGACGCGTAGTAATCCGCTATGTCTTTGAGGGCCGCAGGATCGTCGTTGGCGTGTTCCGCTGCTTTTTTGAAAATTTCGTTGACCCGTTTCAATTCATCCGATTTCGGCAATGAGTCAGGTTTGAAAAGAATGGCTGCGTAAAGTTTCCCCAGTCGAGTCCAGAAATTCGCGTCATCGCTCCGAACTTTTGCGGCGCGATCCAAAACGTCGAGCGCCTTTTTTTCTTCTCCCGCCGCAAACTCGATTTCGACGAGACGCTGGTAAGCCGCTATATCGCGCGGATTGAGCGCGATGGCGCGATTGGCATAATCGATAGCCTGATCCATTTTCTTGAGATACTTCGCATAGATAAAGGCCAACTGGCGGTAGGGCTCGGCATCGTTCGGATTTGCCTTGATCGCATCCTTTAAAATGTCAATCGCCTGCGGGAAATCCTCCTGCTGTATCAGCAAAGCCGCCACGCGTGACGCGAGTTCAGATTGGCCGGGATCGACGTTGAGCACTTTGCGATACGCCTCCAGGGCTTGATCCATCTCGCCGTTTTCCTCGAACGTCATTCCTTCGATAAAATGCGCCAGCGCCCCGGCTTTGCGTTCGTTCTCCGGACGCAAACCCAGGTCGGCGGGCGGCTTGAGATTGAATGAATCATCTTGACGTCCGATTTGTTTTATTCCGGCAGGTGCAGGTCTGATCGGTGGAGCCAAAGTGCGCGGAGTTTTGGCGATTCCGGTGTTTGTGGACGCGAAAATAACGAGCGCGAAAACGAAACCCCACGGCGCCGAAACGCCGTGTCTTACCTGCTCCCTCATACTTCCGATTCTAGCTTTTGGCGCCATCCTCCGCAAACCAGCGCACGCGAGCCCAAACGAATCAGGGGTGGCAACAGGTTATGCTTTGTAGCGGAGGCGCTTCTTATGGCGACTTTGCCTCATGCGCTTGCGGCGCTTGTGCTTTGCAATTTTCGCTTTGCGTCTTTTCTTGAGCGAGCCCATTCAGATTTTCAGATTCGCGAGCCGCGATTCAACCATCTAATCCGCCGCATTGCAACTGAGTTCTTTGCTAGCTCAACATCAAGCGGATTGGGCCGGAGCCGCTGGCGGCGTTGTCTGGTTAGCCTTTAGCGACACACGACTCAAACACAATACTGCACGACGGAATTTTCGAGTCCCGAGAGACCAGGCTGTGTGTCAAGCCTGAGTTCAATGCGCTTCATCACGGGTAATGTCGCGTCCACCCACTGCTGAGGCGGCGGTTCGAACATCCGAATGAGGGTCTGTGAGTACTCGACGCGATTGCGATAATCCACTTGGAACTGGAGAACTCCATCGACATCTGGATCGCCGCTGTAGAAGAAAGTGTGAACTACTGTCGGGGACTGGACACCGCCGAGCGTGATAGGTTTGCCACCCTCTGTTTGTTGATATCGCACTTCATGCACTCTGGCGACCCGGTGCATGATTGAGCGAACCTTGGCTGGATCAGGCATAAAACCGACCTTCGCGCGGCGACTCACGCCGTATATCGCGTCACACGCTGCTAAGAACGTGAGCAATACAATTGCGAGTGGAACGCTCATCGGTCTATAGGGACTACTTTTTGAACATTACAATCTCGTTTCACCTTGAATTCGGCGCCCGGTTTCCATTCTGGAAATTTGTCACCATTTGCGACTTGGTAGCCGATCTCGAATAGAAGTTGAATATCCTGGACCACGCCGGAGAGATCCCAGCTTGGATCAATTTCGTCCGAAACCCGATCGTAATGATGCGCGGTGTAATCGTCTTTCTTTTGTTGTCCGAAATCGACCGGCTTGCCGATGAAATCCTTGCCGCCGGCAGTATAAAGCGCGGGCAGGCCGCGCTTCGAGAATTCAGAATGATCGGCCCGATAAGAACCGCCTTTTTCCGGCTGGCTGTTCGGTGTCATCACCCGTCCGTTCCGTTTCGCAGTTGCGGCCAGCAGATCGTCGAGCGTTGAATTATTATCGCTCAGGTTTTCGATGTCGCGCGTTTTGCCCCATGGATTCACGGTGTCAATGTTGATGTCGGCCAAAGTTTTCTCCAGCGGGTAAAGCGGATGTTCTGCGTAGAATTTCGCGACGAGAAGCCCGGCCTCTTCGGCGGTTGTTGCCATAAACAAGTCCGAGCATTTCGTCGGCGGATTTACTTTTGTAAACGCTGCTGCGAGCTGGATAAGAGAGGCGACACCGGACGCGTTATCGATTGCGCCATTAAAAATCTGATCGCCTTGCAATTCGGGATTACACCCGAGATGGTCCCAGTGCGCTGTGTAGATGACGTATTCATCCTGCAATTTCGGATCGCTCCCGTCGAGTTTGCCGATGACGTTGTGCGATTTAAATGCGCGAAGCTGTTGTTTGATGTCGATGTTGTCTTTGGCATTCAATGTCACCGGCCGGAACTCTTTTGTGATCGCCGACTTCTTCAGCGCGTCAAAATCCTGGCCGCAATCGGCCAGCAATTTCTTCGCGGCATCGAGTGTGATCCAGGAGCGCGCCTCGACCGCGTCCATGTTTTTGTTTGGCGCATCTATCTAATAATTCTCTTTGGCCCAGCTTGTTTTCACGACTGAATAGGGATAGCCGGCCGGTCCAGTCTCGTGAATGATCACGGCGGTCGCAGCGCCTTTTTGTGCGGCAATTTCGTATTTGTAAATTCAGCGCCCGTAATGAGTCATCGCCTTTCCCTTAAACATTTTGTCGTCGAGCTTTGACGGATCGTTCGGATCGGGAATTAGCGGATCGCCGATCAGCATCAGCAACGTCTTGCCGTGCAAATCGACATCTTTGTAATCGTCCCACCCGTAATCGGGCGCGACGATACCGTATCCAACAAAGACCACGTCTGAATCAGTGATCTTGATCTCTGGTTGGAGACGCGCCGATGACGTAATGAAATCATCGGGATATTTTCAGCTCAGTGGTTTTGTCGCCAATCGTAAATGACATTCGCGGCTCGCTCTTGATCCCAGCCAGAGGGACTTCCTGGATGTAAGTCCCGTCTGGATTTCCCGGCTTCAACCCAGTCTGTTTGAACTGATCAGTGATGTACTTGACGGACAGCTCCTCGCCTTTTGTTCCCGGCGCGCGGCCTTCGAATTGATCCGACGCGAGAATCTTGATGTGCGCAAGCAACCCGTCCGGCGTGATCGCCTCTAACGCCGGCTGCAGACGTAATGCCAATTGATCGACCGCCAGGCACGACATCGCACCGGTGAGAAGGATTCCAACGAAAAGGCGAAACGCGTTTTTCATATATCGGCCCTCATGAAGCCAAGTACGCGTGTGATGAACTCACGACGATCAGCGAGATACTCGATGGTCACAAATGGCCGATGTTTGCTCGTGATGCGCCGGAGCGCTCGAAAAGGAATTGGACGCGGGGATTAGTGGGAGACGGGAAAGTCGTCTCATCAAAATCTGTGCACGCGACTAACCGCGTTAAACCGACTAACTCTGCCATTGAAATCATTTGGGCCGGCGAGAATAACTGCCATTCGAACTGTTCCTGACCACCATCCGGGTAATCGAGGTGCACGAAGAGCCGGTCGCCTCCTACACGTTTGGCCTCTCAAACTGCTCCGCTAGGTACCTTGAACTCGCGCTCGCCCTGATGAGCGGCAAAAAACGCCGGGCTCCACAAATCGAGAATGATACGACCGCCTTCACGCAGTCCAGCTGCAAGCCGTCCAAGCACGTCCCGATTTGTTGTCGGATCGAAATAGCCGAAGCTCTGAGACATGATGATAGCGACATCGAACGCGCTGGATTCCGGTCGGTAGTCGCGAATATCCCTGTTCACGTAGCTTGGGCCGCCAGCTAGCGCGCGAGCTTTCGCGATGGCATTACGATCGCGGTCGATGCCGATCCCCGAGTAGCCGCGGCCAGAAAGAGCCCGACCGTGTCGTCCCATGCCGCAACACACATCTACAAGTTTGCAGAAATGTGCCAAGGGAGCGCAACGGCAGACGAACGCTGTCTCTTGCGTCGTGCGAGCCTCGCCAATACCGATGTGGAAGAACTAAAACCACCGACGAGAGTAGGCATTCGGCTCTGCTCGCATAAATTGAGAAGTGGCAGTGGGCCTAAGCTTGGTCAGATTTTTTTCTCAAGCTGGATAAACCAGTCAAACGTCGCAGAATGCGTGTGTGCACCGGATTCGTCGTATATCTCTACTGTAATTGGAATGATCGAACGGCCTTTCGACGAAAGCTCTACGTCGAGCCGAGCGAGACATGCAGGCGCGGCACTCGCGGTGGACATGATGCTGCCATTTGCGGGCTTACGGAATTTCGTTTCCACGCGGCGCACGGTCGGGATAACGCTATCAGAGGAACCGAAATGTCTGAGCAAAAACTCACCGCTGGATGCCTCAGCGAGCGTGAGTTGAGTGCCCGCATGAGCTGTGCCGAGATGATTGAGATAGAGACTGCCTGATGGCAGTTCCAGTAGATGCGCAGAGTCGCCGGCGGGGCGAATGCCAAGAAGGCTATTAAAGGGCAATTCAGTGACCGTGATTTTCACACCATGCTATGGCTCAATTGGAGTAGGCGTGAGACTGGCTCGAATCTTTTCCAATATCTCATCCCTGTCCATGCCGGTAATTGGCGTCTGAAACGTTTGCCGTGCCCAATCCATCAGTCGCGGGCCCGAAACCTCGGTATCATGCGAATGAGCAGCAAAATATTTGGCCGTTAGCCATTCCGTTCGCGGAAAAAGGTGAAAGTGAACAACGCGTGTCTGCTCGGAGAACATAGTGCAATAAACCCGCTGTGGTCGAACGACCGCTTGGATTGCAGCCGTGGTGACTGCGAACGTCGGCCCGAGCGATGCGAGAGCTGCGGGATTCATCTGCGACAGCGACTCGACAGAATCTCTTGGCATCACAATCAAATAGCCCGGGATAGAGCAAGTGCTGCACGCTTCCACGGTAAAGTGCTAATTAGCGAGAACTGATAATTGTTGGCACGCCTGCGGGTGAGAAGATGTCATGCAGTCGTAATGTTAGATTTGAGCGCGACAAAACAGAAGAAAGCCTAGCCAAGGATTGACACAGATTTTCACAGATAGGCAGATGGATTCTGAATCTGTGTCGTCTTTAGCGAACTTTTAGCGGCTTTCCTGCGAGGGCCCGGCGGACCCTTTCTTTTTCTCCTCTGGTCCGATGCCGATCTTTTTCAGGAATGGTTGGATCGATTGTTTCCGGCCGAGGAATTTTTCGATCGAGACGTTGACATCGCGCGAATCGCCCGGCTCGTAAATTTCGCGACGCAATCGCAAACCGGCTTGCTTGTCGAGGTAACCATTCTTCGCTTTCTCAAAGACGGTGGCCATATCGGCGGCTATCGCGTCGGCCCAAGCATAGCCGTAATACCCGGCATCGTATCCATTCAAGTGACCAAAATAGGAAACGAACGTCGTGCTAGGATCGATTGGCAGAAAAACCTTTTCCAGAATCGGATTCGAAATCGCCACGCAGTCGTAAGTGTCATTTTCCGGGTGCTGCTCGTGCAGCGCGAGATCGAGCGACGCGAATGCGAACTGGCGTCGATAGAAAACACCCGCGTTGGCGAGCTTGGCGTCATTCATTTTTTTAATGATCTCCGCCGGAATTTTTTTCGACGGATCGTGGTAATCTGCCGCAAAAGTGTCGAGCACCTTTTTGTCCCAAACCCAGTTTTGCAGCATCTGCGACGGCGCTTCGACAAAGTCACCGGGAACATGAGTCCCGACGAAGCGGCCATACTTCGCGCGGGTAACGATCGAATGCAAAGCGTGACCAAATTCGTGAAACAATGTTTCCACGTCGGTATGTGTCAGCAAAGATGGCTTGTCCGCAGTCGCTGGCGGGAAATTGCAGAGCAAGGCCACTGTTGGCCGCTGATATTTTCCATCCGGCAACAGTTTGCCACTGATGATATCGAACTGTGCAAAGTGGTTGAACTTGCCTTCGCGCGGAAACATATCGAGATAAAACATGCCGAGCGGCTCACCGGTTGCGGAATCGGTTACGAGATAAAGCTGAAGATCATCGATCCACTTGTAAGGCGCAGTGATCTTTTCAAACTTCAGGCCGAAAATGCTCTGATAAATATTGAACATCCCGTCGAGCACTTTTTGGAACGGGAAGTACGCACGCAGGGCTTCCTTATCGACGGCGTATTTTTGCTTATTCCGCTGGTTACTGTAGTAGCGCCAGTCCCATACCTCGATCTTTGCGTTGGGATCATTCGTATCGGCGGCTTTCAACTTTTGTAATTCCGCGACTTCGCTGTCGAATTTCGGCTGAATTCCTGCAACCAAATCGTTAATATATTTTTCGGCATTCGCCCCGGTCTTAGCCATTTTGACCTCGGTTTGGAAATCATCCCACGATTTATAACCCAGTCGCAAAGCGATCTTGTTGCGAAGCGCAAGCATTTGATTGAGAACGGATACGTTTACGTCTTTAGCGAGCGTTTCCCGAATCACGTAAAGTTGCTTGCGCGTTGCTTCGCTCTTCGCGTTTTCCTCTACAGTATTAAATTGCCAAGTAACATTTGCCATTACGGTGCAGGCATCGTCTCCGGTCTTGATGCGAGGCGAGGCGAAGAAACTGTCAGGCAGGCCATCCAAATCGGCCTTTGTGAACATGACTGGAGCGCTTGCCTTAACAATATTCGTGTCGAAATCCGTTCCTAATTTGGATAGCTCCTTGCGAAGCTGTTCGACTTCCTTGCGCTGATCTGCAGGCAAATCCAAACCCGCGCGCCGATAATCGCGGAACGTTTCGCTGAGCAGCTTTTCGTCTTCGCCGGAGAGCTTCGGATGCGTGTCCGCGAAAGCTTTGATCGCCTTGTAAACGTCTTCGCGATAATCAATCCCGACCGCCCATTCTTGAAAAGCCTTTACCGCGTTCTACGGTACTCTTAAAGGTCACCTTGCCCAAATCCTGGGCTCCAATTTGGTCGAGCGCCTTGTTCGCTTTCGCGATCGCTTCCTTCATGGCGGACTCGACTGCTTGCGGCGTTTGCTCCCAGTCGGGGATCGTGAACACGGCGTTCGCTTTCGCAGCCGCAACGCGAAAATCATCGACCGATTTTGATTCGGCGGCGGAGAAATCGACAACCATGGTGGAGAGCAAAATCGACAACCACAAGTTTTTCATTTGGAAAGGTTTGATTGATGGAGAGAGCGAACATTGTGTAGAAGGTTTCTTCGGTAAAGCGAAAACACGCCATCCGCCGCCATGATTGAAAAGTTTTTCCTCGCTTTTATTCCGATCTTTGTCGCGATTGATCCGATTGGACTCGTGGCAGTGTTCATGGGACTCGGGACGAACGCCTCGGGTGAACATCGAAAACAACAGGCATTTCTCGGAATCTTTACCGCCTTTTGCGTGGCTATCGGCTTTATTTTTCTTGGGAAAATTATTTTTGCCGCGCTTGGGATTACGGTTGCCGATTTTCAAGTTGCTGGTGGTCTGATTCTACTGGGTCTCGCGGGACGTGAATTGCTCGGTCTTGGGGCGCAAGATCGCGCCGGCAGCGACGAGTTCGGCGTCGTTCCGCTCGGCATGCCGCTGATCGCGGGGCCAGCGCTGCTGACCGCGCTGCTGATTTTGGTGGATACGGTCGGCCTCGTCTTTACGCTTATCTCGCTGCTGGTAAACCTCGCGCTGGTCGCGATCGCGTTTTGTAATGCCGACCTGTTTACGCGCTGGATGGGTAGACAGGGTTTACGCGGTGTCTCGAAAATAATCGCGCTTCTTCTTGCCGCGATTGCCATCAGCCTGATCCGACGTGGCTGGCACGCCGTTTGACCGGCGCGAACGCCGCTTCGACGTCACTTAAACTTTGACCTTATAAAGATTCTAAACGCCCGCCGGTGGGAGGATGCCGTCGTGATTGCGGCCAAAATTCAACTAGCTCTGCGCTTTTATCACCAGCCTTATAGCGTGCATTTAACTCAACCTCAATTGCCTTGATCTCGTCCTGCTGCGGAAGCGGTTGCCCGTGATAGATGTACGCGGGTACACCATTGCGGTCCTGGGTTTGGGTAACCATTCCGTAGAGTTCGAGGCGACGCTGCTGCAATTGGGCCGTTGTCCAACTCCGGTATATGGGGCTTCGATAGCCCCACACTTCCGCGGAGGTGGAATAACGGGAGTAGGTGTAACCGGTCGTCACCGCCGGGGGCGAAGGCTGTTCTGCGCAGGCGATGAGGCTGGCGGCAAATGCTGCTACAAATAATTGTTTCATACGCTGGAGCTTGTAATCTGACCTATTGAACCACAGAAATTGCTCGCAGTCGCGCATTTATTTTGCCGTTCGGTAACAATGTTGTAACTATGCCGCAAGCTAAATCCAAACAGGAGGCCAGACCCGATTCAGAGTAGCAAACTGACAATCTAACTCGGGTCGTTGACACGCTGGCACACCTCGTTACTATCCTCGCTCCTATGAGATTTCCTCTCCCGCTCACAGCGAAAATCGCGGCTTATATGATCGGCCATAAATTGCGTGGCACGAAGAGGTTCGCCACGGTCCTTCAACTCGAGCCGTTGCACACATGCAACCTGACGTGCACTGGTTGCGGGCGGATTCGTGAATACTCCACATCGCTTAAAGACATGATGAGCTTGGAGGATTGCCTCGCCGCGGCGCAAGAGTGCGACGCGCCTATGATCTCAATCTGCGGGGGCGAGCCGCTCATCTACCCGCATATCGAAGCTTTGGTGAAAGGGTTGCTCGAGCAGAAGCGGATCGTTTACATCTGCACAAATGCCATGTTCATGCGCAAGAAAATGCGCGAGTGGCTTGCATCACGATTCTCGATTCAACGGGAGTTTGCCGAAGGAAAAATCGTGGCGTTGCTTGGGGCAGGTCTAATCACCGAGAAAGACGCAGTCGAAATTCGAAAAGGTCCAAAGGATGCGGCCAAGCCAACGATCGGACCGACAGGTTGGATGTACTGGAACGTGCACCTCGATGGCCTCGAGCGTACGCATGATCTCATTGTGGAGCGCGAAGGCGTGTTCAAGGAATGCATCCTTGCAATCAAAATGGCAAAGCTGCTCGGCTACCAAGTCGCGACCAATACGACGATCTACAAGGAAACCGATATGGAGGAGATCGAGCAGATGTTCGATTATCTTTCTGATCTCGGCGTGGATGGCCACACGATTACTCCTGGATACGATTACGACGCCGCGAAGAAGGACATGATCAAGCGGCTCAATTTGCACCCGGAAAACTTCTTCCTAACCCGAGCGATGACGGTCCAGAAGTTCCGAAAAATCGAGGAATGGATGAATCGGTACACGTTTTTTGGAACACCGGTCTATTTTGAATTTCTGGCGGGCAAGCGCGACCTCACCTGTTCAGCCTGGGCGATCCCGACGCGAAATATTCGCGGATGGAAGGGGCCATGCTACCTCATGACCGACGCGCACTACTCAAGCTATGCGGAATTGCTCGAAAAAACCCAGTGGGACCGATACGGCGTAGTTAATGGAGTCGCACGCGACAGTCGCTGCGAAAATTGCATGGTGCACTGCGGCTATGAACCGACTGCAACGTTGGGTCTGCAAGCACGGCGCGGCGATACCTGGAAAACCGTCAAATTCAATTTCGGCCCGAAACCGAAGCCCACCGGTCGTGGCAGCGAAGTTCTCGCCTTTAACGGGGTGAGTTCTGGAAATGGACACGGCACGGGCAAGCGGGCTGAAGTGGCGGCGCAAGCCTCATAAGGATGTTGAAATCGTCGAAAGACTTGATCGCGTTGCCGAGCGCGCCACCAGAGATATTGGAATCTTATTCGGCGGCAGACGAGGAGATTTCGCAGACAATCACGCGCGCTCAAGAGAATCTATTACGCCAACAAAAGGCGGATGGCCATTGGTGCGGCGAGCTGATTGTCGATAGCACACTTTGCTCCGATTACATCCTTTTCATGCATTGGTGCGGGGACGTTGGTGCGCAATTGCAGCGGCGTTGCGTCCGTCACATTCTAAAACGCCAACTGTCGGATGGCGGGTGGAATATTTATCACGGCGGTCCGAGCGAGATTAATGCTTCGGCGAAAGCATATTTTGCGCTTAAGCTTTCGGGCTGTTCGGTGGACGCGCCCTTTATGCAGGAGGCGCGCGCCAATATCATGCGCCGGGGTGGGATTCCGCAGATGAACACGTTCAGCAAGCTTTATCTTGCGCTAATGGGCCAGTTTCCTTGGAAATATTTGCCGGCCATCCCTGTGGAAATGGTGCTCCTGCCAAGTTGGGCACCGTTTCACATTTACAAAATGTCGTCGTGGAGTCGCGCGATGCTCATGCCGCTGGCGATCATCAGCCATTTCAAGCCCACTCGCATTTTACCTGGCGAAAAGCAATTGCATGAACTCTACCCGCTCGGTACCGAGCAAAGCGATTTGCGTCTGCCCCGCAGTGAATCCTTCTGGACGTGGCGCAATTTCTTTCTGCGACTCGACGATGTTTTGAAGTTTCTGCAGCCGCTTCGGATTCGCCCGCTGCGGCGACGTGCGCTCGAAGAAGCCGAGCGCTGGATGCTCGAGCGCATTGGTGAGGGCAGCGATGGCCTCGCGGCGGTGTTTCCGGCGATGCTGAATTGTTTGATCGCGTTGCGTGCGCTGGGCTATTCGAAAACGAATCCGATTTACGCCAAGGCCGAAAAAGATTTTGCCGGGCTGTTCATAGACGATCCCGAGGATTTTCGTATACAACCCTGTCTCTCGCCTGTCTGGGACACTGCAATCAATATTATCTCGCTGGCAGAATCTGGTGTTTCCGCAGAACACCCCGCGCTGCAAAAAGCCGCCGAATGGCTCGTTAATAAGGAGGTGCAAATCCGCGGTGATTGGGCAGTAAATAATTCGCACCCCAAGGCGAGCGGGTGGGCATTCGAGTACAATAATATTTATTATCCCGACACTGACGACACGGCTATGGTGCTGATGGCGTTGCGGCTTGTACAGCCGAAAGATCGACGATCACTCGATGAAGTCTTTCACCGTGCACTCGACTGGCAAATGAGCTTCCAATGTAAAGATGGCGGCTGGGCTGCGTTTGACAAAAACGTGACGACACCGTGGCTCGAAGACATGCCGTTCGCCGATCACAATGCAATTCTCGATCCAACCTGCAGCGACCTGACTGCGCGCACGCTCGAGCTGCTGGGGTACATTGGTTTTGATTCCGGCGCCAGGAGTGTCCGCGACGCAATCCGATACTTGATCGATACGCAAGACCATGACGGGTCGTGGTATGGTCGCTGGGGCGTCAATTACATTTATGGCACCTGGCAAGTGCTGCGGGGCCTGCGCGCGATCGGCCAGGATATGACGCAGGACTGGATATTGCGCGGCCGCGACTGGCTGGAGAGCTGTCAAAACAACGACGGCGGCTGGGGTGAGACCTGCGGCACTTACGAAAATCCGTCAACCAAAGGCATTGGCGAGAGCACCGCATCACAAACAGCGTGGGCAATCATGGGTATTTGCGCGTGCGGCGATCTCGACCGACGGAGTATTCAGCGAGGTCTACGTTTCCTGGTTGGCTCGCAAAAACCCGATGGCTCATGGGATGAAGATCAAATTACCGGGACCGGATTTCCGCGCACGTTCTATTTGAAATACGACATGTATCGCCAGAATTTTCCGCTGCTCGCGCTTGCGACATATGTGAATTATCGCAGTGGTCTCGGACATCGCCCGAGTTTTTATCCCTGCGACCGGTAGGGCGCGACCGCCGGGCGCGCCAGGCACGGAAAAATAAGTCCTGTTCTTGGGTTTAATCCGATCTAAGAGTACTATCTATGGCTTACGAATTACCAAAATTACCCTACGCTTACGATGCTCTGGAGCCGCATATTGATGCACGAACGATGGAGATTCATCACACTAAGCATCATCAGGCCTACATCACCAACGTCAATAACGCGATCAAAGGCAAAGCCGATCTGGAAAATAAATCGGTCGAAGATTTGATCAGTAATTTAAGCGCTGTTCCGGAAGATATTCGCACTGTGGTGCGAAATAACGGCGGTGGACACGCCAACCATTCCTTCTTCTGGAAGATCATGGATCCGAACGCAGGCGGCGAGCCGAAAGGCAAGCTTGCCGATGACATCAAATCCGCCTTCGGCAGCTTCGACGACTTCAAAGAGAAATTTGCAGCCGCCGGGGTGGGCCGTTTCGGCAGCGGCTGGGCGTGGCTCATCAAGAACAAGAGTGGAAAGCTCGAAATCATTTCCACGCCGAATCAGGACAGCCCGCTCATGGATGGCAACAAGCCAGTCCTTGGCGTCGATGTTTGGGAGCATGCGTATTATCTGAAGTACCAGAACCGTCGGCCTGACTACATAAAGGCTTGGTGGAACGTGGTGAACTGGGACGCGGTCGCCAAAAATTATAGCTAGCGCTCGATCATAGCTTCTTACTGTAGCGGCGGTCTGTGACCACCGGTAAACTTGTACCTGGTTCGGCGGCCACAGACCGCCGCTACAGAGGAAAATGGCGTATCTAAACGAAAATTATCTCAAGCTTCAAGCTGGGTATCTTTTTCCGGAAATCGCGCGTCGCGTCCGCGAATTTTGCGAGGCGAATCCGAACGCGGCGAAAAGATTGATCCGTTGCGGCATTGGTGACGTAACCGAGCCGCTGCCGCGCGCCGCTGTCAAAGCGATGAAGCATGCGGTCGATGAGCTGGGAAAACGCGAAACCTTTCGCGGGTACGGTCCCGAGCAAGGTTACGAATTTCTAAGATCGACAATTGCGCAAAACGATTATCGGGACCGCAACGTCGAGATCGCGGATGATGAGATCTTTGTCTCTGACGGATCGAAATGTGATTGCGGATATATTCTCGATATTCTTGGGGACCAAAACAAAGTCGCGGTCCCCGATCCGGTCTATCCGGTCTATGTCGACACGAACGTGATGGCGGGCCACAGCGGCCGGGCGAAAGGAGATGGCAGCTACGAAGGCATTCTTTATTTGCCGTGCACCATCAAGAACGGATTTGTTCCCGAACCGCCAAAAGAACATGTCGATCTTGTTTATCTTTGTTTTCCCAATAACCCTACCGGAGCGGTTGCATCTCGCGAACAACTTTCACGGTGGGTCGAGTACGCGCAGGAACACGAGGCATTGCTGGTTTTTGACGCTGCTTATGAAGCGTATATTGCGCAGCCGAATATTCCGCATTCGATTTTCGAGATTCCTGGCGCGCGCGAGTGCGCAGTGGAATTACGCAGTTTTTCCAAGAACGGCGGTTTCACCGGGGTACGCTGCGGATTTACTGTCATGCCAAATTCGTTACTCGCGCGAACAGAGAGCGGGCGACGAATGCCTCTCCACCAACTTTGGCATCGGCGCTGGAGTACAAAGGCGAACAGCGTGAGTTATCCCGTGCAACGTGGTGCGGAGGCTCTTTACACATCACACGGCCGAGAGCAGGTTCGCGCTCTCATTGACCATTACAGGGGGAATGCAAGAATTCTCAGCGAAGCTGTGGCAAAAACCGGCATGATGGTTTTCGGCGGAGTAGATGCCCCTTACATCTGGGTGAAAACGCGGGATGGCCTGACGAGCTGGCAAATGTTCGATCGCATGCTGCGCGACTTAAGCGTGGTCATCACGCCCGGCAGCGGTTTTGGCGCACAGGGAGAAGGGTACTTTCGCATTTCTGCTTTCAATAGTCGGCAGAACGCTGAGGAGGTAGCGCAGCGTTTGAAAAGCTTCGCTTAATACGGACATCGCTGCTGCCGCCTTGTTCGCCGTCACCGCGAATCCTCCCTTGTCGGCGGTGCCCAGGCGCGTAACGTTCGGGTTTTGAAAAATCCGCGTGTCCGGTCCGCAACAAAATTTACAGCAACTTTATCGCTTTTGTTTTTTGATGCTGGGCGACGCGCGCAAAGCACAGGAAATCTTTCAGACAACTTTGCGCGAGGCGGCCTTGCGTGCCGCTCATGGGGAACTGCCCAAGGAGCCATTTTGGCTTTTCCGCGATGCGCGCTGGCGTTGCTTGGAAGCAAGCGAAACTGACTTGCAGGCCGAGCCTCTAGAAATCGACGAGCATGACATAGTTCCGGAAGCTCCATCGCAAATTGAGCAGCTTGAGCCCGCTCAGCTGGCGATTTGGATCTCAAGCGCGCCGGACCCTCAGCGGACTGCCCTTACACTTTTTTATCTCGATGAGTTCGATTACCGAGAAATTCTCGATTTGGCGGAACTCAAGCTAAGCGAGCTTTCACGGCTGCTGGCGGTGGGACGGCGACAATTTCAAGCCTGGCTGGATGCCATGCTTCCTAAAAAGCCGAACGTATGAAAACGCCGCACTTATCCCGCAGGATACGGGCTCTTGCTAACTGCGCGCCGATCACCGAGGAACAGATGCGCGACCGATCCATGCGCTCGGCGGTTTTCCGTGCACGCACCTCCGATGAATTTGCAAATCAACAGAGCTTCGATCAAGCGGTGGCCGGCCTAGTTCGCAGCATTCCCATTCCGCCAGATATTGCCGAATGGTTTTCCGCCAAAGACTTAGTCTCGCCTTCCAAATGGACGTGGAAAAAAACTGTGCGCAACCCAGCCGTCCTCGCGATCGGGATCGCTCTTGTGGTAATCGCCGGGGTGCTGGTCTTCCAGTTCGTTGCACGACTGAATGATTTTCCGGGATCGGCAACCGCACGGAAATTATTGACGATTGCCGCCTCGACACGATCGGTTCTCCTCGATCCGGTGAGTGCTGATGCTGGGACCTTGAGTGATTTGTTTTTCATGAAACATGGGCTGGAACATTACGACGTGCCGGCCGAGTTCGCGGATTTTCGGACAATCGGCTGCCGCGTTTTCGAAGACGATCAGTCGCAACGCGTCGCCCAAATCTGGGTGGCCGAGAAACGCATCCAGTTCTTTCTTTTTCCAGCGGAGAGGGATGTCAAGACGGGCGCAGTGTTGAGGTTTCCCGGCTGGCGGTACGTTCATCAAGAAGGCTGGGTTGCCGCGGTCACAGAGCACAACGGAGTGTGCTTCATGGCCGCGCTCCCTGGCCGTGAAAAAGACCTTGCCCCGTACATTTCGAAGACGAAACAGTAGGTTGGAATCCGTTGACATGTCCCGACGCGGCATTGAATCTTTTCGCCGCAATTTGATGCCAGGGTAGCTCAGCGGTAGAGCAGGGGACTCATAAGCCCTTGGTCGGGAGTTCGATTCTCCCCCCTGGTATTCCATTTTGGATTTTCGATTTCAGATTCTAGATTGTAGGCCGTCAGATAACGGCAATTTGATTAATGCCGACAGGGCGAGCCAGCAAAACGTCTTTAGACAGGATTCATGACATTGTTTGGTTTATCAGGGCTAGTTTTCCTTCAAACCTGTGAGAAATCCTGTTAATCCTGTCTGAAGCGGCCATCGATGGGTGATTTCTTCGAAGAGCTTTTCGCGCGCGGGAATTCTTATTGGCTGACGCGCTTCATCATTCTGCGGCTGCTCGGTTCTGTTTATGCAATCGCATTTTTGATAGCAGCGCAGCAGTTGGTGCCGCTCATCGGCGAGCACGGATTAACTCCGGCGAATCATTTTCTTACCAGCATCCAAACGCAGCTTGGCTCGCGAATGGCCGGAATGTTCAATATCCCGACGCTGTTCTGGTTCGGCATCTCGGACAACGCACTGTCGATCTTCGCCTGGATTGGATTGGGTTTGTCGCTGATTGTTCTCGGGGGTTACGCGAATGCGATCATTCTCACGGTTCTCTGGGCGATGTACATGTCGATCGTCCACATCGGGCAAATCTGGTATGGGTACGGTTGGGAGATCCAACTGCTGGAAACCGGGTTTTTGTCGATCTTTCTGTGTCCTTTGCTCGACGGCCGCCCGTTTCCCAAATGCCGGCCGCCAATCTTCGTTTTCTGGCTTTTTCGCTGGCTCGGTTTTCGGATCATGATTGGCGCGGGTCTAATCAAACTGCGCGGCGACACTTGCTGGCGCGATCTAACTTGTCTTTACTATCATTACGAAACACAGCCCATCCCGAATCCTATCAGTCGCTATCTGCATTTCGCGCCGGCTTGGTTTCACAAATTCGGAGTGGCCTGGAACCATTTCGTCGAATTGATCGTGCCGTGGTTCTCGTTCGGCCCGCGCACTGCGCGGCACATCGCAGGGATCTTGTTGGTCAGTTTTCAAATGGTTCTGATCATTAGCGGCAACCTATCGTTTTTGAACTACGTCACCATCATTCCGTTCCTCGCCTGCTTCGACGACACGTTCCTTCGCCGCCTTTTGCCGAAGGCGCTGGTGAAGTGCGCGGAGAAGGCTGCGCAGGAATCGGAACCGTCGCGCATCAACAACACGGTCGCGATCGCATTGTCGATCCTGGTTGTCTATCTGAGCATTGCGCCGGTCCTCAACCTGGTGTCCGGGCGGCAACTGATGAATTACTCCTATGATCCGCTTGATCTCGTAAATACGTACGGCGCATTTGGCACCGTCGGCCGCGAACGTCCCGAAATTATTTTTGAAGGAACGAATGACGCATTGATCACGGGGGACACCAATTGGAAGGAATATGAGTTTAAAGCAAAGCCGGGTGATCCAAACCGTCGCCCGCCGTTCGTCGCGCCGTATCAACCGCGGATCGACTGGCAAATCTGGTTCGCAGCCATGGCGTCACCGGCCGAATACCCTTGGACACTGCATTTCGTCTGGAAACTCCTCCACAATGATCCCGGTACGCTCTCCCTCCTCGCCAATAGTCCGTTTCCAAGCACGCCGCCTAGGTATATTCGCGCACGCCTTTATCGTTACCAGTTCGCACCGTTGCGCGACAAAGCATGGTGGAGACGTGAACCAATCGGTGAATGGTTGCCCGCTCTCTCGATTGACGACACAGAGTTTCGCCGTTTGCTCGGGGCGATGGATTGGTTGGATTAAAGTCGACAATGACAAACAAGGCGGCTGCCCGTGAAGAAGTCTGTTCCAGTGATCAGTGCGAATTTCTTACAACGGATAGCCCAACCAGCGTCGCGTTTTCATCCTGATTACCTGGCTTATCGGGATCGGGAAATTACTTGGGCTGAGTTGGTCGCGCGGCTGCCGCACGTTGCCATGATCGGCGACAGCGTTTGCACGAACGTTTATATCTCCTCGCTCCTGAGCACGTTTTGGCGCGCGCGCACTTGTCGTGGTAATAACTGGTTTCTCGACACCAATCCATCGCCCGCGAGCATTCGAAGCGTCTCGAAGAGGCTGGAGGACTTCACCCCGTTTGTTGCTATGGAATACGCCGGCATCGGCGCGCTCGTCGATCACGGAGAAGAGCGGCAGAATTTTTTTCCCAGCGAACTGGAGCAGCCGGAGAGTCGTTTGCAGCGACAAAGCCGGCATCTTCGGGAAAATTTTGCACGACAGATGCGGCGGCTGATTTCATGCGCGCGCATGCAGCCTCACCGTGTTGCAATCGTGGTCTATGGTCTCGTGAATTTCGAGGCGTACTTCAAAGGGCGCGAAATCGCAGAGCGCCTGCGAGCGGAAGACGCGGCCCGTTATCCGCATCTGGAAACCACTTACAAATATTTCACTTCTTTCCGGCCAATCTACCGCCCCAATCTGATTCGTCTTGCACTGATGGTGAATGAGGAATTGCGCGCAATGGTGAGCGAGTTGAATCACGAATTTGGGGGAGACGTGAAGTTGCAGGTGCGATATTCGGATGCCTTAGCGACAGCCGATCTGAGCCGCGTCGAATTGCTTCACGCAATTCCGTCGGAGTCTCGAAGCTAAGCACAAGATCGACATTACAATCTGCGCTCTTCTAGTTGCGCAATTGTCTCGCGAATCATGCGGTAGCCGAAATGGCCCTGGCGGACTCGCAGCAATTCCGATCCGCGCCATTTTTGCTGGATCGCCTCGATATGTTCGGGTCGCGCGATTAAATCGAATTCGCCTGCGACGAACAGAACCCGAACAGGATCGCATAGCGGTTGATTGTGCATCGGTGAGCTTAAATGAAAATGCCGCGCGACGAGAGATGGATCGATATTTGCCCGACGCAGTTCGCGCCGCATGAAACGGGCCGCTGGGCTCTCCCAGATCGCGTGCTCAACGTTTACGATCGGCGCCATTAACGCGACGAAACGAAAATCCCGCTCAACCGTGGCGAGAAGCGCGCCGATCCATCCGCCATAACTGGTGCCGAGCACGCCGAACTGTTGGCAGCCGCGTTCGCGCAATATTGCCATCAGTTGCCGCAACTCGATTACCCCCTGACGCAACCCTTCCGCGTTGCGGATGAGATCGGCAGTGACCGCGAGCTCGCCATTCCAGTAGCCGCGCGGGACACGTGAATAGTGATACGGGAGGTGCACGAAGCATGCATTCCAACCGAGTTCGTTAAAGCGCGCAGCATAACGACGATACCCGATGTGGCTTGCCGACATGAGCGCGTGCAACATGAGGACTGTCGGTGCTTCCCAGCCTCGCGCGCATGGGAAAAAATCGGCACGTGCGGTATTGTTAGCGGGAAAATTTGTATTGATTGGGCTGGGCCATGTGATTGTGACCCCAGGCCTTTCGCCGACTGGAGCGGCAATTTCAGCGTCATTTGGCACCGCATAAAAATTCTCGGCGGTGAGCTTCTCGCACGCTGTCACGTAGTGCTCCATTTCCCCACGACTGCGCGCGTGCAGATGATGACGCGACTGAAGCAGATTTATCGACGCGCACATAAGTAAATCGACACCGCTCGCGGCAACACGCTGCATCCCGTGTCGTTCGGCTTCACTACGAAAGACGGGAAGATCACGAAGCGGAACAGAGGCGTGGTTGACGATATGGCGCGATTTCTTAAGCATTCGCTCTCTTGGTGGATGTGGAAGATCGTCCGGTGTGAGCGAAAACTTTTCGTGCAACTCAGCGTACAGAAGTTTGAACGCGGCGGCCAATTCGCGCTCGATGCATGCGCGCGCGGTAGATTTTTCCAGATCGGGAAAATGTTTGATCGGATTGCCGAAGGCGATCCAAATGGGCGTGCGCCGCAGTGGCAACCAGCGTTCCTTTGAGTAGAGACGATCGCTGCCGACGATCACGCACGTTACGGATGCCGCCTTCTGGGAAGAGACCAACGATCCGCCCGTTCTTCAGCCGCTCAATCGCGCTGCGGATAGTCGCGCGATCGGCACGATTTCGATCCGCCGGAAACGCATCAACAGCGCGCAAGAGAAATCCCAGCAACGGAAGGGGAAAGAATTCCGCCATTGCCATCCAATCGATCTTGCGCGGCACCACCGACGAAATAATAAACGGATCGAAGTGGCTGATGTGATTTGCCGCCAGCAAAAATCCACCGTTGTGATTTGCATTTTTACCCCGCACAACGTGGACGCGCGCAACGCATCCAAACAGCAACTTCATCGAGATCGCGGCAACATAATTAGCAGCTGAATGAAACAGCGAGCGCATCGAATGAGTTGATCTCCCTCGGGGGGCGCTAAGAAAGCACCGTTATTCGAGGTTGGTTCGGCGTTGAAGTTTCGACGCGGACAACCTCAGAAATGTTGTTGCACGTGATATGTAGGCGAAGGTCCGAGACCGAGTCGCAGGTCATTTTCTCGACACCGGATCCTGTCATGTGCGGTTCCTTCTACGAGTTTCCGGTTTCGCGCGCTCGATTTCTGTGCTGATAGCTTCATAATCCAGTTTTTCTACCGTCGTCTGCTGATTTCGAATCCGAAGGAGCCAAAGAAACGTGTTTGCATTATCCGGAGCATCAAGCAGGAGACATTTTGTAGAATTGCGATTCCAGACCGCCTTGATATAGCGGGGTAAAGGTGAATGGCGGAAAAAAACTTGCCCGTCTGATTCGCGAGAAAGAGTAATGATGCACGGCCCGCGCTCCGACCTCTCGTCGCAGCGCCAGTTTACTTTCCATCTATCATCTGGCGATGGACGAGTAGCATTAGCCAGCATCTCGTGAAGTCGCGACTGCGCGGGAAGAGCCAACGCAAGCGACGCTGCCACGAATGCTATTATTCCAAAGCGAGTTCCTTGCACCTCTTTAGATCGAGTTTGCCTGAAGCAAGAACGGGAATTGCCCCGACGCGCTGGACGTGTTTGGGAATCCACAAGTTTGGCACACCGGCATCATGAAGTTTTTTGCGCAACTGGGCAAGATCGACATCTACCGCACTGAGCAGCACGAGCGCTTCGCCTTTGGCTTTGTCTTGCACTCCCACAATGGCGACCATGCGTTCATCTTTTCCGGAGAGATCGAGCAAGTCGACGATCTTATGTTCGATCACTTCGTGTGGCACCATTTCCCCGCCGATTTTTGAGAAGCGAGAGAGACGTCCTTCGATGTAAAGAAATCCGTCCTCATCGAACCGGCCGAGGTCGCCGGTTTTGAGCCAGCCATCTTGAAGCACATCGGCTGTGCGTTCTGGATCGCGCAGATAACCTTCAAATATGTTTACTCCACGGAGCCAAAGCATTCCGCTTTCGTGCAACGAAAGTTTGCGGTTCGTCTCTGGTTCGCGAATTTCCGCGGCGATTCCGGGGGCCATTTTTCCCACGGAACCCAAACGACTCGACGGTTGTACCTGTTCGCCCTGCTTGGTCGGTCGCGGCTCGGGTAGATTTACGCTCACAACCGGCGAAGTTTCGGTGAGCCCGTAGCCTTCAAACACTCTCTGGTTGAAGCGTTCCTCGAAATTTTTCGCGAGATCGAGGGGAAGCTTTTCCGCGCCGGTGATGACGAGACGCAAACTGCGGAGCTTGTCCGGGTCGACTTTTCGCAAATAACCGCGCAAAAAAGTGGGTGTCGCCAGCAGAAGCGTCAGTTTATGTCGTTCGATCAACGCTGCATTCTTTGTTGCTTCCAACGGATTTGGATAAGTAACAATGGGCACGCCTTCGATAAGCGGATACCAAAGCGTGACGGTCGATCCGAACGTGTGGAAAAACGGCAGGGATGCGAGAATGGCGTCCTCTTTCTTCGCGTCGAGCAACTGTCGGAACTGCGAGACGTTTCCGACAATGTTGCGGTGGCTCATCACGACTCCTTTTGGGTCGCCGGTGCTTCCACTCGTAAAAAGCAAGAGCGCTTCTATGTGACCGCCTGCTTTTGGAATTTGCAAAAGCCACCAAAGCAAACGCGCCGGAACGAGGATCGACATGATCCACCATAAAATGATTTGGCGTTTCATTCGCGGCATCAGTTCGTCCAGCTTGAGAACCCGTTCCGGCCACGGAAAACCTTTGAGGCGTTCCATGAATTGCGTGGCCGAAATTGCGACCCGCAAATTGGCGCGCCTGCAGCAAGATTCATTGGCCGCTCGTCCGATTGTAAAATTAAGATTGACTGGAACTTTGTCTGCCAGTGTCACTGCCAGATTCGCCAGCATCGATCCTTTGCTCGCAGGCAGGACAATGGCAATTCGCTCGCCGGGAAATTCCTTTCGAAGATAACGGCTCAATGCCGCGGCGGCGCCGAGCAATTTCGACCGGGTCAAGAGGCTGTGATCGAGTCCATCGACGACGGCAGTCGCGAAGGGTCTTTTCTTCAATCCGAGAATGCACAGCTCAGCAAGATGTCGATCTAACGATGGCCGCCGGCTGAAACAAAATTCGCCGAGCTTGAGCAACTCTTCGCGCACGGTCGCGATATCGGCAGCATTCGCTTCGAGCGGCTTACCGAACGCAATTGTAACAGGATACGGGATGCGCTTCGGGAACTTCGTGAAAAATTTTCCGCCTTGGAATGAGAAAATTGAGCCCCAGAGCTGGTCGAGCCAGACCGGGACGACCGTCGCATTGACGTGGCGTGCAATTAACTCGTAACCACGCCGCAGCCGCAATAACGTTCCGGTGCGTTCAAGCTGGCCTTCGGGAAAAAGACAGACGATCTCACCCTCGGCGATTTTTTCCGTCGCGGCGCGAATGGCGGAATGCGAATGCCGCGTATCGATCGGGATGCATTGCACCAGCCGCAAAAACGGATGCAGGAGAGGCTTGCGATAAAATTCCTCGTCGATGATGTACCGAATTGGACGCGGGCAAGTGAGTTGCAAGACGATGGCATCAACCCAGCTAATGTGGTTGGGCAAAAGAAGAAATCCGCCTTCCGGCAGATTGTTGATTCCCAGCGCAGTGACCCGATAAAAGCAACGCACCAGCGCGCGGCCGAAGAAATAGAGCGCGCGTTCAGCGGCGGACATGGAAGCCATCGTTTATCATTTACAATTAACGCGTGGCCATCTGCAATCGGCAACTGGCGGTGGAAGGTGGCATGAAGAAATCCATTAGCGGCGCGAACGGTGCGCTGTTGCTTCTGCTCGGGATCAATTTGCTTAATTACATCGATCGGCAAATTCTGGCCGCGCTCGAGCCTGATATTCGCGCGAGTTTTTTCGCAACTGGCGACGTAAACGCCATGACGAAGACCGGTCTGCTCGGTGACGCGTTTTTCGTAACTTACATGATCAGCGCACCGATTCTCGGCTTGCTCGCCGATCGGTTCTCGCGATGGATGATCGTCGGTTCTGCTGTGATCTTGTGGAGCGTGGCCAGCGGCGGCTCCGGTTTGGCGGCAACGTTCGCTGTTCTGTTTGCGACTCGAATTTGCGTTGGAATTGGCGAAGGCGGCTACGGCCCGGCTGCACCGACAATCTTATCCGATCTTTTCCCGATTGAAACTCGCGGCCGGGTCATGGCGATTTTTTGCGCGGCCATTCCAGTCGGCAGCGCGCTGGGCTATGTCATCGGTGGCTTGATCGGTGCTCACCTCGGCTGGCGCTGGGCATTCTATCTCGTGGCGCCGCCGGGTTTGCTGCTGGGCCTGCTGTGTTTCTGGCAACGCGATCCGCGCGTTACCGCACATCACCTGGTGCAAGAATCGCCGCGTCGCAGCCTTAGGGATTACCTGAGACTCTTCCGCACACGCTCTTATCTCATCAATTGCATCGCGCAAACATTAATGACTTTTGTAACTGGTGGGTTGGGGTACTGGGTATCGGCTTACCTCGCTTATCGAAATCAAAGCCCGGCCTTGAGCAGAACGATCTTCGGACTAATCACTGTAGTCGCTGGTTTGACCTCGACGCTTCTGGGCGGCATCGTTGCGGATAAGTTGCGTTCGCGTTTCGCTGGTTCCTATTTCTGGGTCTCGGGAATCGGCATGCTAATCGCATGTCCAATTTTCATTGCGACCCTTTACATTCCGTTTCCCGCGGCATGGATCGCGATGTTCTTCGCGATCTTTTTCTTGTTCTTGAACACAGGTCCCTCAAACACGGCGCTGGCTAACGTCTCGCTGCCAGCCGTGCGCGCCACGGCATTTGCCCTAAACATTTTCGTCATCCACGCATTAGGCGACGTGCAAGCATTCTGGCTGCTTGGTTACATCGGCGGTCATACGAGCATGCATGTAGCGTTCCTGTTTGTGTCCGGAATAATTTTCCTCTCCGGCCTGGCTTGGCTCATTGGTGCGAAATATCTTCCTGCAGACACGGCTGCAGTAGAAACTGCCGGGATCAACTGAACGCGCATCTGATCTGGGTAATGCTTATGTCAATCTTTTGCTACCTATCGATCAGCTCGCTGATGCTGCTTGGAACTATCGCATACGGCGATGGAGTTCCGGAGGATTGTACCCAACTCATCTTCGGCATCGCACCGACGTGGAATTCAATCCGCGGAGAGCTGCGTTTATTTGAGCGATCGGGCAACGGGGATTGGACGCTCGTGGCTGGACCTTTCCCGGTCCTGTTTGGCAAGAATGGAGTTGCTTGGGGAACGGGCCGCGCTGGACAGAACGAGCCGGGACTCCGAAAGCAAGAACGCGACGGACGAGCGCCCTCGGGAGTTTTTGAAATCGGCGAGATTTTCGGATACGACTCAAAGTTGCCTCCCGGAGCCGACTACCCGTATCACCAAGTAACCGAAGCAGACGTGTGGAGCGATGACCCGCGGTCGCCGAATTACAATCGCCATATTGTAATTGATCCCAAGAATCCTCCGGACAATTACACGCACGAAAAAATGCGCTCGGGTGATTTTGCGTATCATTGGCTCATCGAGATCCGACACAACTCCGATCCGCCGATACCCGGCGCAGGCAGCGCGATTTTTTTTCATATTCGGCGCGGTGTTAATCGGCCGACCACGGGCTGTACGACGATGGCAAAGCCAGATCTCGTGAAGTTGATCACATGGTTGCGAGCCAGGCGCCATCCTTGTTATGCACTATTGCCCGCTATCGAATACGAAAAAAAATGGGGTCCCTGGCACCTGCCTTCTCCAGAAACGTTACGCGTCGGGAGTTCCTCGTCGTCGACTCATTGATTCCTGGGATTGTTTAGTTAGGTTCTCGTTAACTCATTCTCATGCGAAGGCGCTCTAACCCTGAGTCGGAAGCGAACATCCGCCGCATCGACACGAAAGCTCGTGCGAAGAAGCAAACGCATGGCTTTCAGGTCCATTTTCTTCGCGGCAGTGAAGTCGTGACAAAGATGTTTAGCGACAGCATCTACGGAGGAAAGGAGGCAGCAAGACGTGCCGCGCGGAAATTCAAGCGCGAGGTCATCCGCCGTTTGCCGCAGCGGAGATTTGTTGGTTTCAAGTGAAGGTATCGCAGTTAGCGGGCTTATTTTTGCGATAGACCTTCCAGCATTCTAAGAACCCGGGCGCGAAATCTTCCGGTCGCGTCGTGACCCAACCGTCGACAACAGCCGGAGGAAAAAAAGCACCGGTCTCAATTTCACTTCGGTTCGGCGTAGGATTGCCGCGAATCTCTCCTCCATAAAGCCAGATAAACTCCTGGTCAGTGCGTTCTGAGGCAGGAAGCTTTGAAATCCCTTTAAGAGGAACGTTTACGCCTAACTCCTCTTTCAACTCGCGTCGCGCCGCTTCGTCATAGCTTTCCCGGGCCCCTACATGGCCAGCAGCGCTCGAGTCCCACTTCAGAGGATGTCGATCTTTCCCACGCGAACGTTGCTGTAAATAAACTTCATCTGCTTGGCTGAAAATCAGGATGTGGACGGCACGATGGCGCAAGTTATTCCCATGCACATCGGAACGCTGAGCATATCGTAAAATTCGATCGTTCTTATCGACAATTGGGAAGAGTTCATTTTTCATCGCTGTTGTCTCTGAGTACACAGGTGGCGCGACATAATTCGCCAAACCAATCCATTGAAGCAGCGAGAGCTCTTCCGCTCGAGCTTTGGGATCGAAGCCTAGAGTCGAAGCGGCACGATGCCAATTCGTAACATGCACCCGGAGCAATTTTCTTAACTGTTTTCTTCTCTGAGAAAAGCCGTATCGAATCAATTTCGCAAGCAGCTCATCATCGCGCGCAGGTAACTCAAACGGATCGCGAGGCAAGATTCGCACCAGCGCGGAATCGACATCGGGTTTTGGAAAGAAAACTGTTGCTGGAATTGTACGCAGATATTGCACGCAATGCTGCAACTGCACGCGCAACGTTAGAAAGCCGTAATCATGCGTGGACGGCATAGCTGACAGGCGTAGTGCCATCTCATTTTGTAACATGCACAACCACAGTGAGATGGGACTCGGATACGTAAGGAACTTCAAAAGCAACGCACTTGAGACGTTGTAGGGAAGGTTACCGAGTAGTTTCACCCGACGATGCGAAAAGAGAACACGCCCATCGAACTTCAGCGCGTCCGTGTTCATCACTTCGAGTCGTGGATGACCGAGGCGTTCGCGCAAAAAATTAGCAAGGCGCGTGTCCTTCTCGATCGCCAGAACTCGCGCGCCTTTCTCAAGCATCAGCTTGGTTAGCGCACCTAGCCCAGGTCCGATCTCTACCACATAATCGTCCGCAGTTAACTCCGCTTGATTGACAATCCAGCGTGCAAGATTTTGGTCGTGCAGAAAATTTTGTCCGAGAGTCTTGACCGGTAAAACCTGTATTTCTCGGAGCGTTGCCCTGATCTCTGAGAGCTTCATACAAAGATCGTCAAACCGCTCTGGAGAGCACAGAAATTCGCGCTTTTGTTCACAAAATCCTGTGAACAAAATACGGCGGTAGGCGGAAGCTTATTCACAAGTTATTCAATACCTACTCCAAAACCAGAAGACGCAGGGACTATTTCTCACGAGAGCGCGCTTTGTTTGCCGACTCCGCGCCCGGCAGAGCAAGACGCGCCCGCTTTTTGCGACTGGTCAGATACGTTCGACGCGCATCCTTTAACGAAACGCCGTCAATAAAAAATACGGTCGCGGCACGGCCAATCGCGTACGTTCCTGATCCCGCCACCAGTCCGCAGACGACATTTCCCCAACCGGGAAAGAATTTCAGGAGCGCGCGAGTGCCTTCACGCAGAAACATCGCTGCGCCGACGTTCGCACCAAGAGCGCCGATGAATTCCGTCGCGGCGCGCAAGCTGCGTTCACGCCCGCTTACATACATGATTCCGGAAATCATCGTGAGCTGCAAACTTGTTAAGATCGGCAGATCGGCGAGCGGGATTGGTTGTGCGCCGATCGCTGCACAGATGGCAGTCGTGGATTTCACCAAAAGCTGCGCGACTTCGTGCTGGGCTTCGCGATTTCGCGATATCCTGATCATTTCCATTCGCGCTTCGTTCGGCAACTCTCGCGCCAGGATCGACATGAGTCGTTGGGCCTGTGCATCAGGCAGTTCCAAGTGTTGATCAGGACCTGCGGCAACCAATCGCAACGTCTCCAAAAAAGGTTCGAGCCCAGCAGCATTTGATCGAGACGCTGGTCGCAGCCGAACTATAGCGAGATTGGTTTGATTGGGCCCGGCTACCTCTCCCACCCGCGGAATGATAAACCGAATTACCTTCGTGCTGGTCTCCGATGTCTTGTTCCACGAAAAATTCTTGGTTGAATCATCCAGGTCACGTTTCCCGGGTTCCTGTGTAATTCCCTCGTCGCTGAGAAAAAAAACAATATCAGCAGGTTGATATTTGAGTTCGTCTTGGAGCTGAATGGCAGTCGAACCATCAGCGCCTCGGGCGTCGAGGATCGATATCGTTCCGCGCTCAGTGAAGCTGACATCGAACCAACGGTAAACGCCGACAGCGGCGTCGTCCGTTTGGATGAGGTCCGCCGGACCAAACAGCGCACAGACAGTTTTCCCTACGGGAATTTTAGATGAGCCGGCAAAAAGAAAACGCGGTGGGCGCTGCTGGAGGAATAGTTGCTTGAGTGGGGTAAGCTCGTTGAGGATCGCTTTTCGAATTCTGAAGGGCAACTTGCCCGCGAGACGTTCAAGCCGCTCGACAATCTGGAGAAGTGATGGCGGATTCACGAGCGTATTGGTCTTTGGAGTTCGGAGTTCGAATTCAGCCGCAGGAACCCTTCAGCGATAGAAAATGCATTGTCGAAGTCGAATGTTCCGCCATATAGAGAATTCGTGCTTTCAATTTAATCCGAAAATTCAAATTCTTCCTTCTTTTCCATGAGTCTAAATATCGAAATTCTCTCTCGGGCGGCGAACGAAGCACGCGGTTTGTGCATGGATGCCGTGCAGGCGTCGCAATCGGGACACCTCGGGCTTCCGCTCGGCTGCGCAGAAATCGGCGCGGTGCTCTACGGCTATGCGCTGAAATACAATCCGGACGAGCCGCGCTGGATCAATCGCGACCATTTCGTTCTCTCCGGCGGACACGGCAGCATGTTTCTCTATGCCTGGCTGCACATAAGCGGCTATGATTTGCCGATGTCGGAAATCAAACGGTTCCGGCAGTTGCATTCCAAAACGCCGGGACACCCTGAATTTGGCGACACGCCCGGAGTGGAATGCACCACGGGACCTCTTGGGCAGGGAGTCGGCAATGCTGTTGGGATTGCTGCGGCCTCGAAAATGGCGGCGGCCCGCTTCAACACCGGTGAGCACACGATTTTTGATCATCACGTCTTCTGTTTGTGCAGTGACGGCGACATGCAGGAAGGCGTCGCTTCCGAGACATGTGCGCTCGCTGGTCATTGGGGCCTCGATAATTTGATCCTGATTTACGATTCCAACGGCGTTACGCTCGATGCGCCGGCGAAAGCAACCCAGAGCGAAGACACTGGCCAACGCCTTCGAGCCTACGGGTTCGACGTTCAGGAAATCGACGGCGAGGACATGCAACAGTTTCTCGATGCGTTGAACATCGCCAAGGAACGTGACAACGGGAAACCGCAATTCATCATCGCGCATACGCTCATCGGCAAGGGCGTCCCGGAAGTCGAAGGGACGTACAAGGCGCATGGAGAAGCGGGCGCGAAATACGTTGATGCAGCGCGCAAAGCGCTGGGATTGCCTGATGAGCATTATTTCGTCTCGCAGGAGGTTTACGATTACTTTGCGGGCCACAAAAAGCAGCTCCTCGCTGATTACGAGCGCTGGGAAAAAATTTACAACGAGTGGCGCAAGAAGAACCCTGGCCTGGCAAAAATGCTTGATGACGGGATGGAGAGGGAAGTGCCGACCGATCTCTTGTCCAAGATCCCCGAGTTTCCGACGGACGCGAAACTGGCTACTCGAAAAGCCGGCGGCGAAGTATTGCAACCGATCGCGCAAGCAATGCCGCTGCTCATGAGCGGCAGCGCCGATCTGCATGGGTCGACAATGAACTACATCCAGGACGGCGGCGATTTCACGCGCGACAATCCCGGTGGCCGCAACATGCGGTTTGGCATTCGCGAGCACGGAATGTGCGCGATTCTCAACGGCATCTCGTATCACGGCCTATTCCGCGCATCTGGCGCAACGTTTACGGTTTTCACTGATTATTGCCGCGCTTCCATTCGGCTGGGCGCGCTGGCGAAGCTCCCCAATATCTACATTTTTACCCACGACTCGATCGGCGTCGGCGAAGACGGTCCGACGCATCAACCGGTGGAGACGGTGAGCTCGGTTCGCTTGATGCCCAACATCGACGTGATTCGTCCGGCCGATCCGGAAGAAACCGCCGGCGCATTTGTCGCGGCGATGCAACGAACCGATGGGCCAACATTTCTTGCGCTCACGCGCCAGACCGTTCCGATATTGAACGATATCGATCCAAAATTGCGCCGCGAAGGAGTCGCGCGCGGCGGTTACATCGCGCAAAAAGAGAAAGGCAAACTCGATCTAATCATCATGTCGTGTGGGAGCGAATTACAGCATGCGCTTGCCGCAGCCAAAGAATTCGGCGACGGCGTGCGCGTCGTTTCGATGCCGTGCTTCGAGCGTTTCAATCGCGAATCTTCGGGGTATCGCGAGGAGATTCTCCCAAATTCATGCCGCCGTCGCGTCGCAGTCGAAGCCGGGGTGACTGAAATTTGGTACCAATATGTCGGTCTCGATGGCAAGGTGGTCGGGCTGCATGAATTTGGACTGAGTGCGCCCGGCCCTGAAGTGATGAAAGAGCGCGGCATCGACGCCCAACACGTTATCGCCGCGGCGAAATCGCTCTAGAAAGCTTCCTCCGACTCAGCCGCATCTTCCGCGCGATCTTCAAAACGCGTGAAGTCCTTTAGGAAAGTAAGTTTGACTTGGCCGATCGGACCATTTCTCTGTTTGGCAATAATTAGTTCAGCCTTGCCTTCCAGCTCTGTTCTTTCCTCATCTGAATCCGCGTAATATTCCTCCCGAACAAGCAAACCGACAAGATCCGCATCCTGCTCGATTGAACCTGATTCTCGCAAATCCGCCAGCCGGGGAACTCCTTTACCGCTGCCTGTTCGGATCTCCGGATTGCGATTCAACTGCGCCACAACAATGATCGGTATCTTTAGTTCTTTGGCCAAACCTTTTAGCCCCGCTGAAATTTCCGAGATTTCCAACTGCCGATTGTCCTGGGCACGGCGAGATGTCGACCTTAGCAGCTGCAAGTAATCCACAATGATGAGTCGCACATCATGCTGCGCTTTAAGCCGACGCGCCTTCGCGCGCAATTCGAGAATCGTGAGACCGGCCGTGTCATCGATGAAGATTTTCGCTTCGGCCAGTTTCGAAGCTGCGTGCGTCAGTTTTGGAAAGTCGGCTTCCGCAAGAAATCCATCTCGCGTTTTAGCTAGGTTGACGCGAGCTCGTGAACAAAGCATGCGCTGGACAAGCTGTTGTGCGCTCATCTCTAAGCTGAAAATTGCCACCGGAAGCTTCACCTCGATGGCAGCATGCTCAGCGATGTTCATTGCCAGCGCTGTTTTCCCCATGCTCGGCCGAGCTGCGATCACAATCATCTCTGAGGAGTGTAAACCGCTTGTCAGCTTGTCGAGATCGCGAAAGCCGGTCGACACTCCTGTAATTGCGCCTTTGTTTTCAAAGAGCTTCTCGATTGATTCAAGAGTGCTCATAACTTGCTGTTTCATCGAGAGCATCTCGCCTTTGAAACGGTCTTCGCCGACGGCGAAGATTCTCTGTTCTACTTCGTCGAGAAGATTGTTCACCTCGTCCTGTTCCTCGTAGGCGCGCCGAACACTCTCTGTAGCGGCAGTGATGATTTCGCGGAGAATGTATTTGTCGCGAACGATGTCGAGGTAGTACTGCACATTCGCCGCCGTTGGAACGAATGTGAACAGGCTGGTGACGAATGCGGCGCCGCCCACGCTCTCGAGCAAATTCCGGTCACGCAAAACTTGCGTGAAGGTGATCAGATCGATCGCCTGCCCCGCGTTCCAAAGATCAACAAGGACGTTGTAAATGGTTTGGTGCGCCGGGACATAAAAGTATTCTTCGTTAATTTTCTCGACGCACTCCGCGATTGCTTCACGCGGTGAGATGAGCATCGAGCCGAGGACGCCTTGCTCTGCTTCCACGCTGTGCGGCGGGGAGCGGTGAATATCCTGCGCAGAACCTGTTGGCGAATTGGGAAAAACTCTTTCGCCGTTTTCGGTCGCCGAACCTCGGCCAGCGCCATTACCCGCTGTCTTACGAGGTCTCCCAGGCTGAGAGCCTTGAGAACTCGGCATTTATTTGTTTTCTTTTTTTTCTTCTTTTTTTCTTCTGAAAAATCGATGTTTTCTCTTCTCAGGTTCCCCGGCCGCAGCGCTCACATCTTCCGCCCGGCGGTCGCGTGGCTCGTCTGCAGATTTCACCTGAAAAACAAATTGTGCGGTCACATCGTGGTGCAGCTTGATCGCGACCTCGTGCTCGCCCGTATCTTTGATCGGGCGCTCCAGAATGATTTTGTGTCGATCAATCTCGGTGCCGAGCTCATTTTTGAGCCGGTTTACGATGTCCTGGGCGGTGACTGATCCGAAAGCTTTGCCGGTCTCACCCGTTTCGAGCGTGAAGATGATCCGTGCTTTTCCGATTCGACGTGCCAATTCCTCGGCCTCATTCAGCTCCCGCGCTTCACGTTCGGCGCGTTTTGCTTTCAGCGTATCGAGCTGCCGCAGACTTGCCGGCGTAACTTCGTGCGCTTTGCCGCGCGGCAGTAAATAATTGCGCGCGTAACCGCGCCGCACCTTTACTACGTCGGCTTCCGCGCCTAGGCCGCGAACGTTCTCGGTTAAAATGATTTCAGTCAAAGGCATTTGGTGATGGTTATCCGGGGAAAATTTTCTGTGTGATAGAAGCGGAGGGGAAGCCGAGTATAGGATCCGACTGCGCGCTGTCAACTCGCGAATTTTTTTGGGCCAAATTGCAACAAAATAGAATTATTTTGAGTTCTCATTCACACCCTTTGGCGTTCATTAACACCGGCTTTGCAGGATAGCGTTGGTTTGGCACCCCTCTTTGAAAGCCGGTGTCAATCAAAGCAAGAGCGATTTCGCGCGCACCAATCGTCGCGCGTGAGAGGCAACTTGATTTCGCCGGACGGATCCAATTTTGCAAGCAGCGTTTGGTAAACGGCTATGTGGCCACTTCGAAATCCGTGAGCCGAGCCTGCAATATAGAGACGCCATACGCGATATATCGGTTCATGGACGAAGCGGAGTGCTTCATCATGGTGCGCTTCCAATCTGCGCAGCCAATGGCGTAGCGTGAGCGCATAATGTTCGCGCAGATTTTCCACATCCCGGATTTCAAAACCTGATGACTCCGCCGCACGGAGCATGATGGGCAGGGGCGGAATATCGCCGTCAGGAAAAACATATTGCTCGATGAATGAGCCGTCGCGGTTGCCTGGTCGCGCGACGATATCTTCGGCGATTGCCTGATTAAGAAAAACGCCGCCCGGCTTGAGCGCCCGATGCGCAGCTGCGAAGTAATCCGGCAGTCGCTCGCGTCCGACGTGCTCTGCCATTCCAATGCTCACAATCGCGTCGTAAAATTCGCGGGTCATCGCGATCTGCCGGTAGTCGCGCAGACTAATCTTCGCCATGTTTTCCAATCCAGCTTCGGCGATCCGCGAGCGCGCCCATTCCGCCTGCGGCTCGCTTAAGGTGATTCCCTCGGCGCGGGCGCCGAAATGTTTTGCCGCGTGAATGACGAGGCCGCCCCAGCCACAGCCAATGTCCAGCAGACGCTGCCCAGGTCCGAGACGCAATTTGCGGCAGATGTAATCAAGCTTTTGCTCCTGAGCTGCGTCGAGGTTGTCGCTCGGCGAGCGGAAATACGCACACGAATAAACCATTCGCCGATCCAGCCAGAGCCGGTAAAAATCATTCGAAACATCGTAGTGGAACGTGAGCGCGCGACGATCACGATCCGGTGAGTGACGTTTACCATGAATTCGTGGCAACAGTTGCCTCGCGGCACGTCGCATTGCCGATCTTCCGTCCCATGCTGGAAGCGCAATCAGCAGACCACGGAGCTTTAGCTTTTTCTTCCAATCATCGAGGCGCCCGAGCAAGAAATCGCCGATTTCAAATGCCGCCTCGATATCACCTTCGACGTCGAAGTCGTCGTGCAAATACGCTTCGGCCAAACCGACTTCCGTCCCAGGCAAGAGCATTCGTCCAAGCGTGCCGGGATGTCCTAGCACGAGCGTCGCATCACGTGGCCGCTCGTCCGGCCACATTGTTCCGTCCCAGAGGCGCACGCCCATCTTCTCAAGCGAACAGCCGGCGAAAATCTCCCTTAGAATATTGCGCGTTTTCTCCTCGACTGTTTCCTCTGACGAGGTCGCGTGCATCGCGTCATGCGGAATACGAACTCACATCATGCCGAGCTTCATCCGACCTGCTTCGCTGATCATATTTTGATTCCAGGGCGGATCCCACACAAGCTGCACATCGGCTTCATCCACGCCGTCGATGGATAGAATCTTACTCTGTGCATCGTGTGCGATTGCCGGCCCCATCCCGCAGCCCGGGGCCGTCAAGGTCATCTTTACTTCTACTCGCGTGCCGCCGTCATCTTTCTTGATCAACCGGCAATCATAAACGAGACCAAGATCGACAATGTTTACCGGGATTTCGGGGTCGTAGCATTGGCGAAGCTGGTTCCAGACATCGTCTTCTGAAACCGCACCGTTTGTCGTGCTCGCTGGCTTTTGAGCGGTCTGTGGCTGCGTTTCTGTCCGCTCGGAATCTGGATCGCCTCGCAATTGCGGCTCAATGTGAATTCAGTGTTCTCGTACATAACGTTTTATGTCATTCCGAGCGGAGTCGAGGAATCTCTCATTCTTGATTCGGCCACTTCGCTCGCCGTTCGAAACGGTGCCAAATGTATTATGCCACAGATTTACACAAATTAAACACGGATCGATCTCAATACACATCGCGCTTATAGCGTTTATCGCTCTTTAGTTTTTCGACGTATTCGTTCGCTTCTTCGGGGCTTTTGCCACCTTGTCCCTGCACGATCTTGCGCAGCGTCGCATCGACATCCTTGGCCATCCGACGCGCGTCGCCGCACACAAAAAAGTACGCTCCTTCCGCGTCGAGCCATTTCCAAATCTCGGCGGCGTTTTCCAGCATCTTGTGCTGAACATAGATTTTCTGGGGCTGATCGCGTGACCACGCGCAATCGAGTCGTGTGAGAATCCCCTCTTTCTTGAACGCCTCGAACTCGTCACCGTAAGCGAAATCGCATTTCTCATGTTGCGATCCAAAGAAGAGCCAGTTTTTCCCTTTCGCCCCCATCGCTTTCCGTTCCTGCAGATACGCGCGAAACGGCGCCACTCCGGTTCCAGGACCCACCATGATGATTGGAATGTCTGAGTCCTCCGGCAAATGAAAATGCTTCGCAATGCTGGGGAAAACCGGCACGGGTGCGTCATCAGCGCGTTCTGCAAGAAAAGATGAGCAAACCCCTTTGCGAAGCCGACCGTGACTCTCATAGCGGACCACGTCCACGATAAAGTGCACCTGATCCGGGTACGCCTTCAGACTGGAGGCCACTGAATAAAGGCGCGGCTGCAATTTCGTGAGCAGTCCGACAAATTCTTCCGGCGCGAACCGGGCGGAGGGATGTTCCGAGAGGAAATCGATTATTTCCATGCCCCAAAGGTAAGTCTCGAGATCGTGTTTGCGGTTTGGCGCGAGAAGGTAGCTCAACGTCGGCGCAGCTGAAGCTCGCTCGGCAATGGCCCTCAAAAACTTGGGCGTTGGCTGTGTGATGCTATGATCGCGCAGCAATGCTTCGCGCAATCTCGTTGGTTCCCCTTTTGGTCGCGGGACTTTTTCATCGCCGGTTGCGCCGAGCGCGTGAATGATCTCATCGACCAGTTGCGGGTCGTTGGCTGCATAGACGGCCAGTGAATCGCCCACCTCAAAGCTCAAGCCCCAGCCGGTCAGATCGAGTTCGAAATGGCGCGTATCCTTCGCGGACTCGGGGCCGCTCAAGCAGCGATTGACCAGGAGTTTGGCGGGAAACGGATTCGCCCGTGAATATGGTGGAGCGGAAACGGTAGCTTCAGCATGCATAAAGCAAACTAGCGTCATCCGTCAGACACGCCAAATGACGCCAAAACTTGAGACACGAATTTCACGAATTCACACCAAATTGATCCAACGGTTGGCTGAAGCCTTATGAAATTCGTGACAATTCGTGTAATTCGTGTCTTCGCAAGTTTATTTCGCCAGCCGAATTACCCGTCATTTCCGATTGCGAGCGTCGGGCAAACATCCATGGCGTGCTGAGCGGCGTCCATTTCCTCCGGCGTTTCCGGTTGTTTAAAGAAATGAACGCCAGTCTCGTCGCGGTTGTACGTCAAAAGATTCGGCGCCTCCTCCAGACAAAGACGGCACAAAGCGCAGCTCGTGTCCACGTACCACTGTCCCGGCGCGTTTTCGGGCTGTTTGCTCAGTTTGTCCGCCATGTTTTGAAATAAACGCATGACCGATAGCGAAGCAAAATCTCTTCGATTTGCTTCCTGGGCATAGACGCCCGCTTTTGGCCAACAAACCCGCCGCGATTTTATTCTGTCACCTCAAAAGTACGCGCAATCGAGCTGGAAACGTTCCACACGTTTACCCAAGTCCCCTGAGCCCCTTCGGGAGAAGCGCGCAACCAACCGCCGCCTACCTTTGATTATTGATGACCATTTGTGGTGCAGGTTTGTTCGTTTCAAGTCCGCCGCGGGACGGACTCGCTGCGGCGAGCTGTGCGCTCACCTTCTGGATTTGCGATGCCTGCTCTTTCAGGTTTGCGGTGAGAGCCTGAATTTCCTTCTGCTGTTGCACTACCGTCGCTTCCAACTTTTGCACGTTGCGGTGCTCCTTAAGAAACTCATT